>DATFRR010000291.1:0-3122 GCA_035263025.1 Micromonosporaceae bacterium
AACACGCTCATCGTCGAGCGGGCCGACCTGCTCGGTCTGGCTCAGTTGCACCAGATCCGCGGCCGGGTGGGCCGCGGCCGGGAGCGGGCGTACGCGTACTTCCTGTTCCCGCCGGACAAGCCGCTCACCGAGCACGCGCACGAGCGGCTGGCCACCATCGCCCAGCACACCGAGCTGGGCGCCGGCATGTACGTGGCGATGAAGGACCTGGAGATCCGCGGCGCCGGCAACCTACTTGGCGGCGAGCAGTCGGGACACATCGAAGGCGTCGGATTCGACCTCTACGTACGCATGGTCGGCGAGGCGGTTGCCTCGTTCAAGGGCGAGCGGCCGGAGGAGATCGCCGACGTCAAGATCGACCTGCCGGTCGACGCGCACTTGCCCTACGACTACATCTCTGTCGAGCGGCTGCGCCTGGAGATGTACCGCAAGCTCGCCGAAGTCCGCGACGAAGCGGCGCTCGACGAGGTGGTCGCCGAGATGACCGACCGCTACGGCACACCGCCCGAAGCCGTTGCGAACCTGGTCGCGGTGGCGCGGTTCCGGCTGCTCGCCAGGGCGTACGGCGTGACCGATGTGTCGTTGCAGGGCCGCCACGTGCGCTTCTCGCCGCTCGTGCTTCCGGAGTCCAAGCAGTTGCGCCTGTCTCGGTTCTACCCAGGCGCCGTCTACAAGTCGGCATCCGATCAGGTGTCGTTGCCGCGGCCGACGACGGCTCGTGTCGGCGGTGAGACGCTTCGGGACGCGGCGATTTTGGAGTGGGCGACCGAGTTGTTGACGACCGTTGTTGGTTCGCCGGTTGCGGCGTGAAACGTGGTTGCGGTTTAGGGCCCGGGGCTGCCGTCCCCCCGCTTGACGGGGAAGGCATTTAGGTCTGCGCGGGGGGACGGTAGCCCCGGGCCTGTCGCGCGGCGGGGTGACGCCGTGCCATGGGGGTTAAGGCTTTCGAAGTTCTGTGGTACGGCGACGGTGACGTGATTTCGCGAACCGCCCCCCGGTCGGGGTTTGGACCCGGGTGGGGTCGGGGGGTGCGGGCGTGAGACAGTGACGGGCGCAGTGTCAGCGGGCGGTGGAGACGGCCCGGCGGGAGAGGAACCAACGTGACTGAGCGGACGGCGCCTCGCGGCTATAGCTACGAAGCGGCGGTGCGCTCGGCGCCTCGCGGCTACGGCTACGCAGCGGAGCGGCGCGACCGGCGGCCGCGACGTCGACTTGCCGCCGTGGCAGTCATGGGCCTGCTGGCCGTGGGCGTGCTCGCTGGCTGCCGTTCGGAGCCGGGGACCGCCGCGTTCGTCGCCAACACTCGCATCACCGACGCGCAGGTCAACGCCGAGGTTCCGTCGCTTGTGACGGATCTGAAGCGGTTCTCGTCGCAGCAAGCGGCTTCCAATGGGCAGGCAGCGCCGCCGTTCGATCGTGCCACGGCGCTTGCCGCGTTCTGCGGCGGCGAGTTGGGCTGCCGGCAGAGCATCCTGCAGTACATGGTGTCGATCCAGGTGCTCAAGCGGTACCTTAACGACCACAAATCGGACAAGCGGTTCAGTACGAACGGTGACCCGCTCGGCGAGGCGCAACAGAAATTCGACCAGTTGATCTCGTCGAACAAGGTGCCGCCGTCCGACTCGTATCTGCGCACTCGGTTCACGTACCAGGCTTATATCGAGCAGTTGACCGCAAACCTCCCGGCGGCCGTTGCCACCAACGCGGAACTGATGTCGATCTACCAACGCGTCAAGGACGAGGGCCTGACCACCGCCACGTTCGACCAGGTGAAGCCGACGCTGCAGGGTCTGCAAGGACTCGGCCAGTCGATCAGCGCAACGCGGCTGCTGGCCGGCGTTGGCAAGACGTACGACGTCGATGTGAGCCCGCGCTACATCCCGACGCCGGTGGCCGGGGAGCCGAACTTCGGGTTCCAGATCCCCACGTTGCAGGTCAGCGACCAACAGGGTGGCGAGCACACGATCCTCGGCGTGACCACCAACACGATCGACGCGATCGCAGCACCGCCGAGCAACGCGTCGGGCACGAGTGACTCCCAGCCGGGCGCGGCCGCGCCGTAAGGACACCTAATGGCCGGGCGGATCGTGTTCCTCGTGACGTCGCCACGGTTGCCGGCCGGGCTGATGACGGCGGCGGCCTGGGATCTCGTACGCGCAAATCCAGTTCTCACCGCTGCGGACGGCGAGCAAGCGGCGGCCGTGCGTCGTGCGGGCGGCACCGTGACGGTGACCGAACGCGGTGTCGATGATCTCCTCGATGCCGTGGCGCAGCACGAAACCGTCGTTTGGCTCGCGGGTCCGGCCGGCGACGCACCAATGGCCCGGACGCTCGGGCTGCGCCTTGCCCGGGATCCGTCGGTGGCCGAGATGACGGTGGCGTACGGATCCTGGGACCCGACCGGCGCGCGCCTCCTGGATGTCGTGGCCGTGATGGATCGCCTCGCCTCGCCGGGCGGCGATCCGTGGAAACGGCAACAGACACACCGGAGTCTCGCGACGTACATGATCGAGGAGGCGTACGAGGCAGTCGACGCGATCGAGGCGGACGACCTCGACGCGCTGCGTGACGAGTTGGGCGACGTGCTGTTGCAAGTCGTTCTGCACGCGCGGCTCGCCGAGGATCTGCCGGATGGCCAGGCGTGGACGATCGACGAAGTGGCGGGCGGGCTCGTCGACAAGATGGTGCGCCGCAATCCGCACGTCTTCGGCGATGCCAACGTGGAGACCGTCCAGGCGATCACCGAGCAGTGGGAACAGATCAAACGGGCGGAGCGCGCCGGTCGCGGTGTGATGGACGGGATCGTCGTCGGACAGCCGGCGCTGTCGCTAGCCGCAAAGATTCAGACGCGGGCGGCACGTGCCGGTCTCGCGCTTGACGACGACACCGACCGCAGCCGTGCGGATCTGGGCGAGCGCTTGTGGGCGCTGGTTGCGGAGGCCACCGCGGCCGGACTCGACGCGGAGGCAGAGTTGCGCCGTGTCGCGCTCGCGCACCTGCGTAGCGCGGCCGGCGCGGGTTCGGGTGGCGCGGGTTCGGGTGGCGCGGGTTCGGGTGGCGCGGGTTCGGGTGGCGCGGCGTCGGGCGGCGCGGCGTCGGGTGGCGCGGCGTCGGGTGGCGCG
>DATFRR010000292.1:0-60013 GCA_035263025.1 Micromonosporaceae bacterium
CACCGAGCCAGTCCCACCGGCCTTGCCGATCTTCATCCAGAAGCCGCGATGCTCGGCGTGATGCCGCTCGAACCACGACTCGCACTCCGCGACAGTGGCGAACCCGACCACCGGCTGCCCACCGATCTCCATCTCGGCCATGCCGCCATCGTGGCATCGAGGACCGACAGTGCCTCCGGCCGGCCAACCGAGCCGGCGAAGCCAGCCGAGCCGGCAGGCCAAGCAGCCAACCGAGCCGGCAGGCCAAGCGAATGATTCAGCCCCGCGCGCCGCCGAAACCGATCAGCGCCGCGAGGCCCAGGGCGCTGCGCGGCGCGTACGGTCCCCGCCACAGCCCACCATGCGCCGCGCCGAATGCCTCGTCCTGCCACGGGAACGCGGCCGATGGCGCGGGCGATCGCAGGTCGTGGACGAGCAGCGCGGCCATCAGCGTGTTGCTCGTCGCGGGCTCGAACACCTCGACGTCGAACAGATGCGCGCCGGCGTACGCGGCGGCGAGCGCTCGGTTCTTCACGACGGAGCGGGTACGCGTCGGCGGCGCGACCTTGAAGCTCACCGTGGTTCCGGCCGCCCGCGCCGCGGTGGCCCGCCAACGCTGCAGCCGCTTCGCCAGTGCATAGTTCGGACCCTGCTGCGGCACGAGGCTGTCACAGATGCCGGGGTCGGTGCCGGGAGCGTAGTTGCGCCGCAACAGTCGGCCGGCGGACACCACACGGAGCGGGCGACGTACCCGACGGACGCCGGTGGGTCGCTGGTACGCCTCGACTGCGTACGCGACCGCCTCGGACGGCACCGCGAACACGTCGGTCGGAGTGGCGAGGAACGCCAGCGCGGTGTCCGGGCGGTCGGCCACCAGCCGTACGGAGAGCGCGTCGACTGCCATCGAAACGCGTACGTTCACCGGGCCGTCCGCGTAGACGTAGTTGCCGAGCACGAGTCGACCGTCGAGTTGACCGAGCCACGCGGCCGCGTCTCGCACGTCGTGCAGCAGATCTGCGCCGGCTCGATTGGCGAGATCCGGGTCGTCGGGGCTCGAACCGCCACGCACCGGCAGATGCAGGCGGCCGCCGTACCGCGCATTGATTTCCAGCAACCGCGACCAGATGGCCGGCCGCGGCAGATCGACGGCGACTACGCCGGCGCCCCAGCGCAACAACGACTGCACCGGACCCATCTCCGCGCCCGCGCCGAGCGCGACGATCCGTTGGTCGGCAAGGTCGAGCCAGTCCGGATTCGCGGCGACGTCGCGCAGCGCCTGTGCCGCGGACGGTTCGATCACGCCGCGATCGGTCCAGCTGTCGAGCTGCCGCTGCAGGTCCGCGCCGCGCAAGCGCATGCCATGGTACGGAACGGAAAGCTCGCGATCGATCTCGCCGCCGCCGGCCACCGTCACGGTCGCGATCCCCGCGGCGCCCTCCGCCGCGCTGGCTGCCGCCGGAGTCGCGATCGCTTCTGCGACACCGACTTCCACGCCGTCGCGCCCGATGTAGCGCATGCGAGCGTGCAGCGATGCGAGGCCGTCGGCGGCGATCGTTCGCCCGGCATCCGGCGCGGTGAGACCCGCCTCGACGAGTCGCCGGAAGTGGCCAAGGTATCCGCGGCGCCAGTTCGTCTCACCTTCCGCGGCGCGTGCTCCGATCGGGTCGACGGCGCGCAGCGCGTCGGCCACAACGGCGCGCCCGAGCGCCGACGTGCTACGTGCCGGTGCGCCACCGCCACGCGCCGCGCCGGGCTGGTCGGTGGTCGGGCCGCTGGTCGGATCGCTTCGCGGGAAGACCAGGCCGGTCGATGAGTCCACAGTCAACTCCCGTCCCGTCGGACCGTCCGGGCACCGGACGGGCGAAGTTCCCACACGCTCGCGCGCCGGTGAGTGGTGTCCTCGACGGCGGCCCGTGTCGGCACATCGTAGTGCCGGATCAAGCGGAAGGCCCGAGTCGGCAGAAACCCTCGGCCCGCATCGCCGACGAGGACACGGGCACCGGATCGCTCGGCGGTGCGCAGGACGCGCATCGCGCCGTCGGCCAGCGGAGCGGTGTAGAACAGATCGCCGGCCAGCAAGACGTCGAAGGTGTCCAGCAGGTCGCGGACCTCGGCGCGGTCGCGGTTCATGAGATCGAGCAGGTCGATCCGAATGGCGTCGATCCGGTCGCCAACCACCGTCATCGCGACGTTGCGCCGGATCGCGTCGATCGCGGCCGGGTCGGAGTCGGCGGCGGTGACCTGGCGCGCACCTGCGATCGCGGCGGCCAGCGCGACCAATCCCGATCCCGCGCCGAGGTCGAGCACGCGCCGGTCGACCACGGTGTCACGGTGGTCGATCACGAAGCGCGCTAGCGCCTGACCGCCGGGCCATGGGAATGCCCAGAACGGCGGCGGCCGGTCGCTGTGGTAGCCGCCGTCGGACTCGTCCCACAGCCCCGCGTCCGACTCGGCTTGGCGGATCGAGACCTCCGGGACGTACGGCACCGCGCGGTACGTCACCGGCAGCGTGATCGGTGTCCCCACGCCCTCATTGTCGTCGGCTCCCGAGGTGCCGCGAGTAAGGGTTTTCACATTGGACGTGCAATCATCGTGCTGCCAGTTCGCGGCCTCGCGGCAACGCTACGCAGCGGCCGAATCAATGCGGCCTCGCGGCAACGCTACGCAGCGGCCGCGCCAATGCGGCCTCGCGGCAGCGCTACGCAGCGGCCGCCCACGATGTCTGAGGAGATCGATGACGGATCAACAGATCCGAGCCGGTGAACGGTTCGCCGACATCGGCTCGTTTGCGCAGCGCGGTGGCGATGGTCCGAATCTGTGGCGCACACTCGGTTTCCGTCGCACCGACTGGACGCCCGGAACGGCAACCGTGGAATGGGACGCCACCGTCGAGTACGGCTTCCACACGCCGGGCGGCCCGGTCATCCAGGGTGGTCTGGTGACCGCGATCCTCGACTCCGCAATGGGCGGCGCGTGCTGGACCGTGCTCGACAACCATGAGGTGTTCCTGACCGCGGATCTCCGGGTCGAGTTCTTTCGGCCGACCCGACCGGGCACATTGCGCGCCGACGGTCGGGTGCTGCGGCGTACGTCGCGTGTGGTGTTCTGCGCGGCCGAACTGCGCGACGCGGACGGCGCCACACTTGCCGAAAGCCGGTGTACCCAGGTGCTGCTCCCGGCGTGATCGATAGGGTGGTGCGGTGAGCCTGGCGGACGGTCTCGCGGACCGGCGGTCACGGGAGGGTTTTCGCGTCGGGGTGGACGACGCGGGCGTCGCCGTGCTCAGCATCGACCGACCGGACAAGCGCAACGCCATCACGCTCGCGATGTGGGAGACGCTGCCGGACCTGCTCGCCGACCTCGCGGCGCTGGACGGCCTGCGGGTTCTCGTGGTGACCGGCGAGGGTTCGTCGTTTTCGGCCGGCGCGGATGTCCGGGAACTGCACGGTGTGTACGCCGAGGCATCGCGGGCCCGCGCGTACCAGGAAACGAATGTGGCCGCCGAGTCGTCGCTGGCCGCCTTCCCGCATCCGACCGTTGCCGCGATCCGCGGTGCCTGCGTCGGCGGCGGGTGCCAGCTCGCGGTCGCCTGTGACATACGCATTGCCGCTGACGACGCCAAATTCGGCATCACGCCGGCGAAGTTCGGCATCGTCTACCCGCTGGAGCCGACGGCACGGCTGACCCGACTGATCGGGCCGGCACGCGCCAAATACCTCCTCTACTCCGCGGAACTCATCGACGCCGGCCGCGCGCTGACGTACGGGCTCGTCGACGAGGTCGTCGCGGCGGCCGCCTTGGACGATCGCGTACGGTCGTTCGCCCGTACGATCGCGTCACGCTCACCGCAAACGGTCGGCGCTGCCAAGGCGGTCATCAACGCGCTCGGCACCAAACGCGACCCGAATATGGAGCTCAACGCCTGGCAGCGCGCCACCGATGACGTCCGCGAGGGGCTGGCCGCATTCCTCGAGGGCCGCACACCGGACTTCGGCGACGCCCGGTAGACCGGTCACGGCGCGACCCGGTGCACGTCACGCGGGAAGAGGGCGACCTCACGGACGTTGCCGGCACCGGTCAACCGGGCGAGGAACCGTTCCAACCCGAAGGCGAACCCGCCATGCGGCGGCATGCCGTGCCGCATCACGTCGAGATATCCCGCGTACGCCGTCAGGTCCGTCTCGCCCCGTTCCGCTAGGACCGCCACGTAGTCGTCGTACCGGTGCAGTCGCTGTGCGCCGCTGACCAGTTCGAGACCGCGAAAAATGAGGTCGAAGCCGCGCGAGTAGCCGGGTCGGTCCGGGTCGGGATGCGTGTAGAACGCGCGATGCGCGGTCGGATAGCCGTCCACGAAGACGAAGTCCGAGCCGTGCTCGCGGCGCGCCCAGTCGCCGATGAATCGCTCATCGGCCGGCGACAGGTCGGTGGCCCGATGGACGTCGTGGCTGGTCTGCGCGGCGATCATCGACAGCACATCGGTGAAGTGCACGACGGGTACGTCGGCCGGCAGCGCGGGCCGTTCGATGCCGAGCAGCTCGCACTGGCGTGGCGCGCGGTCCCACACCGCGTCGAGCATGCCGGCCACCGCGTCCCGGCAGGCCGCCATCACCTCGTGATGGTCGGCGACGAACCCCATCTCGGCGTCGAGTGACGTGTATTCGGCCAGATGCCGCCCTGTGTCGCTCGGCTCCGCGCGGAACACCCTGCCGACCTCGTAGACCCGCTCGAAGACGCCCACCATCATCTGCTTGTAGAACTGGGGCGACTGCGCCAGGTAGGCCGGCCGTCCAAAGTAGTCGAGCCGGAACACGTTCGCGCCGCTCTCGGTCGCGGTACCCACGATCTTCGGCGTGAAGATCTCCACGAACGACCGCGAGTCCAGCGCGGCGCGAAAGCCGGCGACCGCCGCGGCACCGATCCGATGTGCGGCGGCAAGACGTGGGTGGCGGAGGGCGACGGGAGCGTGGTCAAGCACGGTCGGCAGACCCGCGCCCACGCGCGGTCGGTAGAGGTCGAACGGCGGCGGTGCCGCCGGGTCGCTCAACGCGACGATCTCCGGCTCAACCATCTCGACCCCGCCGGGTGCCACCGGGTTCTCGACGACCCGGCCGGTCACCGAGATCGGTGTCTCCTCGGGTGTCGCGTCAAGGCTCGCGCGACGCGACGGGTCGACGACGATCTGCGCGACACCGCTCGCGTCACGGAGGATGAGAAACGCGACGTCCTTGAGCATCCGCCGGCGGTGGACCCAGCCGGCGAGCCGCACGGTCTCGCCAACATGGGCCGAAAGTTCATAGCTAAGGAAGCGCTGCATAGCGTTTACCTCCTCTGGTCTGCGCAACGCATCCCAGACAGGTGCGGGCGAGCGGGAACCTCGCGGTACCACCGCACCTTCACCGCCGTGCGCTCGATCACCGAGCCGGCACGACGGCCTCTCACGCCCGTGACATGGGCTCCGGTCCGGCAGGCCGGATCGGGACGGCGGGGCTCTACTGAGCGTCGTACGACGCCGTTCTTCCCCGCGGCTCGGGAGGGTCTTCACGCCGCGGCCGGAGGCCGCCTTCCCAGCTGCCGGCGGCTCTCTCGACTCCGGTGATCGCGCCGCTACTCGGCTCCGTCGTCGCTGTTGACCCGGACTCTACTAGCGCACGCCGCAACCGTCCGGTGAGTTTCCGCGTGGCTGCGCTCGGTCGCAGCGCACGCCGACGCGCTCAACCGAGGTCGGCCGGGTTGGTGTTCGCACCGCATAACACGACGACGATTCGCTCGTCGGGCTCCGGCCGGTAGGCGCCGGCCGCGAGCGCCGCCCAGGCCGCCGCGGCGCCGTGCTCGACGACGATGTGGTGGCGGTGCCACAGATCCCGCCGGGCCGCAGTGATGTCGGCGTCGTCGACGAGCACGCTCACCACACCGGTACGAGTGGCCACCGCGTACGCGATCTCGCCAACGCGCCGGGCACCGAGCGAGTCGGCGGCGATGCCCGACACCGGTACGTCGACCGGGCCGCCAGCGGCAAGTGCGGTGTGCAGCGTCGCGGCGGTGCCCGGCTCGGCACCGACGACGCGGACGCCGACCGGTTCCAGGGACGTCGCGACACCGGCAATCAAGCCGCCGCCGCCGACCGCGACGATGACGGTGTCGAAGCCGCCCGGCACCTGTTCGAGCAGTTCCAGCCCGATGGTGCCGGCACCGGCGGCCATGTTCACGTGGTCGTACGCGTGGCAATAAACAGCACCGGTCTCGTCGGCTCGCGTGATCGCGCCGTGATACGCCTCCGCGTATTCCACGCCGTGCTCCACGACCGTTGCGCCCAAGTCCCGCAGCCGCGCGACCTTCACCGGCGGAGCGTTCGTCGGCACCCAGATCTCGGCCGGCACGCCGACATGCGCGGCGGCGTACGCGACCGCAAGTCCCGCGTTGCCGCCTGACGCCGCCACCACACCGACCGCTGGATCGAGTTCGTCGGCCTGTTGCGCGGCGAGCACTCGATTGAACGCGCCGCGCGCCTTGAACGAGCCGGTGTGCTGCAGCCACTCGCACTTGAACCACACTGGTGCTGCGCCGTCGTCGGGCGGCAGCACCGGCGTACGCCGGACGCGCCCGGCGATGCGCCGCGCAGCGGCATCGACGTCGTCTCTGGTCAGCATCGTTCCCGTCCGGTGGCGCGCGCTGGTTCGTCAGCACCGCCGAAACCCGGCGGGCGAGTCCCACCCTACGTATGCGAGGCTGGCGCGGTGACCGTGTCCCCGATGGATCTCGACGTTCCGGTGCCGCCACGGGTCGCGAAGCTCGCTGCCGGTCGCCGCCTGCAAGCCATCTGGCACAACGAACTCGGCGGGCTCACGTACCGCGTCGGTGCGGACACCTTCGTCAAGTGGTCGCCACACGAAAGCGGGCTCGACCTCACGCGCGAAGCCGAGCGGCTGGCGTGGGCAGTGCGGTTCACACCCGTACCCGTGGTGCTCGACTGCGACCGCGACGACGACGGGCAGTGGCTGGTCACCGCAGCCTTGCCCGGCGAATACGCGGTATCCGATCGCTGGAAGCAAGAGCCGCGAACCGCGGTCACCGCGATCGCCAATGGTCTGCGTGCCATGCACGACGCGATGCCGGTTGCCGAGTGCCCGTTCACGTGGGCGCGCGCCGATCGGGTCGGCCACGCGTTCGCGTCGCGCGCGGCCGGCAAGTTGAGCGGCGCGCCATGGCACGAGGACTACGCCGCCATCGGCCTGGACGCGGCGCTACGGCGCATCATCGATCCGCCACCCGACGACAAGCTCGTGGTCTGCCACGGCGACGCGTGCTCGCCGAACACGCTGATCGGCGACGACGGTCGCTGGACGGCACACGTCGACCTCGGCGAGTTGGGCATCGCCGACCGGTGGGCGGACCTGGCCGTCGCGTCGTGGGCGTTGACGTGGAACTACGAGGGCGACTGGCAGGGTCTCTTCTTCGACACGTACGGCGTCGCCGCCGACCGCGACCGCATCGACTACTACCGGCTGCTCTGGGAGCTGACGCCGTAGCCGGCCGACTTGGCACCGCGTGTCCGGCCGGCCGCCTTGGCATCCGGCTACGGCCGCACCGGCTACGGCAGGTTCGCGATGTCGACCGGCTCGATTTCGCCGGCCGGCGTGAATCCGAAGATCCGTCCGTAGAAGTAGAGTTCGGCGTCGGCGGTCCGCTTGATGTTGGCCGCCTTACGGAAGCCGTGCCCCTCCCCCTCGTACGCGACGTACGCCACCGGTACGCCTTTGGCGGTCAGCGCGGCCACCATCGTCTCGGCTTGGTTCGGTGGCACCACCTTGTCGTCGAGCCCTTGGAAGAAGATGGTCGGTCGGTTCAGCCGCTCGACGTGATTGATCGGTGAGCGCTCGAGGTAGACGTCGCGAGCCGCTGGGTACGGGCCGATCATCGAGTCGAGATAGCGCGACTCGAACTTGTGCGTCTCGGTCGCCAGCGCGACGGCGTCGCCGACGCCGAAGTGGCTCGCGCCGGCCGCGAACACGTCGCGGAACGTCAGCGCGGCAAGCGTGGTGTAGCCGCCCGCGCTGCCGCCGCGGATGGCGAGCCGGTCCGGATCCACGAAGCCCTGATCGGCGAGATAACGCGCGGCGTTGACGCAGTCGTCGACGTCGACGATGCCCCACTGCCCGTTCAGCCGCTCCCAGTAGGCGCGGCCGTATCCGGTGCTGCCGCCGTAGTTGACGTCGACCACCGCGAAGCCGCGACTCGTCCAGAACTGCGTCTCGAGGTCCAAGGTGCCGTTCGTCGCGGAGGTCGGGCCGCCGTGGCTGAAGACGAGCAGCGGCGGCCGCTCGCCGTCCAGTGCGACGTGATCGGGGTTGCGCGGTGGGTAGAAGAACGCGTGTGCGGTCCGCCCACCCTCGGTCGGGAACTCGATCGGCTCGGCCACCGACACGTAGTGCTCGTCGACGTCGACCTCGCTCGACCGCTTCAGCACGTCGACCGCCCCGGTCATCGGATCGATCGACACGATCTCCGGTGCGCGGGTCGGACTGCCGGCAACCGCGAGCACTCGGCCGTGGCCGACGCGTACCCCGTTGAACTCGTTGTACGGCGTCGGAACGTCACGTAGGTGCCCGGTCTCCAGGTCGATTACGGCGAGCCGCCACTCGCCCTGGTCCGCGTACGTCACCGCGAGGTGCCGGTTGTCGAGTACGTCGAACGTCGTGATGCCGAAGACCCAGGACGGCTTACCGAAGTCGTTGTCGCGCACCAGAACCGGGGATACTTCGCCGCCGCGCAGTCGGTAGATGTTCCAGAATCCGTTGCGGTCGGACGCGAAGTAGAGCGTGCCGTCGGCCGCCCAGGTCGGCTGCACGATCGATTCGGAGGGGCCGCCCGCGACCACGATCGCGTGCTCGATGCCGCCAGCGTCGTCAAACGTGCCAACCGACAACTCCGAGCCGTTCCACGGCATGTTCGGGTGATCCCACGACAGCCAGCACAGCCGGCCGTCCGGCGCGAGCCGTGGCGCGGCGAAGAAGTCGTGGCCGTCCACCAGCACGGTCTCGTCGCCGGTCGCGAGATCCACGGCCGCGATCGTGTTGACGGCCTCTCCGCCGCCGGTGTGGTCCTCGCGTACGCAGATCAGCCGGCCGCGCTCGACGTCAATAACACCGTCGGCATATCGCATCCCGTCCGTGTGCGTGATCGGTTGCGGCGCCTCACCCGGCCGTACCCGGTAAAGCTTCTGATCTTCGAAGTTCGACGCGTAGATCGTCCCGTCGTCGGCGAAGGTCGCGGCGCCGCCACCATATTCGTGCACCCGCGTACGGGCGTTGAACGGCGCCGCCATCATGTCGGCCGTCGCACCCTCCGGGGTGCGCCGCACGATCACCTGGCGGCCACCCTCGGCCGGCCGCCCTTCGGCCCAGTAGACGTCTGCGCCGACCGCGATCGGTAAGCCGAGGCGGATCGACGACGAGACCAGGAAGTCGGACGTGATGGGCGAGGTCCACGCACCGTAGGGCGTGGTGGCTAGCGAGTCGGTCACCGCCCGATCGTGCCACGACGCCGGCCGACCCGCGTGCCCGGCCGACCTTCTCGCGTTCAGCACGGCTACGCTCACCAGGCGTGACGGCATTCGACGAGCACGCGGACCTCGACGATCCGGCATTCCGCCTGTTGTCGAACTCGGCGGTGACGCTGTTTTGGCGGGCGACGGTTCTCGAGGACACCGTCGGCGCGCTGCGGGCGCACGGCTACCAGATCGTCAGGCTGAACGCGAGTGGCTGGACGGCGGACGATCGTATGCACGACGACGTCTCAGCGGCGCTCGGATTCCCG
This sequence comes from Micromonosporaceae bacterium, assembly GCA_035263025.1. GTDB lineage: Bacteria > Actinomycetota > Actinomycetes > Mycobacteriales > Micromonosporaceae > DASQPR01. Next base: position 9,793 of record DATFRR010000292.1, read on the forward strand.
TCCTACTACGGCCGCAACCTCGACGCGCTGAACGACTGTCTCGCCGACGTGGTGGCCGGCGACTACGGATGGGAACCGGACTCGACCGGGCTCGTGCTCGTGCTCATCGGCTACGACGTGTTCGCGACGCAGCGACGCACCTCCGCGCAAGTGATGCTCGACGTCGTCGCGCGACGGTCGCGCGAGGCGCTGCTGATCGGTCGGCGGCTGCTCTGCCTGGTCCAGAGCGACGATCCCACGATCGAGTTCGACGGGGTCGGCTCGACGCCCGTGGTGTGGAACCCGGCCGAGTGGCTCGCGTCCCGGCGCCAGCCGTAGGGGGACGCGGCTAGGTCACGCGCCTAGGGGTGGGCGCCGTGCTCGTGGTCGACGTGACCGGCCGGCTCGAACTGGAACGTACTGTGCTCCACGTCGAAGTGGCCGGCCAGGCACTGCTGTAGCTCGTCGAGCAGCTTCGGCAGGTGACCGTCGTGGAAGCACGACTCGTCGACGACCACGTGCGCGGAGAGCACGGGCAGGTCCGACGACACCGACGAGGCATGTAGGTCGTGCACGGTGTGCACGTGGCTGACGCCGAGGATGTGCTTGCGGATCTCCTCGAGATCAACGCCCTTAGGCGTCGACTCCAGCAATACGTCCGTCGTCTCCCGCAACAGCCGCCAGGTCCGCGGAATGATGAGCGCGCCGATGGCGAGGGACGCGACGGCATCGGTGCGCGTCCAGCCGGTCCAGGCGATGATGCCGGCCGCGATGAGCACCGCGAGCGAGCCGAGCGCGTCGTTGACGACCTCGAGCATCGCGGCGCGCGTGTTGAGGTTCCCGCGCCGGATCCGTGACAGCAGCGCGATCGACAACACGTTGCCGAACAGGCCGACGACGCCGAAGATCGCCATCACGCCGGACTCAACCTCCGGCGGCACTATGAGCCGCCGGATCGCCTCGACCACGACGAACACGCCCACGGCCAGCAGCACGGCGGCCTGCGCGGCCGCGGCGAGGATCTCCGCGCGGCGGTATCCCCAGGTGCGCCGCGTGGTGGTCGGCCGCTCGACCAGCACCGCCGCGATGAGCGCGAGCGTGAGACCGGCGACGTCGGTGAGCATGTGGCCGGCGTCGGCGAGCAGCGCCAACGATCCCGAGATGACCGCGCCGACCACCTCGACCACGAGGATCGTCGAGGAGATCGCGAGCACGATCGCGAGCGGGCGACGATGGCCGGCGACCGGCGCGCCGTGATCGTGGCCGTGACCTTTTGCCATAGCCACCTCGCGAGCATAGTCCGCGACAGCCCGCCGACCTGGGGCCTATCCGGGGCGGTCGCCAACAAGCAGTGGCATCGTATACAGATGGATGACGTCGTGACCGCCGACGAGGCGCGGGATCTGCTCGCCGATCGGCTCGTGGACAGCACGATCCCGGCGTTGGAGTTGCTGAGCGTACATCTCGGGCTCGAACTCGGCCTCTACCGCGCTATCGACGGCGGTATCACCGAGGACGAGCTAGCGTCGCGGGCCGGCATCGCGCCCCGCTACGCCAGGGAGTGGCTCGAGCATCAGACAGTGGCCGGATTCCTCGACTGCGACGACGCGTCGCGCGCCGCGCCCAATCGTGTCTACCGGATGCCACCTGGTCATGCCGAGGTGCTGCTGGACACGGATAGCCCGTACCACACCGCACCGCTTGCCACCATCCTCGCGGGACTCGCACGCGCGATGCCGTTGCTGCCGGACGCGTTCCGTACCGGTGGCGGTGTGCCCTACAGCGCGTACGGTGCGGAGATCCGCGATGGCATCCGTGCGCTGAATCGGCCGAGTTTCGTGCAGGATCTAGGGTCGACGTGGCTGCCCGCGATGCCGGACGTGGTGGCCCGCTTGGCTGCGGAGCCCAGTGCACGGGTCCTCGACCTCGGCTGCGGCGAGGGCAGTTCGACGATCGCGCTGGCGCGGGCGTACCCGTTGATCCAGGTGACCGGCGTCGACCTGGACGCGCCGTCGATCGCCGCCGCCCGGGCGGCCGTGGCGCGGGCCGGTCTCGACGGACGTGTCACGTTCGAGGTGGGCGACGCGAGTCGACGCAGCAATCGCGGCCCGTTCGATCTCGCCACGATCTTCGAGGCGCTGCACGACATGGGTGACCCGGTCGGCGTGCTGCGTACGGTGCGCGCCAACCTCACCGAGCGCGGCGTGCTCTTCATCGCCGACGAGCGCGTGGCCGACGAGTTCACGCCCACACCCGACGCCGTCGAGCGGATGCAATACGGCTTCAGCGTGCTGCATTGCCTGCCGGCGACCATGGCCGAGGACCCGGTGGAAGCGGCCGGCACCGTGCTGCGTGCGCCGACCGTCGACCGCTGGGCGGCGGAGGCCGGCTTCGCCGCGTGCACGCGAGTGCCGATCGAGCACGACTTCTGGCAGTTCTACCGGATGGACCGCGAGCCGTAGCGCGTCATGGTTGTCCGGCATCCTCGACGGTGATCTTCGGCTTCCGTCTCTGCCGCGGAGCCTCGACGCTCCACTCCAGGACGATGTCGTAGGGTTCCAGCTCCCACCGGCACCGCCTGCCGCACATGTCGCAGAAGATGCCGCGCCCGGTCAGTAACAATGCGAGGTCGATGACATCTTGTCCGCACCGACCGCACGCGAGTTCTCTGCCAACAAGGCGCGCGGTCAGGTCACGGACGACGACCTCATGGGTCTGCGCGTCCCGCCACCCGCGCGCACTGGCCCAAGCAATCTCGGGCCACAGGCTCAGCGTGTATCTACCGGGCCGGATCTTCGCTTGCGGGATCAGCTCCAACTCCCGCGCCGCCGTCGTCCTGGCTGCCTTGTCGACGGACCCACTCACTTGTGGTCGGTGCCGCGCTAGGTCGCCGGCCGGTGCGCGCACGACCGGCGGTTCTCGCGTCGCGATCTGCGCGTGCGGTTCCGGGGGCGTCGGGATCACCGGGAGCGCCGGCGTGGCCGGAATCGCCGGGGCAGCCGGGGGCTCCTGGGTGGCCAACATCGCCGGGCTCACCGGGGTGGCCGAGGTCGCCGGGCTCACTGGGGTGGCCGAGGTCGCCGGGCTGACTGGGGTGGCCGAGGTGGCCGGGCTCACCGGGGTGGCCGAGCCAGACGGCAGCGACTCGCCAAGATCGGACGGGATAACCTCTGCGGACCTGCCAGCGCTTCCGGTGCGCCGCAGAGGCATCGCCATCTTCTTGACTGTGGCCTTCGCCTTCTGCGGAGCGGCCTTCGCCCTGTTCGCTGTGGCCGTCGCCATCTTCTTGGCTGCGGTCTTCGCCTTCTGCGCCGTGGCCCTGGCCTTGTTCGCCGCGGTCTTGGCGCTCCGTGCTGTGGCGTTGGCGCTCCGCGCCATGGCCTTCGCCGCCTTCACGATCACGTCGGTCATCAGCGACCTGCTATCCACCATCGGCACCGACTTCTCTCACGCGTCGTCGAACTTCTACATGCCGTTCTACATCGTCCTCGTCTTCACGCTCGTCAGCCCGCGCGGGCTGCATGGTTCGCGTGGCGCTTCGGGACGCGCCGCGGCGGCCGAGCCAGTCCGGCGAGACGCGCTACCCGGCTGCCTCGCCCTCTAAACGCGACCGTCGCGCGGACGCGATCCGGCCTCGCACAGTTCTCGAAACGCCTCCGTGAGTCGCGGTGTAGTCCAATGCGCGTTGAGTCCGCTCGGATTCGGCAGGATCCACAGCCCCGATCCGGCCAGGCGATCGGGTTGCCGGCCCACCACGGCGTCACGCCGACCGAACGCGGACCGGTACGCGGTCACGCCGAGCACCGCGATCCACCGCGGCCGCCATCGTTTCGCCTTCTCGGTGAGTACCTGTGCACCGGCGACAAGTTCCGTGGCCGACAGTTCGTCGGCGCGCGCCGTACCCCGACCGACCAGATTCGTGATGCCGAGCCGGAAGGCAAGCAACTCATCCTGTTCGGACGGATCCAGGACACGTGGCGTGAAGCCGCTCGCGGACAGTGCCGGCCAGAACCGGTTGCCGGGACGTGCAAAGTGGTGTCCGGTCGCGGCCGACCACAGCCCGGGATTGATGCCGCAGAAAAGCACGGCGAGGTCGCGCGCGATCACGTCCGGAATTTCACGGCCGCGGGCCGCGTCGAGGTCGGCCGGCGTCGGTCGCCGACGGTTCGGGTTCCCGGGAGCCACCCCCACACCCAACGGGTACGCCGCCGTGAGCGCAAGCACAATGCGGGTATTGGACCCGCCCGAAGCGGGGCTTGCATCCGGTACCTAGATACGGGTTTACCGTCGACGCATGAGCCTTCCATCGACGTTCACCGGGATCGCCGACATCGGCGACGTCTGTACGCTGCCGACCGCGCAGCGTCCATTGCGCGCCGCCGAATTCGACGCGGTCTTCGCCGGCGCGGTCAGCGCCGAGCGCCTATCCGACCGTCAGCTGCGCATCGTGTTGGCCGGTCCGGCCGATTTGGCGACCGGTCTGCGCGACCTCACCAGGCGAGAAACCGAGTGCTGCTCGTTCTTCACGTTCGCGGTCACCGCACAGGCGTCGGATCGTGCCGTGCTCGACATCGAAGTGCCGGACCGTCACGTCGCCGTCCTGGACGGCATCCAACAGCGCGTGATGAACGTTCTACGCGAATGATCACTGGAATGCGCAGCGGCGAGTTGGCCGAGGCCGCCGGTGTGAACCTGCAGACGCTGCGCTACTACGAACGCCGTGGCCTGCTCGCCGATCCGGTGCGCAGTCCGGGTGGCCACCGGCTCTATCCGGACGAAGCGTTGACCGTGTTGCGGGTCATCAAGACGGCGCAACGCCTCGGCTTCACCCTCGACGAGGTCGCCGACCTACTCGACCTCGGCCGCCACCACCACGGCCGCCGGCCGCCGCCCGGGCTGCGGCCGCGTGCCGAGGCGAAGGTTGCCGAGATCGAGGCGAAGATCGCCGACCTGACGTTGATGGCGGCCGCGTTGCGCACCGCCATCGATGCCGGCTGCGACGACCTGGCCGAGTGCGCGGTCAGCGCGTGCTGCCCGCTGCCGTTCGCCAACCTGGATCGGGAGGGCGCAACGGCGAGATAGCTGTTGCGCCGTGCGACGCGCCGGAGTGACAGTGTTCGTCAAGAGCTGCAGTGGTCAGGGCCGGCAGTTGGTCGCAGGCCGGTCCCGACCGGGACACGTGGTGACCGGAGGTGAGCTTGGCGAGATTCGTCGCGCGTGCCTGACAGGGGACGACGCCGACGCCAGTGCGGTTGGCACGACACCTACCAGTGGCAGGCGGGGCAACCTACCTGACAGTGGCTGACACAAATCACCGCCCGGCATTGCCGGGCGGTGGGCAAAGTCAGCAGGGTACGGATTCCCGGATGCGATACGTCGGGATGAAGCAGGAACTGGAAGTAATCGCTGGCTCAAGAGGCCGGCGGTGAATCGGTCACTCGCCAACCAAGCCTGGGACCCGACCGCTCGCCAAGCGGCCGCGGCGGGGAGAGGAAACGGAACCCTGGCCTTCCGAGATCGAAGATCCCTTCGACTCGTGAGGACAGGCCATCACCAGAACTACCGAGAACACGCCGTTCACGTGTCAGCACTGCGGCGTGGAGGTTAGCGCGCTCGCCGACGGCGGATACCGGAATCATTGCCCGAGCTGTCTGCATTCGCGGCACGTCGACGATCGGCCGGGCGACCGCGCGAACCCGTGCCGAGGACTCATGGCGCCGACCGGCGTCGAGTTCCACCCGGCGAAAGGGCTCATGATCGTGCATCGCTGTGTCCGCTGTGGACACGTGGGCCGCAACCGGGTCGCCGACCAGTCGGACAGCGTCGACGCAATCGTCGCGTTGATGACTCAGGGCGCTGCCGACGATGGCGCCTCGCGGCGGCGCTACGCTTCGGCTACCGGCGCGGCACATCCTCGCGCACCACGACGCCGAGCGCCTCGGCGAGCGTGACAGCCTGCTGCACGTCGATGATCGCGCCACGCATCGTCGTCGCCACTGGGTCGACCGCGGACAGGTCCGACCCGCGCAGGTCGGCACCCGCTAGCTCGGCACGTTGCAACGATGCGCCGGCCAGATCGACGTGCTGCACGACCGCCTTGCCAAGGCGTACGGCGGCCAGGTCGGCCTCGCGCATCCGTGCGCCCACAATCGACGTCCCGCGCAGATCCGCGCCGTGAAGCCCCACGAACGACCAGTCACCGCCGACGACCTTCAGCAGTCCGAAGGTGCACCGCTCGAACGTGGCGCCGACGAGCTTGCAGTCGGTGAACGTCGCGTCGAAGAAGCTGCATCCGACAAACTTGCAGTTCACGAACGCCGCGCCGGTGTGCGTCGAGGCGTTGAATCGGCAGTCGCGAAACGTGCACTCGTTGAATGTCGCGCCCGCGTTATCGGCGTCCACGAGATCGACGCCGATAAACGCGACGTGTTCGTACGTCTCGCCGGGCGCCTTGAAGCCGACCCATTCGTCGCCGTGGACCTCGGATGTTGTCCGAGGTGTCGGGGTGCCGTACCTTCGATCCGCCACGCGTCCCCCAGTGTGCTGTGCACCGACGACGGTCATCATCGCAGCCGGCGCGGACGCTCGCCGTAACAGATCGGCGCGACGTCGACGGGAGCAGCTAAGACATGGACACACAGTTCGGCAGGTTCGGCGTCTTCCGCCGCGGCGCCGAGTGCTCGGCCGAACTCGCCGTCGCGCTGGAACGCCTCGGCTACGGCGCGATCTGGGTCGGCGGCTCACCGAGCGGCGACCTCGCGCTGATCGAGGAACTGCTGGACGCGACCACGACGATCACAATCGCGACCGGCATCGTGAACGTCTGGCGTGACGCGCCGGACACCGTCGCGGGCTCGTACCACCGCATCGAACACCGGCACCCCGGCCGGTTCGTGCTGGGCATCGGCGTCGGGCACCCGGAGTCGGTGGCCGGCTACGCGAAGCCGTACGACGCGATGGTCGCGTACCTCGACGCGCTGGACGCCGCGCACGTGCCGCCGGACCGACGCGTGCTGGCCGCGCTCGGACCGGCGATGCTGCGTCTGGCCGCACGGCGGAGCGCCGGCGCGCACCCCTATCTCGTCACGCCGGAGCACACCCGTCGGGCGCGCGCGATCCTCGGTGATGGGGTGCTGCTCGCTCCCGAACAGCGGGTCGTGCTGGAAAGCGATCCGGTGCGGGCGCGGGCCATCGGCCGGCCGACCGTCCAGCGCCCGTACCTCGGGCTCGTCAACTACACGCGCAATCTGCGTACCCTCGGCTTCGACGACGCCGACCTCGACGGCGGCGGCAGTGACCGCCTGATCGACGCGCTCGTCGTCTACGGCGAGCCGGCGCGCATCGCGGCCGGGCTCGGCGCGCACCTCGACGCCGGTGCCGACCACGTGGCGATCAACCTCCTCACCGCACCGGGCGAGGACCTCGTGGCGGGGTTGGCGTCGCTGGCCGCCGCGCTGACCTGATCTTCCAGGCGGACGGTTACCGACCCGGAGGGCGTAGCGTGCTTACCGGTCAAGCCGTCACACTTAGGGCATGACGCTTGCGGGCGTGACCCGGGAGTTGCTCGTCCGGTATCTGGACGTGTGGACACCGGCCGCGCTGCACGGCGGTAGGCGGGTCACGTTCGCGTACGCGTGGTCCGGACCGCCCGACGACCCGGCGAGCACCGACGCGCACCTCGAGACGGCCGAGGCTGCGCTGCGCGGCTTCGCCGAATTCCAGGACCTGCTCGTCCGGCGCCGGCTGGCCTACCTTGTGGTCGGCCCGACCGCCGCGGCAACCGATCGGCTCGACGCCGTACAGGCCGAACTCGGCACTCCGGCAAACCTCGCGGTGCACGCGGTCAGCGGCGAACCGGACGACATGCTCGCGGCGGCGGTGAGCGCAGCCGGCGCAGCGGGTGCCCCGCTCCTCGTGTACGCCGCTATCGCAGCGCCGCCCGCCCGCCTGCACGCGGCCGGCCGCCCCACCGAGCTGATCACCGTGACGCCGCCCGGCGACTGGCTGGCGCAACGGTCGGCGCTGCAGGCCCGCGGCTTCCGCTTGACGACCGGCGTGGAGTTCATCGACGCGGACGGCGAGAACGCGGCGTGTCTGGTCAGCTTCGCCACCGATCGAGCGAACAACCTCGAAGCGTTCAAGAACGCGTTGTGGGCGGTCGACGAGTACGCGGGCGTGCGCTACCGCGACCCGACCGACCCGGAAGGGCACCTGCAGGACATCTCGCTGTCGCCGCACCCGGGGCCGCTGCGGCGCGCGCTGCTCGACCGGCTGACCGCCACCGGTCCGCAGACCGTGACGGAGCTACGGCACTATGCGCTCACCGACACGATCTACCGGTCGTCGGACGTCACCCGCGTCATCTCGTTGCTGCGGCACAGCGGTGCCGTTGTGAGCGACTCGCACGGCCGGCTTTCCGGTGACACCGTCGTCGAGGTCGCCGGCGGTTAGCGGCCGGTCGCCGGCGGCGGTTAGCGGCCGGTCGCCAGCGGCGGTCAGCGGCGCCGCCAGGCGCCAGGCAGTCCACCCGCGGACCACGCCGACGTACGCCCACGCGCTCGCGACGAGTACGGCGACCGCGACGACACCGTCCAGCCACCAGTGGTTCGCGGTCACCACGACAACGATCGTGGTCACGACGGCATGCGCCGGACCGAGCAGACGCCACCGGCCGCGACCGATCCGCATGGCGTACCACGCGATCAACACCGCCCATGCGACGTGTACGGACGGCATCGCGGATAGCTCGTTGGCCACCGAGCCGCCGTACACGGACTGGCCGTAGATCGCCGCGGTGTCGACGTACCCGGGCAGTAGGCGCGGCGGCGCGACCGGTACGAACGAGATGACCAGGCAGGTCAGCGTCGCGATGGCGAGCACGGTGCGCACTGCGCCGTAGCGAGCGCGGTGCCAGAAGAACAACCACAGCAGGAACACGAAGATGGCGGTGAAATGCATCGTGTCGTAGTAGAGGTTGGCCGCCTCGACAACGTACCGGTGTGACAGCACGACGTTCTGCAGCGCACGTTCGGACGGCAGATGCACGGAGCTTTCGAGGCGCACCAGCCACTCGGCGTGCCGGATCGCGCCGACCCGATCGGACACCGAGCGATTCGCCATGTATTGCCACACCGAATAGAGGGCGGCGATCAGTGATGCTTCGACGGCGAACGCGGCCGCGATCCGTACCCACGGTCGACGTACCGGCCGCAGGCCGAGACCGGCGCCAGCAAGCGCGACGCCGAGACCCGCGGACTGCTGCCACGACAGCATCACGTTCTGCACGCGCATCACTATGCCCGCTTGTTGCATATCGCGGTGTCCGCCGTTCACCTGTCGGACAGTTCAGGTCAATGCACGACGGCTGTTTCGCGTTCCGTCCGCCGCTGGGCGTTTCGCCCGGCGACGACGTAGTAGGCGCCGACCGCGAGCGTCGCAACGCCACCGATCACGAGGCCGGCTCGCGCGCCGGCAAGACCGGCGGCCGCGCCGACGATCGGCGCACCGACGACGGTGCTGCCCTGCCACGCCATCGACCACACCGCCATCACCCGGCCGCGCATCTCCGGCGCGCTGGCGAGCTGAAGCAACGTCTTGGCCGCCGAGTTGAACGTGACGGCGCCCGACCCGACGAACACGATCACCGCGAGCGCGATGCCGATCGTCGGCGCCGCGGCGGTCGCGAGGATCAGCGCACCCCAGATCACGGCGGACAGCGACAGCGACCGTACGGTGAGGTGCCGGCGCCGTGCCGCGACGAGCGCACCGGCGATCGCGCCGGCCGCGAGGCACGACAACATCGCGCCGTACGTCGCCGCTCCGGCGTGGAACGTCATCGACGTCAGTAGCGGAAGCGTGACCGGGAACTCCCAGGCGAACGTACCCGCGACGGTCGCCATCACGAGCGGGCCGAGCAGGGCGGGCGTCCGAGCCATGTAGCGCAGTCCGGCGCGGATCTGTCCCTTTGATCGCACCTCGCGCTTGGACGGCACCAGCTCGGACCGGCGCATGGCAAGCAGGCTCGCGATCACCGCGCCGAACGACAGGGCGTTGAAGAAGAAGCATGGCGTCGCACCGAGCGTCGCGATGAGCAGCCCGGCGAGGCCCGGTCCGACGATCCGGGACGAGTTCATGGCGATCGAGTTCAACGCGATCGCGTTCGCCAGTCGATCCCGCGTGACCATGTTGCTGATCAGGCTCTGTCGTGCCGGACCGTCGAACACGTTGACCATGCCGAGCAATGCGACGATCACGACGAGGGTCGGCACCGAGGTGTGCCCCGTCCACGACAACAGGGCCAGCACCAGCGACAGCGTGGCGGCGCACACCTGCGTACGGATCATCAGGCGCCGCTTGTCCGAGCGGTCGCTGATCAGGCCGCCCCACGGTCCGAGCAACAGCAGCGGCACGAAGCGCGCGGCGGTGACCGCACCGAGCACGAAGCCGCTGTGCGACAGCTGCAGGACGACCCAACTGATCGCGACGTTCTGCATCCAGTTGCCGGCCACCGACACGCTCTGACCAGCGAAGTAGAGCCGGTAGTTGTAGACGCGCAGGGAGGCGAACATGCCCGCGGTCTCGGATGCTTCGGTTCGGGGCTCGGCTGGTGCTCGCGCGGCCGGTGCTGGCTCGGCTGGTGCTGGCTCGGCCGTGGCGTCGAGCGCGGCGTCGCCCGGTCCGGTCGCGGTGTCGGTCACGACGGCGGGCCGGCCGACGCGCGTTGCGCGTCCGCGTCCTCGGCGGCGTTGCGCTCGGCGAGCGACTCGTCCATGGCCGGACCAAGCCACGACAGCGCCGCCATGAATCGTTCCGGATCCGGTGTACGGCGGCAGAGATCGGTGACGCGCTCGACCATCGCGCGCTCCACGCGGTCGAGTAGTTCGCGGCCGGCCAACGTCAGATTCAGCGCGACCGCGCGTTGGTCCGAGCCGACGCTCGACCGGCTGACCAGGCCACGCTGGCACAGCGAATCGACGGTGGCGCTGACCGTTGGTTTGCCGAGCGCGAGCTTCCGACCGACCCGCGACGCGCGCTCGTCGCCGGCACCGATCGCCGCCAGCACCCGGTAGTTCGCGAGACTGAGCTCGGGCGACGCTCGCTCCAGCACACGCGCGACGCGGGCAAGTGCTCGAACCGCATCGACGTCGCGTGGATCCACGAGCGGATCGTAACACGTATAGTTCGTTCACCGAACTATACGCGTTACGTCGGCGTCAGCCGCCGATCACGACCCGAGCGACGCCGGACCACCGCGCCGGATCGGTGACGCGTCGACCGTCCACAAGCACTCGTACGCCCGGCAGGTCAGCCGCCGACAACGTACGGTATTCGGCGTGGTCGGCCTGGATCACCGCGGCCGTGACGGGTTCGCCGCGGTGCGCGGGCAGTCCGAGCGATTCGAGTTCCTCGTTGGAATACATTGGATCCGACACGTACGGCACCGCACCGCGCGCGCGGAGCGCGTCGACCGTCGGGAACACGCCCGAGAACGCGGTCTCCTTGACGGCACCGCGATATGACGCGCCCAGCACGAGTACACCGGCGCCGGACAAGTCGCCGTACGCGTCCGCGAGCCTCGACACCGCGTAGTGCGGCATGTCCGCGTTCGCTTCGCGCGCCGCTCGCACGACTGTGGCGGCCGGATCGTTCCACAGGTACATGCGCGGGTAGATCGGGATGCAGTGCCCACCGACCGCGATGCCCGGCTGGTGGATGTGGCTGTACGGCTGCGTGTTACATGCCGCGATCACCTTGGTCACGTCGATGCCGACGGTGTCCGCGTAGCGCGCGAACTGGTTCGCGAGGCCAATGTTGACGTCGCGATAGGTGGTCTCGGCGAGCTTGGCCATCTCGGATGCCTCGGCGGAACCGAGGTCCCACACGCCGTTCGGCCGGTCGAGGTCGTCGCGCTCGTCGAAGTCGAGGACGGCCGCGTAGAACTCGAGGCCGCGGCGCGCGGACTCCTCGTCGATGCCGCCCACTAGCTTCGGATAGCGGCGCAGATCGTTGAAGACTCGGCCGGTGAGCACCCGCTCCGGGCTGAACACCAGGAAGAAGTCGCGGCCGGCACGCAGGCCCGAACCGTCGGCCAGCATCGGCGCCCATCGGTTGCGCGTCGTACCAACCGGCAGCGTCGTCTCGTAGCTGATCAACGTACCCGGCTGCAGGCCTTTGGCGATCGCGTGGGTGGCGTTGTCCATCCAGGCGAAGTCTGGTGTCCCGTCGGCGTCGACGAACAGCGGCACGACCACGACCACCGCCTCCGAACCGGCGACCGCGGCGGCGGTGTCCGTGGTTGCCGACATGTGGCCGGCCTCGACGACGTTGCGGAGCTTCACGTCGAGGTCGGCCTCGCCCGGGAACGGGACGGCGCCGTCGTTGACCAGATCGACCACGCGCTGCGAGACATCGGCGCCGATGACATCGTGACCCTTGTCCGCGAACTGCACGGCAAGCGGCAGGCCGATCTTGCCGAGTGCGACTACGCAGATCTTCATGTGGTCCGACTTCCCCCTCGTGCTGGTTTCGTGTCCGCTCGCGGATGTCGGCCGGGCTAGTCCGGCCGGTCCACCGCGCATCGCCGGTCGCGTCGAAGCCTAATCGCCCAAGTCGCCGCGACGGCCGGCGGGCACATCCGCGGCATCGCCGGCGGGCGTGTCAAGCAGACTGCGGTAGACGCCGTCAAGTGCCTCGGCCTGCGCTTCCCACGTCCAGCTGTCGAGCAGGCCCGGCGCGTCGTACGCCGACCGGTACTTCGCCGGATCGGCCAGCACGGCGCGCATCGCTCGTACGTAGTCGGCGACGTCGTCGGCCCGGAACACCTCGCCCTGCCCGGTCGCCCGTACCGTGTCGGCCATCGTCTTCACATCGCTCACCACGATCGGGAGACGTGCATGTGAGTATTCGAAGAACTTTGTGATCAACGCGATCTCGTGGTTCGGAAAGTGGCGGATCGGGATGACGCCGACGTCCGCGCCGGCCAGGAACGGCACGACTCGGTCGTAGGGCACGTAAGGCACCACGTGGAGCCGGTCGCCGACGCCGAGCGCGGCCGCCCGCCGGCGCAGACCGACGACGTACGGCGCGGACACGTTCGCGACGACAAGCGCAACGTGTAACTCGGCGACATCCGGCAACGCGGCCACCATCACGTCGAGTCCCCGTTTGGCGGCCGCCACGCCGCTGTACACGGCCAACGGTGTATCCAAGCCGACGCCACAGGCCGTACGCAGGTCGGGCGCCCCGTCGGCGGCGATGTCACCGGCCGCCGGTGCGTTCTGGACGACGATTGGCTCGACGCTCAGGTGATGGGTGTCGCGGAGCAGTTCGCTGAGGCCGGCGGACACCGTCACGACGGCGTCCGCGAAGGGTGCGTATTCGCGTTCGTGTGCCACGTTTCCGGGCAACCAGCGCGCGTTGCGTTGCCAGGGTTCTACGCCGGGCAGGAATTCGTGCGCATCCCAGACAAGCTTCACGTCTCGGCCGGCATCCCGGGCCCGCACCACGGCACGCGCACCGACGCCGAGCATTCGGAAGTCGTGTGCGTGAATCAGGTCGGGTGCGAGTTCGTCGATGACCGGTCCGTACGCCAACTCGTAGTCCCACAACGCGGGCTCAAGCCGGCGCCAGGCCCGCTCGCGCATCACGGTCGACCAGAACCACGTGTACGCGACGTCGGACGGCAGGACGAGTCGACCGCGCGCCTTCTGGCCGAACGTCAGCATGCCACCGCGCAGCCACACCCACTTGCCAGCCAGGCGAGTGGCCGCGAGACGCGCGACCAACGCGGCGCGTGCCGTCCGTGACGCGCTATCGGGCAGCGCCGCGCGTCGGGTCCGCAGATCGACCATGCGCGCCTCGATCTCCTGGCGGCGACGCGCCTTGATGCCGGTCGGCGGGTATGCCAGCGGGGCGATGAGCCATCGGCGGCGAAACTCATGGCGCCGCTTGGCCAGATTGGAAACGGCCGGCAGCAGTCGAACTTCGGCGCCGTCGATCGACCACCGGCGGCCGGCCGTGCCCGGAGCCTTGCCGAGCACCGTGACACGCCAGCCGGCCCGGGCCGCCGATCTCGCCACCTTCTGTACGCGGGAGTCGCGCTCGACGTCGTTGTCCACAAGCATGACGATCCGATTTCGCGGCCGGCGCCGCACGGACGGCGAACGGTCCACCATCGACGATCGGCCGCTAGCGCCGGGCACCGGACGTCGTCGTGGCTTGTTCGTCACCAGTGCGGGCCGGGCCGTCCCCGTTCGGCGCCGACTGGGCGGTCGGGATCAGGTCTTCGTACGCCTGCCGCGTCGCCGTCCAATCCCAACGCCCATTCGCGACCTCAGCGGCCGCGCTGCCGGCCGCCCGCCACGACTGCTCCGTGCTGGTCACGTCCCGGATGCGCGCGGCGGCCTCCTCGGGCGACGAGACGACCCACTCGTGCGGGTACAGCGTGCCGGCGCCGTGCTCGCGACCGGCGAAGAACGGCCAATCGCGCACCACCGGCACCGCGCCGCTCGCCGCGGCCTCCACGATCGTGGCGCCGAACCCCTCCTGGGCCGACGAGTTGACGATCACGCCGATCTCGGTGAGCGCCGCCGGGATGTCCTCGACCTCGCCGGCGAGAACTACCGCGTTGGTCGCCTCAGCCTCGGCAAGCTCGCCGCTTAGCACCTCGGCGTAGTCACGCACACCGCGGCCGAGTTTCGGATTGATCTCATTGCCGATCAGCACGAGGCGGTATCTCGGATCAACGTCGCGCAGCTGCCGGATGACCTCGAGCGCCCACCGCGGATCCTTCGCGACGCTGCCGATGCCGAGCATGCCGACGGTGAAGCGGGCGCGCGACGGCTTCGGTCGCACGAAGCGCGACAGGTCCATGGCGTTTGGCACCACATGCAGCCGCGTGCCACCCGCCGCCAGGCTGGGCAGCACCGTGAGAAACGCGTCTCGTACGTGCTCCGACACGAACACGAGGTCATCCACGCGCTCGAAGTCCACGAGATGGGGCCAGGCCGCGTACGCCTCGAAGCTGTGCAGCCGCACGACGATGCGCGTGGTGCCCGGATCGATCATCGAGAACATCACGGCCGGTGCCGCGCACCCGTCAATGAACACCGTGTCGGCCCACTCCAGATGCGGCGCGAGCCACTCGTAGACGCGGCTACCGTAGGCGCTCTGCCCAGCAAGGATGTGCTGGATCATCAGCTTCGTCGGCCTCAGCAGCGCACCACGACGCTCGTCGTCCGCGAGATCGATGAACCGTACGTCGACGCCAGGCTTGGCGAACAAGCGGCGTACGTCGGCCAGGTGGTCCGGGTTGTCGTGCGTGACGAGCAGCAGCCGCGCGGTTCGACCGTTCGGCGACGTACCCGGCTCCGCATCGCTCGCCACCCGCGGACCGCTTCGGGCCGTGCCGGACCTGCCGCGCGGCGCGCTGAGTGCGGCGACCGCCCGGCTCGCTCGCCACCGCGTGAGAAAACCGTCCGGGTCGTCCATCAGCGGCGAATTCATCCGATCGAGGTGCAGCGCACGATGGAACAGCAGGCGCTGCGCGGCGTCGACCGCTACGGCTGCCTTCGCGTAGTTCATCGCCGCGAGCTCGGCGTCCGCGACGTCGAGTTGCATGTCAACGGCGCGCGGCAGGGACGGCTGCGTCGGCCCGTAAACCTCTTGCCCGGCCTCGCGCATCACCAGCGCCGCGCGGACGCTCGCGCGGCCGAACCGGGCAAGCGCCGCGTCGGTGGTCGCCAAGGCGCGCTCGGTGCGGCCGGCCGCGAGCATGTTCATGTGTACGCGGTAGGCGACCTTGCTGCGGATCTTCGTCGGCAACCCGGGCGCCGCCACGACCGCTGTCCACGCGCGCGCGCCGACTTCGCTGCGCATCACGGTTGGCGAGGTGGCCGCTCGGGCGGCGGCCTTCGCGAACAGCAGCGACTGTCGACGCACGCCGCGAGTGACGCGACGGCCGGCGACCGGCAGGTATGCGACCGTGGACATCGCGATCGGCAATGGCTTATTCCGGTATTTGTCAAGCAGCGCGAGGGCCGGCGCGATCCCATACACCACTTGTGGTCGGCGCAGCCGTTGCGCGAGTTCCCACGCGGCGTGAACGGATCCCTGGTCGAGAGCCACGATCAGGTTGGCGTGCCGCGCCTTGGAGCGGAACCACGGATCCGCGTGGAACTTGATCCATCGCTGGTAAGGCAGTGGCTTACCGGCGAGGCGGACGGTGTCGGCGAGCTCTCCGTCCCTCGCCGCGATCGGCAGGCTGCGAACCCCAGCAAGGGACTCCGGGATCTCGAATGTCGTCGCGTCAAAGTCACACATCACGTCAAGGTCGACGCCGCGCTGCGCGAACTGTTGCGCGATATCTAGCAACACGGACTCGCGGACCGGACCGGTAAGAGCAAGCACCTTGATCATCGTGGCAACGCTCCGATCGGCACGCCAACCTGCTCGGTAACCGCGCGTACCGCCGGCTCGAGCTGCGCGACGCGCGCGTACTGCCGAGCATGCTCTCGTGCTTGGTCCCGCTCCGCGTCGGTGGCGTGCACGGCGAACTCGGCACCGGCGATGAACGACTTGGCGAGATCGCGCGAGTCGAGCCCGACCGCGCCGGTCCACAGTGGATGGTCGGCCAGCACATTCGACGCATCGTGTTCAATCTCGTGCGCCGACACGATCGGCAGACCGCTCGCCATGACTTCGTAGACCTTGCCGGATGTGACGTAGCGGCCACCGACGAGCGGCAGCAGCGCGACATCCCAGCTCGCGTAGAGCGCGTCGACGTCGGCCTTTGGCACTGGGCCGCCAAACGTCACGTCGTCCTCGGCGTGTTCGTAGAGCAGTTCGGCGTGGTTGTTCGCGTTGCGCAGCGAACCGGCGCCGACGTGCCCGTGAAACTCCAGCCGCGACCGTCCAACCACCGGATCCATGCGCCGTGCCATCCGCCAGCCGGTGAGGATCGAGTCGAGCATGTCCGGCGGGAAGTTGATCGAGCCGAGGTATCCGTACGTCAGGCCGTGCGCCGGATCCGGCACGTGGGTCCGCGAGGGCACGCTATCGGCGTCGTACCCGTTGCGGACGACTCGTACGCGGTCGGCGACGTCCGGGTAACGCTCGCGATAGAAGTCCGCGATCGGTTCGTTGACGCACCACACCATCAACGCGTCCGCCAGCACCTTCTGCTCCCACCGGCCGGCAACCGAGTCCGCCCCGAACGCCTCTTCGCCGCTGATCACGTCGATCGACCAGCCGTCGCGGAAGTCCACGACGTAGGGCACCCGATGCTCGGCCCACAGCCGCCACGTCGCGGCCAGGTTGACATACGGTGCACAGGACGTCATGAGCAGATCCGCCGGGCGCCTGCGGTGCACCCGCACCACCGCTTGTTCCAGCGCGGCACGGAAGCCGCCGAACACCGGGTCCGGGAACGACGCGAGGGTCCGGCGATTGTGCGCCGCCCGCCACCTGGCCGGGTCGACCGCCCGCGCCTCGGGGAAGCGACGGACGTCGGTCTCGAGATCCTGGCGCACCAGCGGAAGCTCCACAATGCGCACGCGCGGATCGACGCCGTCCATCAGCGTCCGGTCGAGGCCGAACTCGCGTTCCCAGGCCGCCTCGCAGAGATTGATCACCGTGACGTCCCAGCCGAACGTCGCGAACTGGTTCGCCGTCGCGCGCAACCGGTAGGAGCTGCTTTTCGCCGCCGGTGGGAAGCCGATCGCGAGGTAGATGACGTGCGGGCGGCCACCGGCTCGTGGAGTCCGCCGCATGTCATGTGCCGTCGAAGCGGTCGACCGACGTCGAAGTCTCCCGGCGAACTCGGTGCTTCTCACAGATACGAACCGCATTCTGTCGTGCGCTGGCAACGCGCGAGCCGGTGCCGCTGCGGCGCGGCATCTGACGTTCCTGACCATATCTGTCGACGATTATCGGCGACAAACGGCCTGAGTACCGCGTGATCGGCCCGATCCATCGCACGCGTCAAACGCACATCGCTCGACCGTGTGGGCGCGCACGCGCGTCAGGCCGGCCGCGTCCGGACTCGCGCACCGCACTCCAGTAGGCTCAGCGCGTCCTTCGACCCGAGGTGCGTGACGTGAAGGTAGTCAGTGTCGTCGGAGCGCGGCCCCAGCTGGTCAAGCTGGCGCCGATTGCCGCGGCGTTCGCCAGGACCGATCACACCCATGTGATCGTGCACACCGGGCAGCATTACGACGTCGACATGTCCGACGTGTTCTTCACCGGGCTCGGCATCCCGGCACCGGACGTCCACCTCGGCATCGGGTCGGCCAGTCACGGCATTCAGACCGGTGGCGTACTCGCCGCGCTCGATCCCGTGTTGGATCTCGAGCGACCGGACTGGGTGCTGGTCTACGGCGACACGAACTCGACGCTGGCCGGAGCACTGGCCGCCGTCAAGATCCATATACCGGTCGCGCATCTCGAGGCTGGTCTGCGGTCATACAACCGTCGTATGCCCGAGGAACACAACCGCGTGCTCACCGATCATGCGGCCGACCTGTTGCTCGCACCGACCGACGAGGCCGTTCGGAACCTGACCGCTGAGGGTCTGGCCGAGCGTACGGTCCTGTCCGGTGACGTGATGGTGGACGTCTGCCTGCGCATCCGGGACGCGGTTGGCCGGGGCGAGTTCGCCGCGCCGGAGCTGCCCGAGGGCGTCGACCCGGCGGAGCCGTACTTGGTCGCGACGCTCCACCGTGCGGAGAACACCGACGACGCCGAGCGGCTCGCCGAGCTGCTCGACGGTCTCGCGAGCCTGCCGCTGCCGGTCGCGCTGCTGGCGCACCCCCGCCTCGTCGCGCGGGCCGAGGCGTTCGGGCTCAACCTGCGTACCGGTTCGCTGCACGCCGGCCGCCCATTGCCGTACGCCGGGATGATCGCCGCCGTACTCGGGTCGCGCGGCGTGATCACCGACTCGGGCGGGCTGCAGAAGGAGACGTTCCTGCTCGGCCGCGTCTGCACCACGCTCCGCACCGAAACGGAGTGGCCGGAGACGCTGGCCGATGGCTGGAACGCGCTGGCACCCAGCCCGGCCGCGCTTGGCAGGTCGGCGTGGTCGGATCTCGTGGTTCGGCCGGCGCCGACCGCGGAGCGCGGCATGCCCTACGGCGACGGTCGCGCCGCGGAGCGGATCATCGACCTGCTCGTCGAGCGCCAGGTCAAGTCGGCCGACGGCCGCTAGCCGAGCCGGTCGCCCCAGCTGTGGCATACTTGCCGCGTCATTCGCCCCGGCGCCTCGGCCGGAACAACCATCCGGCGCGTCGGCGATCGCAGAGGATCACCCAACGATGATCTTGGCTCGTTCCGGCGGTTGGGTGCCTCGACACCGGCCTCTCCGATGAGTTCACCTAAGCCCGCCCGGCGGGCAGCCATTGCAGTGGTGCGCGCGACAACGTCGCCGCGCGCGATGCGCTCTCGAGTGGTCGCGAGCACCTGGTCCGCCGTGGTCGCGGCACCGGGCCTGCCCGACCGGGTACGTGTGGCGTTGGCCGACCGGGTCCACGCCGGCCTGGTGCGCGCCGGCCGGCCGGAGTCCGCGGCGCGAGTGTCACGCGGTGTGCTGAGGCGAGTAGGCAGCCGTCGGTTGCGCGCCGACCTGTTGGTGCGGCAGGCCGCCGCCGAGATCCAACTCGGGACGCCACCGGGGCTGACCGACGCGGCCGCCGCCGAACTGGAGTTTGCGGACAAGGCGTTCGCCAAGGGCAACGTTCGCTCCGCGGTCGCATCGCTGACGGCCGTGCAACGGCTGCTGTTCGATCGACGCTTGCACTATGACCGCCTGACGTCGCCGATGGCCGACGACCCCGGCAGGTTCCTCGCGCCATGGCACGCGAGTGCCACGGTCGGCGCACTATCCGCGTCACGTGGGCGGCGGGAGCCGGCCGCCGCGCCGCCGCCGGATCGCCCGGTACGCCTACTCATCGCGACCTACGGCAACCACAGCTTTATCGAGCCGGTGCGCCGTTATTTCGAGGAGATGCCCGGCGTCGATGTCCGCTTCTACGACCCGACCGGCGAAGCGGCACACATCTCGCTGATGAACAACGCGCGTCCGATGGCCGAGCACATCCTTGCCGGCCGGTCGGCCTACGGCGATCGCGTGGCCGAGTGGCTGCAGCCGCTGGTCGACTGGGCGGACGTCGTCTTCGTTGACTGGTGCGCAGCACTCGCCGTGCTCTTCGGCATGATCGATCCTGGGTCGACCCGGATGGTCATGCGACTGCACAGCTTCGAGGCGTTCGCGGTGTGGCCGCATCTGGTTGACTTCTCCCGCGTGGACGACGTGATCTTTGTCTCCGAGCACCTGCACGATCTGGCCGCCGCCGCGGTGCCTGGGCTCGCGTCCGGCGGATCGCGCATTCACGTGATCAGCAACGCCATGGACCTGCGCCGGTTCCGTCGCGAAAAGAGCCCGGCGGCACGCTTCACGCTTGGCGTGGTGGGGATCAAGTCGATCGCCAAGGATCCACGATGGGCCGTCGAGGTCCTGCGGCACTTGCGGGCACACGACGACCGGTACCGGCTGGTCCTGCTCGGTCAGGAGATCAACCCGGCGGCAAGCCCGGACAGCAAGGCCTACTGGGATCGCTTCCTCGCCGACATCGCCGATCTCGAGCCGGCCGGCGCGGTGGCGCGACTTGGCCAGATCGAGGACGTGCCGAGCGCGCTCACTGAGGTGGGTGTCGTGCTGTCGAGCTCGGTCCGGGAGAGCTTCCACTGCGGGCTGGTCGAAGGCGCGGCGAGCGGCGCGGTGCCGGTCGTCCGTGATTGGCCGTTCTTCGCGAGCCGACCGCACGGCGCCCGCTCCCTCTTCCCCCCGGACTGGGTCGTCGACGGGACGCGGGCCGCGGCCGACCGCATCCTCGCCGCCACGGCGTCCGAGGAGGCCTGGCGCAAGACTGGCGCCGCCGCCGCGGATCACGCCATCGCGACGTGGGATTGGGAAACGGTGAGCCGTCAGTTTGATTGGGTAGTGTGCAAGGACGCCGCGGGTGACTCGGCGGCGACGGAGAGGACCGATGGAGTTGACGGAGAATAGCTTGGAGTCAACGGGCAACAGCTTGGAGTCGACGGGCAACAGCTCGGAGTCAACCGGAAACAGCTTGGAGTCGACGGGAAACAGCTCGGAGTCGACGGGCAACGGCGCCCCGAGCAAACCCGCTCGCATTGTGATGCTCGTCGACAACGGCGTTAACGGCGACTCGCGCGTGCAGAAGACGGCCCGCGCCGCCGCCGACAACGGTTGGGACGTCATCCTCATCGGTCGCTCCCCCAACGGAAAGCCGCAGAGTTGGAAGCTCGGCCCGGCGGAGGTCCGCCTCGTCCGAATGGCGAGCCCGTTGCGCGCCCGCCGCCACGAGTTCCGGCGACACTGGATGATCGCACCGTTTGCATATCCCCCGACCGGGATCGCCGCGAATCGCCAGCAAGCCGTCAAGGCTCGCCAGGCCGACCTGACCGTGCGACGCGCGCTAGCGAAGCAGCGCAACGCGTCACGCCTGAGGCAGCGCATCCTCCGCTTGCAGTGGGCCGCGTCCAAGGTCGTGCAGAAGTGGGTGTCGTTCCGCTACTGGCAACTCACCGCCTCGCAGCGCTACCGCGGCAGCCTGCGGTCACCGTGGGACCGCGCATACACCTGGTTCTGGCATCGGGTCCGCGGCAACCGTTCGTGGCGCCGGCTGGAGCCGCAACTGTGGGACTACGAGCTGGCCTACGGCGCCACCATCGACCAGCTGAAGCCGGACATCATCTACGCCAACGACTTCCGCATGCTCGGCGTCGGCGCGCGCGCCAAGATCCGGGCTGGCGCGAAGAACCGCGACGTGAAGCTGATCTGGGACGTGCACGAATACCTGCCGGGCCTGAAGCCCCGCGTGGACAACGGGCGCTGGATGGTCGCCAACCACGCGCACGAGCGGGAGTACGCACCGTACGCGGACGCGGTGATCACCGTCGCGGACCAGGTTGCCGTGCTTCTCCAGCGCGACTATGCGCTCCCCGAGCTCCCGGCCCTGGTGTTGAACACGCCGAGCGTGGCCGAGATGGCGGCCGCCACGCTGGCCGGCGGGAGCGACGTGCGGACCGACTGCGGGTTGGACCGGGACACTCCGCTCGTGGTCTACAGCGGCGCGGCGGCGGCACACCGAGGTCTCGGCGTCATGCTCGAGGCGATGCCGGTCCTGGCGGACGTTCACGTCGCGTTCGTCGTGAACGCGCCGGACGGGCCGTACCTGACCGGGCTCATCGCCCGGGCGCGAGCACTCGGCGTCGAGGACCGCCTGCACGTCCTCCCGTACGTCTCGCACGACGCGGTCGTCCGCTACCTGGCCACCGCCACGGCCGGCGTGATCCCGATCCACCACTGGCAGAACCACGAGATCCAACTGGTCACGAAGTTCTTCGAATACTCACACTCCCGGCTGCCGATCGTCGTCAGCGACGTGGAGACCATGGCCGCCGCGGTCCGCGACAGCGGTCAGGGCGAGGTGTTCCGCGTCGACGACGTGGAGGACTACGCCCGGGCGGTGAAGGCGATTGTGTCGGATCCGCAGCCATATCGCGATGCGTACGAGAAGATCGATCTGGCGGCTTGGACGTGGGAGGCCCAGGCAGTCAACCAGGATCGGATCTATCGTCGCCTGGCGCCGCCCGGGCGCACGCCCGGCCCCGCCACAACCGGGCGCGAGGCCATTCTCGCCGAGGGGGCCAGCAGCGCGTCCGAGTGAGGAATCCGCTGCCATGACCGACGTCGTCATATTGGGACTCGGCTACGTCGGACTGCCGCTCGCCAAGGAGGCGATCCAGGGCGGCGCAACCGTCGTG
Organism: Micromonosporaceae bacterium; assembly: GCA_035263025.1. Taxonomy (GTDB): domain Bacteria; phylum Actinomycetota; class Actinomycetes; order Mycobacteriales; family Micromonosporaceae; genus DASQPR01. Next base: position 32,614 of record DATFRR010000292.1, read on the forward strand.
GGCCTCGACGTCAAGGAGTCGGTGGTCGACGGGCTGAACGCGGGACGGTCGCACATCGACGACCTGTCCGACGCGGACGTGGCGGCCATGATCGCGGCCGGTTTTCGCGCCACCCTCGACGAAACCGAGATCGCGTCCGCGACCACCGCGGTCATCTGCGTGCCGACCCCGCTGCACGGCGATGGTGGTCCCGACCTCACGGCGGTCGAGTCGGCCGCGCATGCGGTGTCGCGCCATCTCCAGCCGGGCATGCTCGTGGTGCTCGAATCCACGACCTATCCGGGAACCACCGACGAGATCGTACGGCCGATCCTGGAGCAGTCCGGACTAACTGCCGGCGTCGACTTCGACCTGGCGTTCTCGCCGGAGCGCATCGACCCGGGCAACAAGGAGTTCGGCCCCCGCAACACCCCGAAGATCGTCGGCGGTGACACGCCGCGCTGCACGGAACGCGCCGCGGAGTTCTACGGCCGATTCGTGGACACCATCGTCCGCACCAAGGGCACGCGTGAGGCGGAGACAGCGAAGCTGCTGGAGAACACCTATCGGCACGTGAACATCGCGTTGGTGAACGAGATGGCGCGCTTCTGCCATGAACTAGGCGTCGATCTCTGGGACGTGATCCACGCCGCGAGCAGCAAGCCGTTCGGGTTCCAGGCGTTCTATCCCGGACCGGGAGTGGGCGGGCACTGCATCCCGATCGACCCGAACTACCTGAGCCACAAGGTACGAGCGAAGCTCGGCTACCCGTTCCGTTTCGTCGAGTTGGCTCAGGAAATCAACTCGTCGATGCCGTCGTACGTCGTGTGGCGGGCGCAGAACATCCTCAACGATGCCGGCCTGGCCTGCAACGGCTCGCGCATCCTGCTGCTCGGCGTGACGTATAAGGCCGACATCGGCGACCAGCGCGAGTCGCCGGCGATCCCGGTGGCCCGCCTACTGGCTGGCCTCGGCGCGAAGGTTTCCTACCACGATCCGCTGGTCACGAACTGGAAGGCGGGCGGCGTCGACGTGCCGCGCATCGACGATGTCGAGGTTGCCGTTGGCGACGTGGATCTCGTGATCCTGATCCAGAACCACAGTGTTTACGACCCGGAGAAGCTGTCCCGACGATCACGGCGGTTCTTCGACACCCACGGGGTCACGTCCGGCGAGGCCGCACAGCGCCTGTGACGCGCCAGCGCGCAAGCTGCGCGACGCGCTAGCGCGCAAGCTGTTTGGCGCGCAGATCGCTATAGACGCCGTCGAGGACGTCGACCTGCGCCTCCCAGGTCCAGCCGTCCAACAGCCCCGGCGCGTCGTACGCGGCGCGGTAGCGCTTCGGATCGGCGAGCACCGCGTTGACCGCGGTCACGAACCCGTCGACGTCCTCCGCGGTGAACACCTCGCCCTGTCCGGTACGACGGACCGCCTCGGCCATCGTTCGCACGTCGCTCACCACGATCGGCAGGCGTGCGTGCGAATACTCGAAGAACTTCGTGATCAGCGCGATCTCGTGGTTCGGCTGGTGCTGGATCGGGATCACGCCCGCGTCGGCCGGCGCCAGGAACGCCGACACCTGCCAATGCGGCACGTACGGCAGCACATGAACCCGGTCCCCGACGCCGGCCGCCGAGGCGCGCGCCGCCAGCTCCTCGGACGCGGCGTTGCGGCCGCTCGGGTGCAGCGTCACGAACGCCACGTGTACGCCGGCCAGCCGCGGCAGTGCGTCCACGACGGTGTCGAGTCCCCGACGCGGGTTCACCCCGCCGCAGTAGACCAGCAGCGGCGTGTCGTCGCCGATGCCGCACAGCGCACGGATATCGGGTGCGGCTTCACCGTCGCTGTCGGCGCTTGCGGGCGGCGCGTTCAGCACGACCTTCGGCGTCTCGGCGAGGCGGTGCGTGTCACGCAGCAGGTCAGCGAGGCTCGCTGACACGGTGACGACCGCGTCCGCATACGGCGCGTACTCGTTGACGTACTCGATCTGGGCGGGCAGCCAACGCGGGTTCTGCGGGCGACCGGCGATGCCCGCTACCGACTCGTGGGCGTCCCACACGATCCGAGTGTCGTGGCCCTTGGCGCGCAACCGCATGGCCGACCGAACGCCGACACCGAGCATCCGGAAGTCGTTGGCGTGAACGATGTCCGGCTTCAACGCGTCCAGGACGCCGCCGATCGCGATCTCGTAGTCCCAGAGCCCCGGATCGAGACGCCGCCAGCTGCGAGCTCCCATCGCACGCCGCCAGAACGCGATCGACGCGCGGTTGACGAGCGCATCCGCGTCGGCTTGCGCGTCCCGCAAGTGCCGCAACTCGCGCGCCCGCAGCGACGTCCACAACCGTCGCCCGGTGACGTAAACCTTCGACGCGGCGAGCAGACCGCCGCGAGCCTTTCGTTTCACTCCCGGCGGTTCGGCGGCGAGCCGGGCGCGCTTGGCCGCGAGGTTCGCCAGACGCGCCTTGCTGGCCTGGTGCCGGTACGCCGAGACCGGCCCGGGTGGGTACGCGAGCGGACGCCGCAGCGATCGGCGTACGTGCGACGGCGGCGGGTTCAGCGGCATCGGTACCGGCACCAGCCGTACCTGGGCCTCGCCGATCTGCCAGCTGTCCGCTGCGCCGGCACCCTTGATGCCGATCAGCGTCACGTCCCAGCCGGCGTCCGCTGCCGACCGTGCCGTCTTCTGTACGCGGGAATCGCCGTGCACGCCGTTGTCGACGAGCATCACGATCCGGCCGCGGGACCGCACGGTCTCCTCGCCCACCCTTGCCGCCTCTCGCCGATTGCTGGTTCCGCCGCGAGCGGTCAGCCGGTCCGCTCCCACTCCGGCGGCGCGATGCCTACCGTAGCGCCCGTCCGGGCCGACTCCAGGACCGCGGCGGACACCTCCACGGTGCGCAAACCTTGCCGGAGCGTCACGATGTCGCTCTCCTTGCCCTCGACCGCGTCGCGGAACCGTTCGTGCTCGACGAGCAGTGGCTCGCGTTTGGGGATCGCGTAGCGGATCATGTCGCCCTCGGCGACGCCGCGGAACGAGCGCAGCGCCTCCCACTCCGTGTTGACCGCGCCGTTGGCGTAGAACGTGAGGTCGGCGGTCAGCGTGTCGGCTACGAAGCAGCCGCGTTCGCCGGTCACCACGGTGGACCGTTCCTTCAACGGGCTCAGCCAGTTCACCAGATGGTTGACCATCGAGCCGTCGGCGAGCTGACCGACCGCGGCAACCATGTCCTCGTGCGGGCGGCCGCTGCGGAAGACGGTGCGAGCCGCAACGGATGTGTACGACTGGCCGGTGACCCAGGACGTGAGGTCGATGTCGTGGGTGGCGAGATCCATCACGACGCCGACGTCCGCGATGCGATGCGGGAACGGCCCTTGCCGGCGCGTCACGACCTGGTACACGTCGCCGAGCTCGCCGGCCTCCAGCCGGAGCCGAAGGCTTTGCAGCGACGGGTTGTAGCGTTCGATGTGCCCGACACCGGCGACGAGACCGGCCGATTCGAACGCGGCCAGCAGGCGCCGGGATCCCTCGACCGACGGTGCTAGCGGCTTCTCGATGAGCGCTGCGATCCCGGCCGCCGCGAGCTCAAGGCCAACCTCTTCGTGCAGTCCGGTCGGGCAACACACCACCGCGTAGTCGAGGCCGTGCCCGATCAGTTCGGCGACCGTGGAATACACCGGGATGCCGCGCACCACACTGGCGGCGTCACCCATCGGGTCGGCCACGCCAACGAGTTGCACGCCGTCGATGATCTGTAGCACGCGCGCATGGTTGCGACCCATCGCGCCGAGGCCGATAAGGCCGGCACGCAACCTAGGCGTACCCATCGTCACCGGGCACCGCCAGCCGCGTTGGCGGCTCGCGCGATGCGCTCGAGCTCGGCGGTGCTCAGCGACGGGTAGATCGGCAGCGAGATGACCTCGGCGGCGGCGCGGTCGGTGATCGGCAGGTGCCACGGACCCGGCGCGCCGTCGACCAGGAACGGCTTAAGCCGATGGATCGGCGTCGGGTAATAGACCGCGTTGCCGATCCCGTGCTCGGACAACACTTGTTGCGCCGCGTCACGATCGCCGCGCACGCGCACCGTGTACTGGTGGTAGACATGCCGCGCGCCGTCCGCCACCGGCGGCGTGACCATCTCGGTGATGTGCGCGTCGAGGAACTTCGCGTTCGCCTGCCGCTGGTCGGTCCACTCGGCAAGCTGCCGCAGTTGTACGCGACCGATCGCCGCCGCGACGTCGGTGAGACGCATGTTCGCGCCGACGATTTCGTTCGCGTACCGCTGCTCCATGCCTTGGTTGCGAAGCAGCCGCAAGGTGCGCGCGACCTGTGCGTCGGCGGTGGTGATCATCCCGCCCTCGAGCGAATGCATGTTCTTCGTCGGGTAGAAGCTGAAGCATCCCGCGGCCCCAAACGCGCCAACCGGCGTGCCGTGCAGCGTCGCGCCGTGTGCCTGAGCGGCGTCCTCGACGACGGCCAGGCCGTGCCGCTCAGCGATCGGCATCAAGCGATCCATCGCGGCCGGTTGGCCGTAAAGATGCACCGGAATGACGGCGACGGTCCGGGGCGTGACGGCGGCCTCGACCGCAGCTGGATCGATGTTGAACGTGTCCGCGTCGATGTCGACGAAGACCGGATCGGCGCCGACCAATCGCACCACGTTGGCGGTCGCGGCGAACGAGAACGACGGCACGATGACCTCGTCGCCTGGCCCGATGCCGAGCGCCATCAACGCGAGGTGCAGCGCCGATGTGCCGGAGTTGACCGCGACGCAGTAGCGGCCGTCCACAAGCGCGGAAAACTCCGCCTCAAACGCGGCCACCTCCGGTCCCTGCACGACCATGCCGCTGCGAAGGACGCGAACCGCGGCCTCGATCTCTGCCTCACCGATGAGGGGCCGTGCCGATGGGATCGGGTCGAGCCTCGTGTCTGGCATGTAGTGACTCCCGTCAACTCGCTGCGAATCGCCAGCGATGCTAGCGTGCGGCCGGCATCGCGCTGGTAGCAAGCGCATCCGCCGCCGGCTCGACTTGCGAAGGTGCCGCCGGTTCGCCCTCGGCCGTCGGCGGCTTCGGGCACAAAGCCTCCAGCGCGGCGGCCGACGCGGCCGCCATCCGTCTCAGGTCAGTGCCAGAAACGGGGGTACGCGCGATCGCGAGCCGCCAGTAGAGCGGGCCGACGATCAGGTCGACGACGAGATCCGGATCCGCCGTGCCGGCCAACTCCCCCCGGTCCCGGGCGGCGCCGAGCAACTGTTCGCCGATGTGGCGCTGATGTACGCGGAGGACCTTCTCCAACGTCTCGCCGATCTCCGGGGTGCGGGCCGCCTCGGCGAGCAGATCCGGGATGATCTGCGAGGCTGACGGATGACGCAGCAAACGCGCCACCACCTGAAGGAACACCTCGAGGTCGCCGCGCAGGCTGCCGGTGTCGACGATGGGCAATTTGCTGTCCGCGACCGAATTCACCACGTCCAGCACGAGGTCGAGCTTCGAGTTCCAGCGCCGGTAGACTGCGGTTTTTGCGACGCCCGCCCGGCGGGCCACCGCCTCGATCGACAGCCGCCCGTACCCCACCGCGGCAAGCTCTTGGACGAGGGCGCGCTCGATGGCCTCCGTAATGTCCCCGCGGAGAACGGCCGCGCCGGCCGGTGTTCGCTTCACATCCGTCGTCACGTGGTCAAGGTAACACAACGACGATCCGGTTGCGTAGCGACGTGTCCGGTACTACAGTGCTGTAGCGACGATACGGTGGCGTTCTATTGGATGGAATGCTTTCGAATCGGCAGGTCAGACGGCACATTGATGGGAGCGCGAGTGGTCAGCACCACCTCCGTGGGACCCGAGGCGGGTCTGTCCGGGGCGGAACTCGCCACGCGGTACGGACTGGCGGTCGCCGGCGCGCGGCCGGGCATCGTCACGTACACGCGCCAGCTATGGTCCTACCGGAACTTCATCGTGACGTACGCGTCGTCGATCATCTCCGCCTCGTTCAGCAAGGCTCGGCTCGGCCGGCTCTGGCAGGTGCTCACGCCACTGTCCAACGCCGCGGTGTACTACCTGATCTTCGGCGTCCTGGTCGGTACCAAGCGCGACGTGCCGAACTTCATTACGTACCTGTGCATCGGCATCTTCACGTTCCTGTTCACCTCCGCGTCGGCGGTGCAGGGCGTGCAGTCGGTGACGAAGAACCTCGCGATGATCCGGGCGCTGCACTTTCCGCGCGCTACCGTGTCGCTCGCCACGACCTGGACGCAGCTGCAGAACTTCCTCGCCGCAATGGTGGTGCTGCTCGCCATCGCGCTGGCCACACATGAACCGATCTCGCACACCTGGATCTACATGCCGCCGTGCATCGCACTCCAGCTGATGTTCAACACCGGGCTGGGGTTCGCCTGCGCGCGGATCGGCGCAAAGATCCCGGACCTCAAGCAGCTCGCGCCGTTCGTCACGCGCACCTGGATGTACTTGTCCGGTGTGCTCTACAGCGCCACGAAGTTCGACGCGAACCTTCCCGGCCCGCTCGCCACCGTCGCGAAGTTGAACCCGGCCGTCGTCTACATCGACATCATGCGGCATGCGTTGCTGCGCCGGTTCGCAAACTCGCCCGCGTACGCGTGGGTCTGGCCGCCGATGGTCACCTGGGCGCTCGCCATCGGATGGGCGGTTGTCGCACTGGCCGCCGGGTACATCTACTTCTGGCGTGGCGAGGAAGAATACGGTCGTGGCTGATTTCAACAGCGACGTCGTGACCGGACTGACCAAGGCGGTCGTGGCCGAGTTGACGACCGAGACCGTGGCGGCGGACGAGACCACCACGCGCAAACGCGAGCCACGCCCGCTCGGTGCACCGACGGTAATCGTGGAGAACGTACACGTCACGTACCGGATCACCGGCGCCGGCAAGACCATGAACAACACGCCGAGCGCCGCGCTGAAGCGGATCATGGCGCGCAAATCCAATCCGACCATCCGAGAGGTGCGCGCGGTCAAGGGCGTGAGCTTCACGGCCTACCAGGGCGAGGCGGTCGGTCTGGTCGGCAGCAACGGTTCGGGCAAGTCAACGCTCCTCCGCGCGATCGCCGGACTGCTTCCGGTCGACCAGGGCGGCGCCATCTACACGATGGGCCAGCCGTCGCTGCTGGGCGCGAACGCGGCGCTGCTACCCGATCTGTCCGGCGAGCAGAACGTCATCATCGGCCTGCTGGCCATGGGCATGACGCGGCAGCGCGCCGAGGAGCTGATGCCCGGCATCATCGAGTTCTCCGGCATCGACGAGCACGGCGAGAAGTTCAGCGAGCTGCCGATGAGTACGTATTCGTCGGGCATGTCCGCACGTCTGCGGTTCTCCATCGCGGCCGCCCGCATGCATGACGTGCTGCTTGTCGACGAGGCGCTCGCGACCGGCGACGCGAGATTCCGCCGGCGCAGCGAGGAACGGGTCCGCGAGATGCTAGCCAGCGCCGGTACGGTGTTCCTCGTCAGCCACGCGGTCGGCACCATTCGCGAGGTCTGCGACCGCTCGATCTGGCTCGAACGCGGCGTGATCCGCATGGACGGCCCGACCGAGGAAGTCGTCGACGCGTACGAACAGTTCATGACGCGCTGAGGCGGATCACGGCAACATACGTGCCGACTGGTGCCGGAGGCTATCGAGTGGCAGCCGCAACGAATGAGGCTGGGGACGGCCCCGACGTCTCGGTGATCGTCGCCGTCCACAACACCATGCCCTACCTCAGGCAGTGTCTGAAGTCCCTGGTACGGCAGACCATCGGACGTGACCGGCTGGAAGTCATCGCAGTCGACGACGGGTCGACCGACGGCAGCGGGCGCGAGTTGGATCGTTTCGCGCTGCGTTATCCGTCGACGTTCACGGTGATCCACCAGACGAACAGCGGCGGACCCGCCGCGCCGAGCAACCGCGCGCTGCGCAAGGCCACCGGCCATTACGTGTTCTTCCTCGGTGCCGACGACCACCTCGGTCCCGAGGCGCTTGAACGACTCGTCGACGCCGCGGACCGGCACGGCTCCGACGTCGTCGCCGGGCGCATGGTCGGCCTCAACGGGCGCTTCGTCCCGCAGGCCATCTTCGAGCGGACCGACTACGACGTCGACCTCTACAACTCGCCGCTGCCGTTCGCGATCTCGAATACCAAGCTGTTCCGCCGCAGTGTGATCACCGACAACGACATCTGGTTCCCGGAGAATCAACCGTTCGGCAGCGACCAGCCGTTCACGGTTGCGGCTTGCATACATGCGAAGAAGATCTCGGTGCTCGCCGACTACGACTACTATTTCGCGGTTCGGCGCACCACCGGACTCAACATCACGTATCGCGCGACGCACCTGGAGCGACTGCGCTGTACCGAACTGATCATGCGCGACAGTACTGCCCGCCTGCTGCCGCCCGGGCCGAAGCGCGACGCCGTGATGTACCGCAGCTTCGCGTCCGAGTTGTCGAAACTGACCCGCGCGGACTTCCTGAACCTGGATAGCGACACGCAACGGCAGGTGGCCGAGGGCATTGGCCGACTCGTCGACACGTACCTCACGCACGCGATCTCGGCGCGCCTGGACGCCGGACGGCGGGCGCGGCTCATGCTTGCCCATGCCGGCCGCCTCGACGACCTCGTCGGCGCGGTCCGACAGAACGCCGATCTGGAGCCTCTGCCGCTGGTCGCCGATGACGGTCGGCTTTACGCCGCGTACCACGGGTTCCGCGACGCGCGGCAACCGTTGCCCGACGACTGGTTCCTCGTCACCGACTCGGCCGTCGAGGCGGTCGCTCGCCGCCTGGACGTGACCGCGATCCAGTGGCCCCGGGAACGCGGCCGCGGTCGGATGCTTGCCGTGATCGCGCACAGCCCGCTTGATCTCGCCACCGTGACAGCGGCCAACCTGCACATCGTCGTCGGCGACACGCGGCAGGCGGTCACACTTCGCGCCGCGCCGGCCGGCGGAACGACGGTGGAGGCGAGACTGCCGTTGCGCGCGGTCGTAGCGCATCAGCCGCGATGGGGCATCGGCCGGGACGTACGGCTCGAGGCGGGTACGACAGCCGTGCCGCTGCGGCTGCCCCGTGCGCTCGCCAACCGCTGGCGGCCGGCTCGCGCCGGGCGCCGCCTCTACGTCCTGCGATCCGGGCGCCAAGCCGATGGGGAGATGGCCCTCGACGTCATCCCGGTCACGCTCACACGAGTCGCCCGTCCGGTGTGGGAGCGCGTCTTCGGCCGACGCTAGCCGGCCGACGCTAGCCCGCTGACGCTTGCGTCGCGCTACAGATCGGCCGGCCGCTCCGTTGAGCGCGACACGACGTTGCCCTGCTTGTCTACCCAGCCGAGCGGCCGTGCCGGGTTGCCCGCGACCAACTGGTAGGCAGGCACGCTACGCGTGACGACCGAGCCGGCGGCGATCATCGCGTACGCACCGATCTCGATGCCGCACACGATCGTGGCGTTCGCGCCAATCGATGCGCCGTGGCGTACCACCGTAGGCGTGATCTGCCAGTCCGGATTCTGGGCGCGCGGGCGCAAGTCGTTCGTGAACACTGCGCACGGTCCGACGAATACCTCGTCTTCGACCGTCACACCCTGATACACCGAGACGTTGTTCTGGATCTTGACCCGGTCGCCGACCACCGCGTTCGCGTCGACGTAGACGTTGCGACCGATCACGCAGTCCGCACCGATCAGCGCGGACGCGCGGATGTGCGCGAGGTGCCAGACCTTCGTGCCGGCGCCGACCTTCGCGCCGGGTTCCACATCGGCCGTCGGGTGAACGAAGACGGTCTCGTCGGTTGCGTGTTCGGTCATCGGTTGTCCCATAAGCATTCGGGCGCGCGCATCGCGCTGGTATGAGCCGACACGCACTATAACGGCCCGCGGCTGGAGCCACCGGCGGACCCGACAACCCGGGTCAGGGTCCACCGCGCGGCCGCGGCCGGAGACCGGCCATGCCGCCGTCGATGGCGAGTGCCGTGCCAGTCGTCGACGCGGCACGTGGGCTGGCCAGATAGGCAATGCCGGCCGCCACCTCGTCCGCGGTGACGAGCCGGCCCATCGGTTGCCGTGCTTGCAGCGCGGCGCGCTCGGCGGCCGGGTCGTCGGCCGCGTCCAGCAGGCGCGCGACCCACGGCGTGTCGGCCGTACCGGGATTGACGCAGTTGACCCGGATGCCGTCGGGCAGGTGATCCACGGCCATCGCCATGGTCAGCGACAGCACGGCGCCCTTTGTCGCGGAGTAGAGCGCGCGCTGCGGCAGCCCGGCGGTTGCCACGATCGAGCACGTGTTGACGATCGCGGCGTACGCCGACCGTCGCAGGTACGGCAACGCAGCCCGCGTGACGCGAGCAATGCCGACCACGTTCACGTCGAACACGCGGTGCCACTCGTCGTCGGAGTTGTCGGCGACGGTACCCGCCGCTCCGATGCCCGCGTTGTTCACGAGGACGTCAATGCCGCCGAGGTGTCGCGCCGCCGCATCGATCGCAGCGCGCACTGACGCGTCATCGGTCACATCGGCTCGTACGCCATGCGCCACGTCCAGCGCGCCGGATGTGTCGAGATCAAGCGCGACCACGTTCGCGCCGCGCTCGGCGAGCAGTCGCACGGTTGCGAGTCCGATGCCAGAACCGCCACCGGTGACGACCGCACCGAGCCCATCGAAGTCACCTGGCATCCGGATCCCTCACGCCTCCGTGTCGTAGGGCACGAATGTCTGCCGTTGGCGGCCGAGCCCGTCGATCTCCGTGTCGACGACGTCGCCGGCGCGAAGGTACGGATGATCCGGTCGCCCGAGTGCGACGCCCGCTGGTGTTCCCGTGTTGATGACGTCACCCGGCTCCAGCACCATGTACTGGCTCACATACCAGACCAGATGGTCCACACCGAACACCATGTCCGCGGTGGTGCCGTCCTGCCGTACCTGCCCGTTGACCGACAGCCGGAGCCGAAGCCCTTGCGGATCGGCGACCTCGTCGGCGGTCACGAGCCATGGTCCGAGCGGGTTGAACGTCTCGCACGACTTCCCGATGTCCCATTGCGAGGACAGCTCGAGCTGAAACTCGCGCTCCGACACGTCATTGCTTATCGCGTAGCCGGCGACGACAGCGCTCGCGTCGGGCGGCGACGCGAGATATCTCGCCCGCGTGCCGATCACCACCGCGAGTTCGACCTCCCAGTCGGTCTTCGCGGAACCGCGCGGGATCCGGACGTCGTCGAACGGACCGACCACCGTGAATGGATCCTTCATGAACACGATCGGGCGCGTCGGCACGGCTTGGCCAGTCTCGGCCGCGTGATCGCGATAGTTCAGCCCGATGCAGACGACCTTGCCGGGCCGGGCGATCGGCGCACCGATGCGTTGGCCGTCGGTTGCGATGGGTGGCAGCACGCCGCGCAGCAACGCATCAGATGCGGCGGCGAGCCCGGCGGCGAGAAACTCTCCGTCGATGTCCGCGGTGACCGTCGAAAGATCGCGAACCGTGCCGTCGGCGTCGACCACGGCCGGGCGCTCGGCACCCGCCGGTCCCACTCGCAGCAGCCTCATCGCTCGTCCTCCGGTTGGTCTCGCTCAAGAAGGGCGTCAATGCCCGCAGGGGACGCCGACTGACACGTAAACAGTGGTCGTCTCGTTGCCGGCGGTCACCTCCAACGGTACGCAGGCCGCCTGGTCGAGGGAGAACCCACCGGGAAACGCCAGCCACTCACCATCGCCCGCGGGCGGTGCCGGGCAGGCCGGGATATGCAGCTTGGTGGTCCACTCCGCCGGCCCGTTCCCCCAGAAGATCGACACCCGAGAGGCCCAATCCGCGGGTACGGTCAGCGTCGCCCCGTGTCCAATATGTACGTAGAGCCCAGTCTTGGCGAACAGGCGATGCTGGCCGGCCTCACCTGCGCCGGAGACGCCCAGTGTCGACCCGGTGTCGATGCCCACCGCGTCAAGCGTGTTGCGTAGCGGTGCGGTCAATGACTCCACGCTGCCGATCGAACAGTCGAGACTGATTGTTCCCGGCGCCAGACCGCTTGGACCGGGCGATGCCGATGCGGTACGGCCAGCGGTCGGGCGCGGCGTCGACGTCCCGGTGCAACCGGCGGCGCAGGAGACGGCGATGACCGCCACACCGATGAATCTCCGCATCCGTGGTCCCCCGCCGACGCTGTTACCCGGCTCATGCTCCCATGGCCCGCATACCTCATCTCGGATACACCGCAGCGATGCGACCGGTTCCCATTAGGTTCTGGGAATGCCTCGGCGGATAGCATCTTCGGCGTGACTTACCTACCATCAGTCCAGCGCTACGACTCCATGCTGTACCGCCGAAGTGGCCGCAGCGGCCTCGACCTGCCCGCGATCTCGCTCGGACTCTGGCACAACTTCGGCGACGGCCGGCCGTGGCAGTCGCAGCGCGAGATCTGCCGGCGCGCGTTTGACCTCGGCATCACGCACTTCGACCTGGCGAATAACTACGGCCCACCGTATGGGTCTGCCGAGGTCAACTTCGGCCGGATCCTGCGCGCCGACTTCCGCGGCTACCGCGACGAGTTGGTCATCTCCACCAAGGCCGGCTACGACATGTGGCCCGGTCCGTACGGCGATCGCGGATCGCGCAAGTACCTCCGCGCATCGCTCGACCAGTCGCTCGCGCGCATGGGGCTCGACTACGTCGACATCTTCTATTCGCATCGGTTCACGCCGGACACGCCGCTCGAGGAAACGTTGGGGGCGCTGGATTCCGCGGTACGCGCGGGTAAGGCGCTCTATGTCGGCATCTCGTCCTACTCGGCGGCCAAGACCGAGGAGGCCGCCGCGATCCTGCACGCGCTGGGTACGCCGCTGCTCATCCACCAGCCGTCCTACTCGATGTTCAACCGCTGGATCGAGCAGCAGGATCTGCTCGGTACGCTCGATCGCGTTGGCGCCGGCTGCATCGCGTTCTCGCCACTCGCGCAGGGCCTGCTGACCGATCGCTACCTGAACGGCGTGCCGGACGATTCGCGGGTGGCTACCGGCGGCGCGATGGACGCCGGCATGCTCACCGAAGCGAACCTCGCCCGGGTGCGCGCACTGAACGAGATCGCGAAGCGGCGCGGCCAGACGCTGTCCCAACTCGCACTCGCGTGGGCGCTGCGCGATCCGCGACTGACCTCCGTGCTGATCGGGGTCAGCAGCGTGACCCAGCTCGAGAACAACGTCGCGGCGCTTGGCAACCTCGACTTCAGCGAGGCCGAACTCGCCGAGATCGACGGGTACGCGACGGAGGGCGACATCAACCTCTGGTCACGTTCGAGCGCGGGCTGACCGGTTCGGCCGGCGGCGCCGACATGCTCAACGGCGGCATGAGCCCACGGCGTACCAGCAAAGCCCTAACGGCGAGCACCGCGGCGACCCACACGACCACGGCGAGCGACATGACGCGCAGCGTGCCGAGGTATGCGTCGGCGACCGCGGTGCCGCCTCGCTGGAGTCCCGCGACCGCCGTCGCGGCGACCGCGAGCCCGAAACCGCCGAACGAGACAAGAACGGTGAGCAACACACCGGACGCCTCCCCGGCGCGTTCGGGATGTACGACGTCCTGCGTTGCCACGTTCGCGAACGTCCAGCCCAGGCCGAACCCAAAGCCGGCCAGCGCGATCAGCGGCACAAACGCGAACCACGACGTCGCGTACGTCGCGGCGAGCGTCGAGACCGCACCGACCAACCCGGCGCCGGCCATGATGACGGTAGGCCGGAAGTGTGGCTTGAGACGCGCGCCGATCGGTCCGGACAACGCGACCATCGTCGCCGGCGCCAGGAAGAACACGCCAGCCAGCAGTGCCGACAGTCCGCGTGCGCCCTGCAGGTAGAGCGTCACGATGAAGATCAGGATGACGAAACCGATGTTGGCGACCACACCGACCGACATCACCAGCACGTACGGCAGGTTGCGGAAGAGCGAGAGGTCGATCAACGGACTGTGGGCGCGAGACTCCCGCAGCCAGAACCCGACAAGTAGCAAGCCGGCTATCACGAACGTGCCGATCGTACGGGCCGAGCCCCATCCCCAGTCGTCACCGCGGTCGACGGCATAGCTCAGCGACGCAATGCCCGCGATGAGCAACGCGGCGCCGGCCACGTCGAGCCGCCGCGAGGCGGTGGGATCGCGCGAGTCGACGATGCCGCCCAGCGCGATGACAAACGCGATCGCACTGAGCAGGACGAGCACCCAGAAGATCCATCGCCAGCCCGGCCCTTGAGACAGTCCACCGCCGAGGAACGGTCCGATCGCCGTACCGATGTTCGCTATGCCGAACATCAGGCCGAGCGCGCGTGCACGGTTCGCGTCGTCGAATGCGTTGGAAATGACCGCGATGCCGACCGGAAATACCATCGCGGCGCCCGCGCCGGACAACACGCGGAACCCGATGAGCGTCGGCAGATTCGGCGCGATCGCGCAGAGCGCGGACGAAACCGCGAAGATCGCGATCCCGATCAGCAACATGACCCGGCGCCCATAGATGTCGCCCAGTCGGCCACACAGGATGAATAGCGAAGCGATGGCGAGCATGTAGCCGCTGATGACCCATTGCACGCTGTCCGTGGTGGCACCCAGGTCGTGCGCCATGTCCGGGATCGCGAGGTTCAGCGCGAAGAAGTCGACCTGGATGCAGAACATCGCGACCGACACGCCGATGATCGCCGCACGAGCGGCGCGCGCCTGCTGCGGTTGCGCCAGAACGCTGGCTGCACTACCCACCGCGGTCTCGGTCCCTCCGGGTCAGGCGGCGGGCCGCCGGTCGTTGGCCTGGCCGCCGGCTGCGTCGCCGCTCGCGGCATAAGCCGGATCAAGCGGTGGTACGTCGAAGCTGCTGCGTACCGTGTCGATCGGTTCCTCGGCGTGGTCCCACATCGAGAAGTCATCGCGGAACGTGTCGCCGCTCGCACGGCGGCCGCGGTCCCACGCCACCCAGAACTTCGCCGGATCCAATGCGCCCCGGTCCCACCCGGCCAGTGCGTTGCACTCGATTCCGAGGTGCCAGGAGTAGATCACCGGCAGCACGTGACCGGACATCGGGAACACCGGATGCATACGGGACGTGAACGTCGATACGAGCATCTCGCCCTGTGGCGTGGCGTCGTACCCGGAGATCAGATGCGCGCTGGCGTGCGGCGTCCCGAACGCCTCGTTGACGCCATGCGGGCGACCGGGCATCGGTGTGCCATGCGTGTCGTAGAACGACCAGACCTCGCGACCGAGCGTGCCCGGCGGCAACGTCTCGAGGTCGTCGTACCGCGCCGCGAGCGTCTCGTCAGTTGCCACGTCGTACGGCGCGAACCACTGGTCGAGGTCGCCGACGCTGGCGAGATCCGTGTGGCCCTCGGTGATGCTGCGGAGGTTGTGGTAGTTCATGTCGGCGATGACCGGATCCAGATCGGGCTTGACGCTCGCTGCCAAGTCGTCCAGCCAAGCGCCGGACACGCCGAGATCATCCGCGAAGTCCATCACGGTGCCGATGCGCGCCGCGTCGAGATCGCCGTCCACGAGTGCCAATACGGACAGGACTTCGGTCACCGTACGGCACTGCTCCTCGTCGTCCATCGCGCAACTCAAACGCTTCGGGCTGGACTCGCGGAGCGTACCGACATCCGGCGCGTCGACGCCGAACCCCAGCTCGGCGAGCGAGGAGATCGCGCCCGCGCTCGCATGGGTGAGATCGCTGCGCCCGCCGCCGGTGCCGACCGCCTTGGCCGCACCGAACAGCGCCGGCGCCTGGCTTTCACGCAGCGCCATGAGCATGCCCCTATTCCAGCACAAATCGCTATGGCGCTCGCCGCTTCTGGCCGCCGCAGGCCCTCGTCTGAGCGGGTCGAGCGGGCAGGCGGGTCGCTGGCTTCCTCATTACGCCGCGATCACTCCCGCGATCGGGTGAAGCGATGGCCATACGGTGACATCCAGGTGAGTGTGCCCGGCGTCGGCTGCTCGACTCGCCAGCCCGCCTCGTGCTTGAGCCGATGATGATGGCGGCACACCAGGGCGAGATTGTCGTGCTTCGTCAGACCACCACTTCGGTAATCGACCGTGTGGTCGATGTCGCAAGCGGACGCTGGCACGCGACAACCGGGTGCGCGACACGTGCGGTCCCGCGCGCGAATCCAGCGCGACAACGCGGGCCCGGGTATGCGTCGCTGCGGATCAGCTTCGGCCGGCGGGCCGGAGGTCGCGAGAGCGGCGTCACGGATGTGTTCGAGGAAACCCGCGAGGTCTTCGTGTCGTCGAGGTCGTGGCAACGTGCCGAGGTGGTGCAGTTGACCATCTGTTCCGTCAACGCGGAATCGCCATGCGATGTCGCGACGGCCGACCATCGCGTTGACAATCGCGCGCGCGGTCGGCGCCTCGACGGGTCCGAACCCGGCCAGCGTTGCAGGTTCGTCGGAGTCCGTGGAGTGCGTGGGAACGCCTGCGGCATCGTCGAAGGCGATCCGGTCTGAGCCACCGATCGGTTCGAGCGCCGCAGGGTCGACGCCGCGCGCGAGCACCGACCATGGCACGCTCAGTTCCACGACGCCGCGACGATATACCGGCGACGCACCGACGTCGACACCCTCCAGCAGATCTAGGAAAGTGTCGGCGCGCAACTGGCCGAGCGTTCGCGCGTCTCCCCCGGCGCGACGCGCGCGGGCGAACGCATCGATCCGCTCGAACGCCGCCGTGGCCCGCGCCGCTGGAAGACACGATCCGAACAAACTGGCTGTCGACTCACGGTCGGGCACCATCGCCACCTGGCGCTGCTCGACGCTACGCGCCGTGCGGCGCGCCGCACCGGCGGGATCGGCCCGCAACACCGCACGCCGCAACCGATCTCGCAGCTGTGTCGTCGTCCACTCACATGCCCGATCGGCGTGCTGCAACGCGATCGCGAATGCCACGTCGTCATCTAACGTGCAGAGCACGTCGTAGAAGACGCGAGCGCGCCGAAGGTCCACGTCGCCACGGCACATCGCCGCCCACACCGGCTTGACCACGCGCTGCAGATAGCGGCCGAGCTCTACCTCGTGCCGTGCCGTCGTTCGCGTCCACTTCAACGAAAACGCGACGAGGTCAGCGTCGAAACCGGCCGGATCGCGGTCGGCGACCGCTACCGCAGCCTCCAGAAGTGCCGCGTCGGCCAACGCTGCAATGCGCTCGCACCGCTGAAGTTTGTCAGTCAGCGCATCGACCGAGGCGGCCGATCCCGGGTCATGTGACTCACGGTCGACGCCCATACATTGATACTAATGTACTAATGCAGCCCCATCCAACGCGACTTCACAAACGTTACAAGACCGTTGCGTCGAGACCGTCCGATGTGGACACAACCGGTACCCACAAATCAAGCGGAACCACGACGGGCCGGCGCGCGACCGATTGGCTGCAGTGGCCGCGGACGCGCGGTGAATGGTTCGTTCGGAAATGTCACCGGCTCCCCCGGCGCGACCTCAACGGACTTGCCGCAATGCCGCAACGTGACGGGTTCGCCACCGTCGTCCAAGCGGTACGCCGTCTGATCACTCGTCACCGTGACGCGAATCGTCCGGCCACGCCAGGCAACGCCGAACGCGAGGCGCGTGATCCCGGACGGCAGGCGCGGCATGAACGAAAGGTCGCGAGCGTGGTCGCGCATCCCCGCGAGTCCGGCGACCAGCGCAATCCAGGTGCCGGCGAGCGACGCCATGTGTACGCCGTCGCGCGTGTTGTGCTCGAGGTCGCCGAGGTCCATGAGCGCCGCCTCGCCGAGATAGTCGTGCGCCAGTTCAATTTGGCCGACCTCGGCGGCGATCACCGCCTGGGTGGCCGCGGACAGCGAGGAATCCCGTACCGTCAGCGCTTCGTAGTAGTCGAAGTTGCGTGCCTTCTGCTCGGGCGTGAACGCGTCGCCGCGCAGGTGCATCGCGAGCACCAGATCGGCTTGCTTGACAACCTGTTTGCGATAGAGATCGCGATAGGAGTAGTGCAGCAGCAACGGATAGTTCTCCGGTGGCGTGGACGCGAAGTCCCACACTGAGTGCTCGGTGAACGCCTCCGCCTGCGGATGGATGCCGGCTTGGCTGTCGTACGGGACGGTCATCCGCTCGGCGGCGTCGCACCATCCGTCGATCTCGTCCTTCGTGATGCCGAGTCGTTCGGCGATATCTGTGTGGCGCTCGGCAGCCTCGGCGGCACCGCGAAGATTCCATTGCGCCATCAGGTTTGTGAAGACGTTGTTGTCGGCGAACGCGCTGTATTCGTCCGGGCCGGTGACGCCGTCGATGCGGAACTTCCCGTTCGCATCGACGTCGCCGAGCGACATCCATAGCCGCGCGGTCTCGGCGATCAGTTCCAGTCCGGTCTCGCGTTCGAAGTCGACGTCGCCCGTCGCGTTCACATATCGGATCGCGGCGCACGCGATGTCCGCGTTCACGTGGAACGCGGCCGTACCCGCGGGCCAGTAGGCCGAGCATTCCTGGCCGGTGATGGTGCGCCAGGCGAACGCGGCGCCGGCAAGGCCCATCTCGGCCGCGTGGTCGCGCGCGATCGGGAGGGTGGAATGCCGCCACCGCAAGACATCGCGCGCGGCATCCGGCAGCGTGTACGTCAACACGTGTAGTACGAACGTCTCCGCGTCCCAGAACGCGTGGCCGTCGTACCCGGGACCGGTCAGTCCCTTCGCGGGGATCGCGCGTCGCTCCGCCCGCGCGCTGGACTGCAGCACGTGGAATTGCGCGAACCGGACCGCTTGCTGCACGGCGTCGTCGCCGTCGACTTCGACGTCCGCGCGCGCCCAGTATTCGTCGAGATATTCGCGCTGCCTGTCCACCAGTCCTTCCCAGCCGGTCGCCATGGCGGCGGTGAGCGCGGCCTCTACCTGAGCCTCGACGGCCGGCAGCGACCGCTGGGCGGACCAGCCATACGCGATGAACTTCACGAGCCGCACAGTCTGGCCGGGTTCGAGCCCTACGGTCACCGTGACCCGGCCGAGATTCGGGTGGATCACGGTCTCTAGGTGCACGTCGGCGTCGCACTCGATGACGTGGTCAATGCCCGCGCCGACGCGAAGACCGCTGCTCTTCGTACGGTGGATCATGACGGTACGCAGGTCGCGTGAGCCGTGCGCCTCGCCCTCGAACGGCGCGTCAATCGCGCCGGCCGACCGTGGATCCTCCGACGATCGCGGTACGGGCTCGTTGGCCACCAGATCGGACTGCACGACCGCCTGGATAGGGGCGTCGACCGGCGTCACGTCGTAGCAGATCGCGGCGATGCCTCGATGCGTGAAGGACACCAGTCGCGTGCTGCGTACCTCGATCTGCCGGCCGGCCGGCGAGGTCCACAACGCGTGGCGCACCAGCGTTCCAGCGCGCATGTCCAGCACCCGCTCGTGATGCTGCAGGCTGCCGTAGCGGACGTCGAACGGTTCGTCGTCGACGAGGAGCCGGATCAGCTTGCCATTGGCCACGTTGACGATGGTCTGGCTGATGCTCGGGCTGCCGTAGACCGCTTCGCCGTAGTCGAGCGGCCGCAACTCGTGCACCGAATTCAGGTAGCTGCCCGGCAAGCCGTGCGGCTCGCCTTCGTCGAGATTGGCACGCAGACCGATGTGGCCGTTGGACAGCGCGAAGACGGACTCGCTCTGGGCCAGCACGTCGAGGTCGAGCCCGATCTCGCGAATCGTCCATGGCTCGATCGGAAACGCATGGTGCGTAATCATGAGCCCACCGTCCGGTCACCCGCGCGGCTTCCGCTGGCGGCCGGTGATTCGCCGTCGAGCAGCTCCGCGAGATCGGTCACGACCACGTCGGCGCCGTGTTCGCGCAGCGCGTCGGCATGCTCGTGCTCACCGTCGTGGTCAACGCGGTCCACGCCGACCACGTAGCCGAATGCCCCGGCACGCCCAGCCGAGACACCGGCGGTCGCGTCCTCGAACACCGCGGCCTGCGCGGGATCGGCGCCGACCAGCCGCGCGGCGGCGAGGAATGTGTCCGGCTCCGGCTTGCCGCGCAACGATTCCTGATCGGATGTGAGGCCGTCGACCCGGACATCCAAATAATCCGCGAGCCCCGCGGCGGTGACGATCTGACGGCAGTTGCGGCTCGACGACACAACGGCGGTCCGCTTCCCGGCCGCACGCGCCGCTGTCAGGTAGGCCACCGATCCCGGGTACGGCCGGACGCCATCGCGCTCGACCCTGGCAAGGAAGATCCGGTCCTTACGCGCGGCGAGTCCGGCGACCGTGTCGGCGTCGGGACCGTCATCCGGCGAGCCGTCCGGCAGCTCGATGTGGCGGGCGGCGAGGAAGGCTCGTACGCCATCGACACGGGGCTTGCCGTCCACGAGATCGTCGTATTCCTTAACGCGATCGAAGGGCGTGAACGTGTCACCCTCCCGGCGGCGAAGGAAGTCGTCGAACAGATCTCCCCACGCCGCGGCGTGCACGACCGCCGTCGGCGTCAGGACCCCATCCAGATCGAAGAGCAGCGCGCTGATGCCGTCGGGAAGTCCGATCATCACGATTCCCACGGTAGCCGCGCGACCGGTACCCCGCCTGTTGACCGCATCTTGACCGCGTCATCCGCGGTCCTGTCCGGCGTGGCCGGAATTGCGGCTTTCATCGAATTCGCGACGGCCCTGATGCAGTCCATGGCATTTGTCGGTCCTCAATTGTTCACCCATTTCAGCTGGGCAGAAATTTTGGCATTTACATGTAAGACCTGTGCATGGCCTGTGGACTGCGGTTTCTTCCTCGACGCCTGGTAACGCCGCTCAACCGTCCGAAAGTCGACTGGTTGTCACAGCCTCCTCTCAGCTAAGAAGTGCGCACTACCCGACGGTTCAAGAGGGGACAGGGAATGAATCCGGATAGTCGCCTGAGTCACGTATTACGGAGGCGTACGGGACTGCGCCTCGCCGGCATCGGCGTGCTCATAACCACGGCCGCTGTCATTGTCACGACATCACAAGCCGGTGCGGATCCGGTCAATCCGAAGCGCTTCCAGCCGGCCCCGGCCGGCGCGACCATCAAGAACCTCCCGCTGGGGCTGAGCAAGGCGCCAGTGACGGTGATGCTGCAGATGGCGGGTGACCCGGTGACGGTCGCCGACGCCGATGCCGCCACACCGCTGACCAAGGCACAGCGCGCGAGCCGCAAGGCTCAGCTGCGAGCGCAGCAGACCACGGCCGAGGCCACCGTACGCTCGCGCGGCGGATCGGTACTCGGCAACTACCAGAGCGCATACAACGGCATCAAGGTACGGATCGCCGCGAACAAGCTGGATTCGCTGCGCTCCATCCCGAACGTCGTTGGCATCCACCGCATCCAGCTCATGAAGCCGGACAACGTCCGCGGCATACCGCTGATCGGAGCGCCCGCGGTCTGGGACGGCCTGAATGGCTTCCACGGCGAGGGCATCAAGATCGCCGTTATCGACACCGGCATCGACTGGACGCACGCCGATTTCGGCGGCGCCGGTACACCTCAGGCCTACCTCGACGCGCACGCAAACGAGACCCAGCCGGCCGATCCGGCGTTCTTCGGCCCGAACGCGCCGAAGGTCAAGGGCGGCATCGACCTCGTCGGCGACAGCTACAACGCTGACCCGTCGAGCGCCGACTTCCAACCCGTCCCGCATCCGGACCCGAACCCGTTGGACTGCAACGGCCACGGTAGCCACGTCGCGGGTACGGCAACCGGCTTCGGCGTGCTCGCCAACGGCCAGCGCTACACCGGGCCGTACAACGACACGACGGTCAGCGGCAACTCCTGGTTGGTCGGCCCCGGCGTGGCGCCGTTGGCGGACCTCTACTCGGTGCGCGTCTTCGGCTGCGAGGGCTCGACCGACGTGACCGTCGACGCCATCGAGTGGGCAGTCGACAACGGCATGGACGTCATCAACATGTCGCTCGGTTCGCCGTTCGGCAACGCCGACGACCCATCTGCGGTGGCCGCTACCAACGCTGCCAAGGACGGCGTCATCGTGGTGGCCTCGGCCGGCAACAACGGCCCGAACCCGTACCTCGCCGGCTCGCCGGCCTCCGGTACGAACGTCATCAGCGTCGCGGCGAGCGACCCGACCGAGGGCTTCCCGGGCGCGAACGTCGCGCTGTCGACCGGCACCACGTCGCAGGCGATCAACGCGAACGCCGGCACCTTCGCCGACGGCACGTCGCTGCCGGTCAAGGTCCTGCGGAACGCGAACGGCACGATGTCGCTCGGCTGCGACCCGAACGAATACGTCGCGGCCGGCGTGACCGGAAAGATCGTGGTCGTGTCGCGCGGCACGTGTGCCCGCGTCGCGCGCGCGATTTTCGGTGAGGAAGCCGGCGCCGCCGCCGTCGTGATGGTGAACACCGACAACGGCCTGCCGCCGTTCGAGGGTCCCATCACCAACAACCCGGACACCGGTCAGCAGTTCACCGTCACGATCCCGTTCCTCGGCGTACGGCTGTCTGACAAGGCAAAGTGGGACGCGGCCGACGGCGGTACTGCGTCGCTGTCCAACGCCCAAATCGCCAACCCGGGCTTCCTTGCCCCTGCGTCGTTCTCGTCCGGTGGCGCTCGCACCGGTGACAGCTGGCTCAAGCCGGACGTCACCGCGCCGGGCGTGAGCATCTTCTCGGCGGGCATCGGCACCGGCAACAGCTTCGCGGTGATCTCCGGCACGTCGATGGCGTCGCCGCACACGGCCGGCATGGCCGCGCTGGTGCGCCAGGCTCACCCGACGTGGAAGAAGGTCAACTACTGGAAGGCCGCGATCGTCAACACGGCCGATCCGTCGAAGGTGACCGGCTACACGACCCGCGTCGCGGGTGCCGGCTTCATCCAGGCGCCGGGAGCGACGCAGACCAACGTCGTGGCCCTCGGTGACAACGGCACGGCAACGCTGAACTATGGCTTCGCCGAGCTAGGCCAGACCCTGACCAAGACGAAGGCCGTGACGCTGCACAACTTCGGCACATCGGCGGTCACGTTCAATGTGGGTACGGCGGTCGACGCCGGCGTGCCGCACTCCGTTTCCCTGGGCTTGTCTCAGGTCACGGTGCCGGCCAAGGGTCAGGCGACGGTCAACGTCACGTTGTCGATACCGGCGGCGTCCGTCGGTGACTCCACGGCATTCCACGACGCGTCAGGTCTCGTGACCTTTACGCCGACCGGTGGCGCCAACCACGGCGTCACGCTGCGGGTGCCGTATTACCTGGTGCCGCAGGCTTTGTCGAACATCCACACCAGCGTCAGCGGCGCGCTCGGCAAGACCGGCAACGCAACCGCCACCGTCACCAACACCAACGGTGCCATCACTGGCACCGCGGACTGGTACGCGTGGGGCCTGACGGACGCCAACGACGGCCTCGACTCCAACGATGTCCGCAACGTCGGCGTTCAGTCGTTCCCCGGCTTCGTCGCGTTCGCCGTCTCGACACAGCACCGGTGGTCCAACGCCGGCATGGACGAATTCGACATCGATCTCGATGTCGATGGCGACGGTGTCGATGACTACGCCGTCGTCGGCGCGGACTTCGGCGCACTGACGGCCGGCACATCCGACGGCCGAATGGCGACCGCGGTGTTCAACCTCCACAGCGGCGCTGGCAGCATCCAGTTCCTCGCCGTCGCACCACAGGACAGCACCACGCTCGTCCTGCCGGTGACCAACGCCCAGCTGTGCTCGGGAGGTGGCGCGCCATGCCTGTCGGCGAGCAACCCGCGGTTCACGTACCACGCAGTGGCGTTCGGTCTGACCGACAACACCGTGGATGAGGTGGACGGGACCGCGTCGTACAACGCATTCACACCGTCGATCAGCACCGGCATGTTCGATGTCGTTGACCCGAACGGATCCGCGACGGAGACCGTGACGATCGACAAGACGGAGTTCGCGAACACGCCGGCACTCGGTCTGATGATCGTGAGCCAAGACAACAAGAACAGCAACGAGGCGCAAACCATCAAGGTCACGGTCAAGTAAGGGCCTGACCTGCCATCGCGGCCCGCACCCGGCGAGTCCCCCGGGTGCGGGCCGCACCATGTTCGGTGGTCAATCGGGTACGGTCTGCGGCGTGCGCCTACCTCCGTTGCCCACCGCGGTCACCCCGACGACCGAGGAAGAGCTCACGGCGCTCACGGTTGGTGGGCCTCCCACGCGGTTGACCGGACCGATCCCGATCCACGAGTACGACCCAGCGTGGCCGGCGATGTACGGCCGCGAGGAGGCTCGCGTCCGCGAAGCGCTCGGCCCACTGGCGCTCGCCATCGAACACGTCGGCTCGACCGCGGTGCCGGGTCTCGCCGCGAAGTTCCTCATCGACGTCGACCTGATCGTCACGGACCCGACCGACGAAGACGCGTATGTACCGGCACTCGAGGCGGTCGGCTATGCGCTGCGGGTACGCGAACCCGACTGGTACGAACACCGCTGCTTCAAGCGTTACGACCCAGAAGTCAACCTGCACGTGTTCGGGCCGGATTGCGACGAGCACCTACGCCATCTCATCTTCCGCGACTGGCTTCGGTCGCATCCCGAGGACCGCGCGCGATACGAGGCGGCCAAGCGGCGGATCGCGGCGCGGCCGTTGACATTCATGGCTGAATACGCCGACCAGAAGTCGGCCGTCATCGTGGACATCCTCCGGCGCGCCGGACTGCGCTGACGCGGCGCGCTGGCGCTCCGCCGCTGGACTTCCGCCCGCTGACGCGGGCTGCGCCAGCGCGCTACGCGAGCATCTCGACGAGACGATCGTCCACGCTCTTGTCGTCGCGGCTCGGCACGAGCTTGGCGTGGTCGCTCGGGTCGCGCGAGAACACCCGCACGTGTCCGTCGTCGCGCGCCAGAACCATGTCTGTGCTGGCGCCGGCGATCTCCGCCGAGCCTTCGGTCGTGTAGCGGGTTGCCGTGACGAGCGCGGTGCGGTCGGATGCGGCAAGCACGGCGTTCGGGTCCTCCGCCGACTTCCCGTCGGCCACGTCGCCGTTGGGCAGCCACTCGGAGAGCATCTTCAGCGCGTCGTCGCGTTGGTAGAGACCGATCTCGTGGACGCCGAGCGCGTCGATGCGCACCATCATGCAGATGTCCTCCGGCTGCGGCAGCAGCAGGATGCGCCACGACTCGCCGGGTTGCGTACCGGTTGCTCGCGCGTCGAGCACCATGCGCGCGCGTTGCTGGAAGGCGACCGCGATGCCGAGGTCGCCGCGTACCCGCACCTGCTCTCCGTCCGTTCCGCCGACGAGCAGTTGTCGCGCCGCGAGCGACCGCACCGCCTCGGCGAGTACGTCGTCCGACGGCCGCGTCTCGAGGAAGTCGACGATCGCGTCGACCGCGGTCAGCTCCGCCATCGTGTACGCGCCAAGCAATACCGGGCCGGTGTGTACGAGGCTGACGACTGCCGCTACGAGCCCCTCCGGCACCGACGCCTCGCCGGCCGACCCCGCGGTCGACGGCGGCTGTGATCGGTTGGCCTGCGCGTCGCTCATGATGACCCCGCTCCGTTCGTCAGTTCCCAGCCTGGTGGCTGCTCGCGGCTCCGCCGATCCAGGACCGCGGCGGCACTGCGCAATGGCGTCTCGGTGACCCACACCTCTGAGTTGCCGAACAGGCCGCGCCCGCCCCGCCCGGACAGCGCCATGCCCAACTCATGCGACGGGTCGGTGCGTTCCGGCGGCGGGAACAGCGTCGCGAGATCCTGCGACGCCGCGGTGGTGTCGTCCTGCTCCTCGATGCGACGCAGCGCCGACGCGAGCGACTGCGCAACCGGTGGCGCCAGAGACGTGGGTACGGCCACCACCGGCGACAGGTACATCGGGCGCCGTTCGGTGAGCCGCGACAGCCCCCACGGCCCGACGTTGCTACGCGTAACTCGGTAGACGACGTAGTCCATCAAGTGCCGCAGATCTGTCAGGCTCGGCAGTTTCCGCTTCCCGAACGCCGCTGGCGTCTTCTCCAGCTGTATCCACGTCCCCTGCGCGGTACGGCCGTGCAGCTTCTCCCGTACCACGACGCCACGCATCCCGATGTCCGGGTAACGCTTCTTGTCGATGTCCGGATGGTGGCTGGACAAGCGCTCGTGGCTCACCTTCGTGAACCGCCAATTGTCGTAGAGTTGCGGGTCGTCCACGAGAACGTGCCCGCCGCGCAGGACGTCTTCCAACTGCGGCACCTGCATGCCGTGGCCCTCGAGATCAGAGATGATCGAGGCTTCCTCCGGACCGAGGCGTTTGGCAGCGGCGACCAAGCCTTTGCGGTACACGCCGGGTCGAGCGGTGATATCGATCATTAGTCGCACGCGAGTTCGTACTTCCTCGGTGCGCTGGGCGGTCATGGCGCCGGAGTCCGATTTACCGGCACGTCCACCGCGCTTTCCGAAAGCGATCGTGCGCGTCCGCTCCACGGCCCCAGTAGAGCACAGCGCATCGGACATCCCGCCCGAACTGCCGAACCTGAACGTGTGCGCAAGCGCCGCTATCTCGGCTTGCGCCAGACCGATACGTGGCTCTCGCTGTCGGACGTGAACGGTGCGCCGTCCCAACCCGCCACGCGCCGTTCCAGCGACATGCCGGCGAGCCTCGCCATGAGGTCACACTCGGCCGGCCAGATGTAGCGAAAGTTGCTGTACCCGTAGCGCGTGCTCCCGTCGCGTTCGCGGTAATAGTGGTGCGACGTTCCTTGCTGGGTGACCATGTCGAGCGTGTCGAGTCCGACGTGTCGGTCGGTCAGCTCAAACGGCACGGCCGATTGCCCGGGTGGGAACCGACGGATGCTGGGCACCCAAAGCTCGACGACGAAGCGACCGCCCGGCGCCAGGTGCCGCGCCGCATTCTGAAAGCACTGCACCTGCTCGTCCTGCGTACGAAGGTTGCCGATGCTGTTGAACACCACGTACACGAGGGAAAACGAGCCGGCCACGGTCGCTGTAGCCATGTCGCCCACGACGACCGGCAGGTGATCGGCCGACGCCTTCCGTCGCAGCTGATCGACCATCGGTTGGGACAGCTCGATGCCACTGACCGCAATGCCTCTGGCGGCGAGCGGGACCGCCACCCGACCCGTACCGATCGCGAACTCCAGTGCCGGACCGGCGCCCGCGAGTCCAGCGAGGAAGTCCACCGCGGGATCGAGTACGTCCGGCGCGAACATCTCCGCCGACGTGTCGTCGTACCGCAGCGCGGTTTCCTCGTCCCAGAGGTCGCTGCTTGTCATGGGGCGAGCTTGCCCGCCGTCACGCCGTCACGCCATTCGTTTTGCAACGGCGTCTGCCGTGCGCAGCACGTGGATCACGGGGTTGAACTTGCCCAGGAACTGGAACAGCAACCAGTGCAGCTGCGCCTCGACGTGGTCGTACACGTCCTGACCGCGCGTCGCAATGATCTCGTCGCGTTGGCGCCGCAGCCGGGATAGCTGGAGCAACGACCTGGATACCGGCTGGGTGCGTTCCTCGGCCCAT
>DATFRR010000293.1:0-2136 GCA_035263025.1 Micromonosporaceae bacterium
TGGCAGAGGGACGGGAACGGCAGATGAGTGGCCACCAGAAGCTCGCGAGTCGCCGCCAACTCCTGCAAAAGATTGACGCGGACGCGGGCCGCCTCTTCGGGGTCGTGTTCGAAGCCGTTCTGCCAGTCGGAGTGCTCGAACCCGACCTGGAACACGGCGTCGCCGGCGAACGTCAGCCGGTCGCGGCCGGACGCCAGGCGGACCACGCTGTGCCCGGGGGTATGGCCACCGGTGCGACGGACGACCACCCCCGGCGCCACCTCGTGCTCCTCCTCAAACGGCCGCAGTCGGCTGCGGTAATCGGTCACGAACCGCTTGGCCGCCCGCCGCAGCGCGTCCGGGAATCCCGCCGGCATTACGGCGTGCGAGAAATCAGGCGACTCCCAGAACTTGAGCTCAGCGGCTGCCACGTGGATCCGCAGATCCGGACGCAGCCGGTCCTTCACCCCGTCGATGAGCAGCCCGCCAATGTGGTCCATGTGCATGTGGGTCAGCACCACATCGGTCACGGATGCGAGATCGATGCCGGCGGCCTCCAGTCGCCGGACCAACCGCCCAGCTTGCGGCAAGTCCAAGCCCGGGTCCATCCCGATCCCAGCGTCGATGAGGATGGTCCGGCCACCGCTACGCACCACAGCCACGTTCAGTGGCCACTCGAGCATTTCCGGCGACAGGAACTCGTGCTCCAGCCAGGCCGCCCGGACGGCCGGTTCGACGTTGTGCGCAATGGTCCGGGCTGGAATTGGCAGCACACCGTCGCTGATAACCAGCACGTCAATCTCGCCGACCTTCAGCGCGTAGCGCGACGGAACCAGCTCGTCGTGCGCCGGTCTAAAGCTGTCCTGTTTCGTTGTCTGTGTTCCTTTCTCCTTTGTCGCGAGCGTGGTCATTGTCGTGTTCCTTTCCTGGTTGGTGTTCATGGGCTTCTCGTAAGTGCGCCGCGCTTTACGCGGCGGCGGCGTTGATCGGTACCGACCAAGCCGAGAGCTCCATCACTTGTGCCGGAGCGGCGGCGAACAGTTGGGCCCGGTCAGGTTTCGGCGGATAAATCCACACCGTGTTGATCTCCCGCTTGGTATCCTTCGCCAGCGCTCCAATCTGCTCTAGGTGCGGACTCCATCCCCGCGCGAAAATCGCGCCCGAAGACCCGAGATCGAGGCACACCACGTAGGTTTTCTGATCATAGGACTCGGTCGGCAGGCCCAGCAGATCGGCGGCCGCGTTGTGGCCGGCGAAGGCTCCGAGCCGGATCGCGAACTGACAGGTCATCGGCGCAACGTTG
This sequence comes from Micromonosporaceae bacterium, assembly GCA_035263025.1. Classification (GTDB taxonomy): domain Bacteria; phylum Actinomycetota; class Actinomycetes; order Mycobacteriales; family Micromonosporaceae; genus DASQPR01. Next base: position 1,283 of record DATFRR010000293.1, read on the forward strand.
CCCAAGTCGTCAGCAGCGACCTTGGCCGTGTCGCCGGTCGCAAACACATTCTTGACGCCAGGCACACGCAGGTCGCGGTCGACGATCAGGCGACCCAGATTATCGCGCGATGCGGAAATCTGCGCCGTCAGCGGCGACGCGCGCATTCCGGCCGTCCAGATCACGGTGGCGCTGTCGATGCGTTCGCCGTTGGAGAGCGTCGCGCTGGACTCGTCCAGGGCCGTGACGCCCACACCGAGGATCGTTTCCACGCCGGCGTCGCGAATCCCCCTCGAAATCACCGGCCGCGGGTTGTCGCCGGTCTGCGGCGCAATCAGCTCGCCACGCTCGACGAGCACGACCCGGATGTCGGCGTCGTTGCCGAGGATGGTACGCAACCGCCGGGGCATCTCGGTCGCGGTTTCGATTCCAGTAAAGCCGCCTCCCGCCACGACGACGGTGTTGCGGGCCTTCGAAGGCGGTTGCTTCGCCAGCGCATGAAGGTGGTGGTCGAGCTTGATGGCTTCATCCATCAAGTCGACGCCAAATGCGTGCTGCGCGAGGCCAGGAACGTTGGGGCGGAAACCGGTGCTGCCAGTAGCCAGGACCAATCGGTCGTAGGCCAGCGTCTCAAGCTTGCCGTCGGGCCCGACGAAGCTCGCCAAGCCGGAGGCGGTGTCGATCGTCTCGACCGACCCTTGCACGTAGCGGACATCGATCTCGCGGAAGAGCTCCGTGAGCGGCGACTTCATCGTCTCCGGGTTGGGTTCGTACAGCCGCGGCCGGATGACGAGGAAGGGCTCGGGCGAGATCAGCGCGATTTCAAGGTCGTTGGGAGATTGGCCCTGCATGTGGCGGAGGCGGGCGGCGGATGT
>DATFRR010000294.1:0-7058 GCA_035263025.1 Micromonosporaceae bacterium
GTCGTCGTATCCCTTGGTCGACGTCAGCGACGTGTCCTGGCCGAGGGTGAGCAACGAGCGACCGGACTGCGTCATCATCGCGACCGGGCTGCTCGGCGCCTTCACGTCGTGGAACGCGATGCCGGTCAGGCCGATCGTGTAGAGCAGCGGGTTCGCAAAGCCGATCGGGAAGAACCGGCCCTGGCTGGCCAACGCCTGAACGCCTGCGAAGAGCGGGCATGCCAGGCTCGTGCCGCCGATTGTCACCGGTGCGCCGCGGAAGACCATCGCGAGGCCCGTCTCCGGGTCCGCGTCCGCGCCAACGTCCGGCACCACGCGCATCGCCGTCTTGCCGTTGAGCTTGGCGAGGCTGTTCGGCACCGCCAGCTTCTGGTAGAGCGGCTCGGTGAAGAGCGCGCTGACGCCGCCACCGGCGCCGAACACGAAATCACCGGGCAGCGGCACGCTGAGCGAGCTCGGCGTGGTCGCGAAGTTCACCGAGTCGAGGTCGTCGCCCCACGACGTCTCGAACAGGTATCCGTTCGAGGACGTAACCGCGAGGTCGCTACCGCCGACCGACGTGACCAGCGGGTCGGAGGCCGGGAAGTCCGGCTCCGGGTGCGGCGTGCCGTCGATGGTGTCGTCTCCGTCGTCACCGGAGGAGAAGTAGAACCCGATCCCCTCGATGGCGGCCTGGGTGAACATGCTGTGCTCGGTGGCCACCTCGTCGCCGAGGCCGTCCTCGCCGACGAACCCGTACGAGTTGCTGACGATGTTCGCGGTGTGGTTCTGCAGCACGAAGTTGACCGCGTCGTCGATGCCGGTATCACAGTCCATCGCGCCGAGGTAGTGGATGTTCGCGCCGGGTGCCATGTCGTGTACGGCCGCGACGTCGAGTGTCTCTTCCTCGTTCCAGCCGTCCGGACCGCACTCGTCCTGCAGGTCGAATGGCGTGAAGTCGGTCTCGCTGTACTGGCCGGCGGCCAGCGGCGGTTCACCGGTCGCGGCGTCGAGCGCGTTGGTGTCGTCGACGATCGTCGCCGAGGCGTACGCGTCGATGATCGCGACCGTCACACCGTGCCCGTTGTTGCCGTGGTTGACGGCCGATTGCACGCCGTACGCGCCGCGGAACTGCGCGCCCGTGTAGCCACAGTTGTTGGTCGGGAACGACGTCCGGCCGTACGCCGGCGGCGACACCTGCTCGAACTGGTCCCAGAAGACCGAGCATTGCTGACGCGGCGGTACGGCATCGGATGGCCCGGATGTGGCGTCAACCCCCGAACCGGACATGACGACGTGGCTCGGTGTGCGCAGCGCACCGTCGTTGGTGACGCCAACGACGCCGGCGATCAGACCGGCGACCGAACGCGGCACGGACAGCGCTGTGCTAGGCGCGTGCATGACGTGGCCCTTGTAGCTGTAGTTGCGCAGCGTCGTGCCGAATGCGCTCTGGATTTGCTTGACCGTGCCGCTCGCGGTGACCCAACGGTTTCCTTGCGCGGTGCCGGTCACCGTGATGCCAGCTCCCCGAAGGAAGCTCGACACCGCCTTGACCTGAGCGTTCGTCGGCGCGAACCGTGCGTTGAACTGGCTGGCCGACAGATAGTGGCCATAGCTCGAACTCTTCGGATCCGAGACGGCCGCGGCAAGCTTGTTGGCGGCAGCGCCGTTGCGCAGCGGCAGAACCACGTTGAACGTGATGCGCGCCGCCGCGGCCGGCGAGCCGACGACTCGGCCGGACGTCGCCCAGCTGGGCGTGCTCCCGGCGATGGCGGCGCGGCCGCCGGTCGCCGCAAACGCGTTGCCGGTGGCGAACGGTACGGTCAGAACCGCGGCGCCAGCCAGCAACAACGCGCGCCAGGCGAGGACCCGGCGAGCACTGTGTGTGAGCATGGAACTCCCTTCAAGCACCCTGGGGGTTTGGTGCGACAGCACCGGCTCGGTGAGCCGGCACCGGCGGCGCCGGTTGGAAATGACGGCGCCACATGGCCCGACGGGACCCGGGACCTGCGAGCATTCGACGATCGTGATCACCGGCATGTCAAGGCGCGCACTGGGACGCAAGGGTCGATTGCAACCGTTTGCAGTGCTCTTATCGTGGCTACTGTCAGTAACTCGACACTTTGTCGCTGTGGGCGCTCGCCGCCGGCAAGCGATAGTTCGCGGAAACGTGACGTGGGCAGCGGAATCGTGACCGAGGCGGTGCCGTCGGTGGGCCTCGCAGTGCAGCCTTCGGCGGGCATGGCGGCGTGCCCGTCGGCAGTCATTACGATGCGAGCGTGCGCATCCTCCTGATCGGTTCGGGTGGCCGGGAACACGCCCTCGCGCTGGCGCTTGCCGCGGATCACGAGGTGACGGCGCTGGTGTGCGCGCCGGGCAACCCCGGCATGGCCGCGGTGACACTGACGGCTGCCGGCGCCGACAGTGTGCAAATTCGAGCGGTCGACGTCGTCGACGATGCAGCCGTGACCGCGCTCGCAGTCGACGTACGTGCGGATCTCGTCGTGATCGGACCCGAGGCACCGCTTGTCGCGGGCGTGGCGGATGCCGTACGAGCCAAGGGGATTGCGGTGTTCGGACCGACCGCCGCGGCAGCACGGCTGGAGGGTTCGAAGGCGTTCGCCAAGGACGTGATGAGTGCGGCCGGCGTGCCGACCGCCGCGGCGCGAAGCTGCGCGACAGGTGCGGATGTCGAAACGGCGCTGGACACGTTCGGTGCGCCCTACGTCGTGAAGGACGACGGGCTCGCGGCCGGCAAGGGCGTGGTCGTCACCGGCGATCGCGTCGCCGCGGTCGCGCATGCGGAGGCGGTTGTCGCCGGCGGTCACCAGGTCGTTGTGGAGGAGTATCTGGCCGGCCCCGAGGTGTCGCTGTTCGTGCTGACCGACGGTACGGTCGGGCTGCCGCTCCTGCCGGCGCAGGACTTCAAGCGAATCGGCGATGGTGACACCGGCCCGAATACCGGGGGCATGGGCGCCTATGCACCGCTGGACTGGGCGCCACCGTCGCTTGTCGACGATGTGATGGCGACCGTCGTGCGGCCCACCCTCGCGGAGATGACGCGACGCGGCGCGCCGTTTGCCGGGCTGCTCTACGTCGGGCTGGCGCTCACCGCGACCGGTCCGCGGGTGGTCGAGTTCAACTGCCGGTTCGGTGATCCCGAGACGCAGGTCGTTCTGCCGCTCCTTGCGACACCGTTGGCCGGCCTGCTGTATGCGGCCGCGACCGGAACGTTGGGCGACCGGCCGCCGTTGCGGTGGCACGAGGAGGCGGCGGTCACCGTCGTCGTCGCGTCCAGCGGCTACCCCGGCTCACCCCGGACCGGCGACGTTCTGACCGGAGCGGAGCGGCCGGGCGTCATCCACGCCGGCACCCGACGCGCCGCTGGCGGTTCGCTCCAGTCCGTCGGTGGCCGCGTGGTGTGCGCGACCGCGACCGGCGCGACGTTGGCGGCCGCGCGAGACAACGCGTACGCCATCGTCGACACCATCGAGTTGGCCGGCGCGCAGCATCGGCGGGACATTGCGGCGGCCGCCATCGAGGGGCTCGTCTCGGTGCCGACCGCGTGACTGTCACCGCATGACGAGTTGTGCCTCGTGACCGTCACTGCGTGACGAGTTGCGCCTCGCGGGCGTCATCGGCCTCTCGCTGCGCCCGCCGGCCGTCGAGTGCGAGCGCGACCACCGCGCCGACCACACAGACGATCGCGGTCGCGAAGAAGATCGAGCGGTATTCCTGTTGCAGCGCCTTGAAGAGGGCCTTCTCATAGGTGGCCTCTTCGGCGTTGAACTGCGCCTGAGTCTTGTTGATCGGCAGTGGCGACACGAGGTTCGCGGTCAGCACCTGGAACTTGTGCAGCCCCCACGCGGCAAGCGCCGATACGCCGACCAGCATCCCCATCATGCGCGCGACGACCAGCGCGGCCGAGGCGATGCCGTGTGACGCGGGCGGCACCGACCGCAGCACGGCCGCGGCCAACGGCGCGATGATCAGCCCGAGTCCGAGCCCGGCGATCGCCATATCGGTGTCGAACATCGGTAGCCGGATCGGTCCGATGTGGTGGGACGCGGCCAGCACCGCGATCGGCCAGCGCGAGACCAGCCAATAACCGAATGCGGCGATCAGCAGCCCGCCGACCGTGACGATGCGCTCGCCGAGCCGCCGCACCAGGAAGCCGCCGATGATCGCGCCGATCGGCAGTGCGATAAGGAACCGCGCCAGCAGCACCGACGCCTGACCGGCAGTCTTTTCGAGCACGGTCTGTGCGTCGAGAGTGATGAACAGCAGGGTGGCCAGCAGGCCGGCGCCAGCGATCAGGCTGGTCGCGATCGACGCGAAGAACGGCCGCTTGGCCACGCCGGTGAGCGACATCAGCTTGGTGCGCGCGGTCATCTCCCACACCACGAACGCGACCAGCAGCGCGGCGCTGATGCCGATCAGAAGTGGTCCGTTCGGCGGCAGCACACCGTTTTCCGGATGCTGGTTGTTGAGCGCGGCGACCAGCACGCCGAGGCAGGCCGCGAGAAGCAGGCCGCCGATCACGTCGACACGTGGCCGTTCGACCGCGTCGCCAACGCTGCGGGCCGGCACCGCACGGTGTACAAGCGCGGCCGCCACGGCGGCGAGTGGGATGTTGATCCAGAACACCCACTGCCAGTCGACCATCGATGCGATCCAGGCGCCGTAGAGCGGCCCGATCACGCTACCCAGCTCCTGTGCTGCGCCGACGCCGCCGAGCACGCGTGCCCGCGACCGCTCGGCGAACAGGTCGGCAGCCAGCGCGAGCGTCACCGGCAGCAGCGCGCCGCCGGCCACGCCCTGGACAGTGCGCCCGATGACGAGCCAGTTCTCGGTAGGCGCCCAACCCGTCAACGCAGAACCACCGGCGAATCCGGCTAGACCGGCGTAGATGACGATCCGGCGGCCGTAGCGATCCGACACGCGCGCCAGCAACGGCATGCCGGCGACGTACCCGAGCAGGTAGCCCGTCACGATCGGGGTGGCGCGTTCCAAGCGGTTGATCGGCAAACCGAGGGAATTGAGGATGTTTACGAAGATGCTGACCACGACGTACGCGTCGATCGCGGCGAGGAGCACGGCGAGCCCGCCGACACCGACCGCGATGCGCCGCCCGGTCGGCGACGAGAACGTACCGTCGGTGCCAGACGTACCAGCCGCCGTTGCGCGGCGGTCGCTAGCGGCCGACGTGTCAGGGCGCATTGACAGTGACCGGCGCGTCGTAGTTGGTCAGCGTGATCGTCACGGTCGCGCCCTTACTCGAGCCGGAGCCGGGCACCTTGAACACGCCCTTCGACACGCGATGTGTCGACGTGTCGACCCAGATCGTGCCGGTGGTGCCCGCGCCCGAACCGGGCACGAGCGCGGTGATCGCGCCCGGATCCGGCGTGAGCGAGACGCGGTATGCATCGTGGCCGTTGACCGAGTCGACGCCCTCGACCTTCGGGTTCTGGGCAGTCTTCAGCAGCTTCACGACGCCACGGTTCGGGTCGAGAATCGCGGACGGGTCGAAGATCGAGGACGCGGTGGACAGCGGCATCGGCGTATATCCCCCGGTGACACCCTTCAGATAGAAGGTTTGGTTCGTGATGATGAACTCCACCTCGGCGTTCACACCGAATTCGTTGATCGTCGCGCTGCCCTTGGCCTCGCCGTCGGCCTTCAGGTCGCCGTCCGCCTTCTTCAATGGCAGCCCGGGCAGCGAACCGTCGACCGCGATCGTGACGTGCACGGTCGCCACGTTGGTCATCGCCGTCTCGGCCTGCTGCAGCACGGTCGCCGCGGACGGCAGCGACGTCGAACTGGAACCCTTGTGCGAGCAGGCAGCGACCGACAGCGTGAGCGCCGCGGTGGCGGCCACGAGCACCAGTCCGCGGGCTCGCCAGCGGGTCCGCCGTGGCGTCGTATCACCACCAGCATATGAAGACAGAGCAGGGTTTTGCTCGATTGCCGCACGCCGCCGGGTGAACCGGCCGGGGTGAAGGCTGACGCGGCTACTGGACATTGGGGCATGGTATCGCCGCCGTGCGAAAACTGGACATCCGCTGTGCCGGCCCAAACAGCGCCGCGACCGGCGTCAGGTCAGCGAATCTGTACGCCCGAAATCGCGCGCGCGACGACAAGTCGCTGGATCTCGGACGTGCCCTCGAAGATCGTGTAGATCTTGGCATCGCGGTACCAGCGTTCCACCGGGTGCTCACGCAGATATCCGGCGCCGCCGAGGATCTGGACAGCTTGCTCGGTGACCCGCACCGCGACCTCACCAGCACGCAACTTGCTCATCGAGCCCTCGCCGGCCTCGAACGTCCGATCCGTGCGGCCCATCCAGGCTGCGCGCCAGACAAGCAGACGCGCAGCGTCGATGTCGGTGCGCATATCCGCCAGCGCGAACGCGATCGCCTGGTTTTCGATGATCGGCCGGCCGAACTGAACGCGCTGCTTCGCGTAGTCGAGGGCATATTCGTACGCGGCCCGGGCAATCCCGATCGCCTGCGCGCCGACGGTGGGACGGGTCGACTCGAACGTGCGCATCGACGCGGAACCCGCCGACCGGCGACCATCGCGGACTCGGGCGAGCCGCTCGTCCAACCGTTCCTTGCCACCCAGCAGGCAGGCGCCCGGCACGCGTACGTCGTCGAGGAACACGTCTGCGGTGTGCGAGGCGCGCAATCCCAACTTGCGGAGCTTCTTCGTACCGGTAAGTCCGGGTGTTCCGGGCGGGACGACGAACGCAGCCTGGCCACGCGTACCCAGATCCGGGTCCACCACAGCGGTGACCACGTGCACGTTGGCGATGCCGCCGTTGGTGGCGTACGCCTTCTGCCCCGAGATGACCCACTCGTCGGTCGCTTCGTCGTAGCGGGCCCGAGTGCGCATCGCGCCGACGTCCGACCCGGCCTCCGGCTCACTCGAGCAGAATGCGGCAACCTTCGGGTCGGCCGCGTCGCCGAAGCACTGCGGCACCCACTCGAGGAACTGCTCTGTGGTGCCGGAGCCGTAGATCGCGGCGACCGCCAGCGAGGTGCCGGAGATCGCCATGGCGATGCCGCCGTCGCCCCAGA
>DATFRR010000295.1:0-6073 GCA_035263025.1 Micromonosporaceae bacterium
CGAAGACCTGCCCGGATGACGGCGGCGGGCGTCAGAGGCGTTCAAGCGCCCTGTTGCATCCGCCGGGGTCCGTCACAGCGGCGGCTGGCGCCGACATCGACGCGGTACGGTCAACAACGAGAAGCTGCAGAGACTGATCAATGAACGCTCCGGACGGCCGAACCCGTCGAGCGCCAAGCAGCGACGATGCCGAACGCCATGTCAACTGGCAGCACCTGAACGCCCGCGCATCACACCGCGGCAACGATTGAGCGCGGATTCGGCGACGACCGGCGCTCAGGCATTGACCGGTATGCGCGCGCAGCCCGACGCTGATCTGCGGTGGATGTCCGGCCACGGTCGGGCGTCGCAGACGTCACCAGGAGACGTGATCGAACATGTCAAAGTTCGTCCGCGGTTGCGTTGTGGCGGGCCTTGTCCTCGCTCTCGTCGGGTGCACCTCCGGCGCCAAGACGACCGCTGCGGCGAGCGCGACGAGCCACCCAGCCTCGGTCGTGTCCGCGGCGCCGCCCTGCGACGGCAGCCAGCGAACCGACCGGTACCCCAGTTCGCCTCCGCGTTCAACCGGCATGACCTGGCGCTTGCGGTCGACCAGTTCGGCGGGCACCACGAATTCACGTGGAAGGATCCGTCTGACCCCAAGGTGTTGACCCTGGGCGAAATCCACGACCACCTCGCGTCGCTATACGACCTAGGCGTGCGACTGCCGGCCACTGTCACCTTCGAGGCCGCAGAATACGAACCCCCGGACAGCGACGGACACGACCGACCGGCGGGCAGCAGCGTGGCCTTCTATTCCAACGGGCCCCACTTCTGGGGCAAGGTCGGCATCGACTGCGCATCCGGGAAGATCGGGTACATGGTGATCGACGAATGGACCCGCGCCATCGCTGGCCACGCCCCGCTCGGGCCGTCGCCCTCTGCTTAACGACGACGACCGACCACAGCCGATCCCGGATCTGTGTGCAAACCGGCCTGCCGCCAAAGACCCCGCCGCCCCGAGCCCAGTGCTGACGATCCGGTTGAGCGCTGCCACAGCCGCCGCAGGGGCTGTTGCGTTCACCGATCGTCAACGGTTTACGGGCAGTATCGCCCGGTGCAGGTGTCCCCGGCTCGCGTACGGCTTCGCCATCACGGGTCAGCCCTTCACGCATTTCCGGCGGTGTCGGAAAGCCAAGCCGCTTGGCGGCAACCGGATCGCTGCCCCGAACTTCATACGACTCGTCAGGGTTCGAGGTCGGCCACTCCCTTGCCGCTTGCAATGTCGAACGGCACGGAAACCTGGTCGTGCGCGATCAGCCAATTGCCGTCTAGCTTCCGAAAGCAGAAGGTAGCGCGAACCCACATCCCGCTCGTCTCCGCGCCGTTTTTCAAGGTGCCACTGAGCCGACCGAACCCGTGCCCGTACGCCACGTCATCGCCCACGGCCAAGGTCAGGTCACGAACCTCATAGTGCACATCCTGGAACAACGTGAACACGTTGGCCCAGCTCGTCAACTTCGCCGCTATCCCTACATGCTGCAGCGGAGGCTCGACATCGAAGGACACGACATCCTTCGTGTAGAGGTGCCTTAGGCTCTCGAGATCCTTGGCCCGGATTCCTTCGACGATGTTGTCGATGTGCTGCCTGATCTTGGCTTCGTCTACATCGCGTTGCGTAGGCATTCGCTACCGATCCCTTCCAATCCCGCGTAGAGTCTTGGCTTCTCGCTCGTATGACGACGCAGCACGCGGTAGTGGGACCGTCCGGCGGGATTTCTCCGAGCCCTGAGTGGGCAAATCAGGTGGGCGTCGAGGCGATAGCCGGACAAATCGATCGCGGCCGCCGCCTCGACAATAACCCGCCGTCCTCGCGACACGCGGCGCGACCGCGATCGTGGCGGAGGCGCCGCCAGGTGTATCTGCGCGCGACGCGTCGGCCGACGCCGCCGTACATGTCAGTTCGTCCACAGTGGACAGTGAGGTCCGCCGAACCCGGGGAGCAGACCGGGAGCGCAACAACCCGCAGATCTGCGACTACTGCGCGGTGTTGCGCTTAGCAAGCCCGACCTGCACGCACTGTCCCGCGCCGTCCCGCAGGCGCAGATGCGGTGGCCGATCGGCCAGCTCCTGCACTTCACGGCCAAGACAGGGCGACAGACTGCGTGTCCGCGCTCAACGCTCCGCGATGCGGGAACCGGTGCAACTCCTGCGGCCAGCCGACCGCAACCGCGATCCGGCCGGCCCAGTACCGCGCCGCGGCTTCGTCGGGCACATCAACGACCGTGAAACCGCCGAGGTGCTCCTTGGTCTCGACGTACGGCCCGTCGGTGAACACCGGCGAGCCATTGCTAGGGTCTACGCTGCACACGGCGGTCGACGCGCCCAGACCGCCGTCGCTGAAGACGAAGACACCGGCGGCCATCATCTCCTCGGTCACGACCCGGTCGCGCGCCGCCGTCTCGCGCAGTTCCTCCAACGTGAGGTCGGGCGCCCACTCGTCGTTGAAGGCGATCAGGTACAGCGCCATGTCAAGCTCCTCCGGTCACCGGCAGCCCGCATGACTGCCACTCACCGTCTCTACGAACGCGATCCTGTCGATACGACACCCCGGCCAAGACCTTTTCAAGTTTCCCACCACTTGCCGTTGCGGCGGGTCCGTGTTCTCGGCTCCGACCAGTTCCCCAGCCCCACACCTCGGCAGCGACGCGGAGAGCGGCGATGAGCCGGTTACCGCTCGCCCGTTGGGCACGACAAGCACCGCCGGGCCGCAGACGCCGCCGACTGCCACTGGCGATACCCAAACGGGTCCCGCAGCGCTCGGTTCGGGCAACGGCGGTGCGGTTGACGGCATGCGGCGCGTGCAGGGGATTACGGCTGTAGCGCGTTTGTGAGCTCGCCGATGCCTTCGATACACACGTCTATCGGTACGCCGGGCCGCATGGCAAGGACGCCGGTCGACGTACCGCAAGCGATGACATCCCCCGGGCACAGCGTCATGTCACGCGAGATGAGACTGACGAGTTGCCGTGGCGAAAAGATCAGGTCGGCCGAGCCATAATCCTGACGAACCTTGCCGCCCACGATGGTGCGGATTTGCACGTGATCCGGGTCGACATCGGTTGAGATGACCGGCCCAAACGCACCGAAGGTGTCAAACCCCTTGGCTCGAGACCATTGTGCGAACTGTGCATCCCCGTTGACCAGTCCGAGCGCCGTGATGTCGTTGACGCACGTATAGCCAAATACCACGTCATCGACGTCCGCAAGGGCGACGTCCGTGCACGTCGTTCCGATCACGACACCGAGTTCGCCTTCGTAGACGATGTGTCCTTCGTATGACCCGGGGCGGCGAATCACGCCGCGATCGCCGATGAATGACGATGGGGGCTTGAAGAAGTACAGCGGTTCGGTTGGCGTCGGCCAGCCGTTCTTGGCTGCGACGCTGTGGGAGTTGTTCCACAGCCCGATCATCTTCGAGGGTTGACACGGGGGAAGGACGGTGACCTCATCCAGGTCGAGCCGTTGCCCGGTCGACGTGGTGTGACCGAACAGGTCGCCGTGATGGACGGCGATCGTCGTTGCGCTGTCGCCTTCGTCCATGGCGCCGAAGCCGACATGACCACTGCTGTCCTTAAAGCGGATCCATCTCACGCCAGCAAGCTAGCATCTAGGATCCAAGACTGCCGATTTTGGACCATCGTGGATACACTCCCGCGGTGGGTGTTTATGAATTGTGGTCCGGAAACGAAGCCAAGACCGCGCTACTCGATCCGCTGCGCGACATTTCGATCAGTTACGGCGAACTGCGACGAATCGTCGACACGGGCGCCAGCCGACTGGTCCAGGCAGGGATACGGCCTGGCGACCGGGTCGTCGTCACTGCGTGGACCGGCATCGAATCCACGGTCGGCTTTCTCTGCATCCTTCGTGCTGGGGCGACGGCGCTGCCCGTCAGCGCGGCGCTGACGTCGTCGGAGTTGGAGCGCCATGCGCGCGATCTGCATCCGAGCCACGCGCTGGTGCACCAAGCCGACGGGCCGCGGTCGGCCTACGAGGCGATGGGTGTGCCGGTCTCCGGCATCGACATTGACAACTCGCCCGCGGACGCGATCGCTGCCAACAGTTCCCTTCCGCCAATGCGTGACGACGCAATTGCGCTGATCTTGCAGACCAGTGGCACGACCGGCGGCCCGAAGAGCGTTCCACTCTCGCAAGCGAATGTCGCGGCGAGCACCGCCACGATCGCCGCCACCTACGAGTGCGGTCCCGGCGATACCGCGTTCTGCATGATGCCGTTGTTCCACGTGCACGGACTGGTGGGCGTCGCGCTCACCACGTTGGCAAGCGGGGGGACTGTCGTCATGCCGTCCCGAGTGCGCATGAGCGCGTTTTGGGAACTCATGGCCGAACACGAGATTACGTGGGTTTCGGCGGTGCCCACGATGCTGGCGAGCATCCCCAAGGGACCACAGCGCGAGCATCGCTTGCGGTTCATTCGCTCGGCGTCGTCATCCCTACCCCCGACCCTCGCTGCCCGGCTCGAGAGCGACACCGGTGTGCCGGTGCTCGAGGCGTACGGGATGACCGAGGCAACGCATCAGTTGGCGTCGAATCCGCTACCACCGAATGCTCGCGTGCCGGGCAGCGTCGGAGTGGCCACCGGTACCGAGATTTCGATTGTGGATTCTGATTGGTCTCATCTACCGGCCGGTGAGACTGGCGAGGTGGTGGTGCGCGGCACGTCGGTCACCAGCGGCTACCTCGACAATCCGGCGGCAAACGCAGCGTCGTTTCGGGATGGTTGGTTCCGCACCGGTGATCTAGGGCAGATATCAGACACCGGTTACGTACGCCTTGTCGGGCGGATCAAAGAGATGATCAACCGTGGTGGCGAGAAGATCTCGCCACGGGAGGTCGACGAAGCACTGCTGACGCATCCGAGCGTCGTGGAGGCGGCAACCTACGCCGCTCCGGACGAGAAGTACGGCGAAGTGGTCCACGCCGTAGTGGTGACGCGCGGCGGCGTCGGCCCCAAGGAACTGATCGAGCACTGCAGCGGCCAACTCGCGCCGTTCAAGATCCCGCGGCTGATCCATATCGCCGACTCGATCCCGAAGGGGCCGACCGGCAAAGTCCAGCGCAGCATGCTCGCCAAAGCATTGGATGCATGATGAGAGTCGCGGTCCTCGGTGCTGGGGCGATCGGCGGATTTGTCGGTTCGATGCTGGCTCGCAGCGGAACGGACGTGACGCTGATCGCGCGGGGCGAGCATCTGGCCGCGATCCGGCGCGATGGGCTACGAGTCCTCGTTGATGGCCGCGACATGGTTGTCGACGTTCCGGCCACCGACGATCCAGGTGTCATCGGGGTAGTTGACGTCGTGCTGCTCGGCCTGAAGGCTTACTCGTACGCGTCATGTGGACCGCTGCTCGCCCCGTTGCTCGGACCTGACACGAGTGTCGTAGCCGCACAGAACGGCATTCCTTGGTGGTACTTCTATCGCCAGGGCGGTCCGTTCGATGGTCGCCGTATCCAGTCTGTCGACCCAGACGGCGCGGTATCGGCCGTCATCGCGCCCGAACGCGCCATCGGCTGCGTGCCCTATCCGGCCGCCGAGATCGTCGCACCTGGGGTGATTCGACACTTGGAGGGGATGCAGTTCCCGCTGGGCGAGACCGATCGTTCGAAGAGTGACCGATGCCGGCAATTTGCCGATGCGATGACGGCTGCCGGCTTCCGATCACCCGTGACCGACATTCGACCGCAGATCTGGCTCAAGCTGATGGGCAACGCTGCCTTCAATCCAATTAGTGCTCTGACGCACTCGACGATGGCCGAAATTTGCGCCCACCCAGCGTCGCGCGCTCTAGTGGTGCGTCTGATGGAAGAGATCGCGGAGATTGCGGCCGCGATCGGCGATCCGCCGCCATCGTCGATAACGATCGAACGTCGGCTCGCTGGCGCCGAGCGAGTAGGGCACCACAAGACATCCATGCTTCAAGATTTGGACGCTGGCAAACCTCTCGAGGTTGACGCCTTGCTCGGCGCAGTTGTCGAGATCGCCGACATGGTCGGTGCCGAGGCACCGAAC
>DATFRR010000296.1:0-9225 GCA_035263025.1 Micromonosporaceae bacterium
CTGTCGGCGGTGATGCCGAGGTCGTCGGAGATGGGCCGGGCGAGGTTCGTCGCTTGCACCGTGATGCGACCGAGGTCGAGTCGACGCCAGGGCTTCGGCCAGTCCGCGAGGTCGAGGAGCCGGGCGACGCGCTGGTCGGAGCGTTCGCCGGCACCGACCGGCGCCTGCTCGGGCATGTCGACGTGCGCGACCTGCGCGTAGCCGTCCTGGCAGGTGAGTTTCACCCGCGGTGTCGTAGATGGTTCGAAGTCGTCGTCGAGGCCTTCGATCCAGCCGCGCCAGAGCGGCAGCACCTCGCCGGTCGCGACGATGCGGGCGGTGACGCGTGCGGGCCGGCCGATGCGGGTGTCGAGCAGGTCGTCGCTCGAGGTCGACCAGGACAGCCAGCCATCCGGGTCTTCGATCGTGAAGACGGCGCTGCTCGCGCCGTACCGTTCGAGCCACGACTCGCGGCCTCGGTCGATGCTGACGTCGACGAGCCGGCACGGATCGACGGTCACCCACGTCGGCTCGAGCCCGGACCAGACGCCAGTGAGTGGACGGTCCCAGCGTGCGTGGTCCCACTGCGCGACGGTGCTGCCGCCCGCGTTGGCGGTGCCGAGGCCGAGCTCGACGGTCAGCTCGATGTAGCGCGACCACCACGGCAGCGCGCCGGTCTCGAATGCGCGGGCGGTGACCGTCATGTGCGCCACCGGTTGCCGTTCGCACGTTCGAACTCGACGATGTAGCCGACGATCTCGCGGCCGACGCGGGCCGGGTCGACCGCGGTCGCGACCTGCACGTTGACGTTGTAGGTGACGTTGCCCGGGAACTGCTCGCCCATCTGTGAGAGCGGGATGATCGCTTCGGGGCCGGCCTCACCGATGATGCCGAGCGTCGCGCGGGTGACGACGCCACCTTGCGCGAACGTCGGGATCGGATTGTCGGGCAGGTCGAGCTTGAACGGCCCGAAACCGATCTGATTCGGGACGAAGCTGTTGATCATGCCGGCAACCTTGTTCCACGCTTCTTTCACGACGCCGACGATCGCGTCCGCGACGTCCTGCGCGAACCCGGCTGCGGCGGTGAGGCCGCTCTTCAATCCGTCGAGGAACGCACCGCCGAGCTTCGCGCCGGCTTCGCCAAGACTTTTCACGAAGGCGACCACCTTGCCGGGCAGTCCCGCGATCCATCTGACCGCGGTCGCGATCGCGCTGCCGATCGTCGACGCGAGCTCCATGAACGCCGAGCCCATCCGGCGGGCGAGGCCGATCACCGCGTTCACGACCGTCATGATCACGTTGCGGATCGTGTTCCAGTGCTTGACGATCAGGAGCACGGCCACGCCAATCGGGCCCGCGAGGATCGCGAGCAGCGTCGGCCAGTTGGCCTTGATCCATGTCCAAACCTTCTGAATCACGCCGAGGATCGCGTCCCACGCGACCTGCATCGCTTGCCACACTGCGCCGGCTGCTTCTTTGACGACGTCGAAGTGCGTGACGAGCAGGACGATGCCGGCGATGAGCGCAGCGATCGCTATCACGATGAGGCCGATCGGATTCGCAGCCATGATCGCGTTGAGGATGGCTTGCGCGATCGACCACGCTTTGACCGCGGCGACGATCGCGAGGACCGCGCCGGCGAGTGGGACGAGCCAGCCCGCGTTCTTCTCGATGAAGCCGGCCATCTTCTGCAGGATCGGCAGGATCTTCTGCAACACCGGGAGCAGCGCGGTGCCGAGCGCCGCTTGGGTGTTCTCCATCTCGGCCTGAAACTTCTTCTGCTGGTTCGCGGCGCTATCCGAGGTGCGTTCGAAGTCGCCCTGCGCGTCGCCGGTCTGTTTGAAGATCTGAGCTTGCGCGGCGAGCACCTTCTGCTGCGGTGTCAGCGCGGTCTTCGTGTTCTTGATGAGACCCATCCGCAACGCTTCACTGCGCAGTGTCGCGTCGTCGAGGAGCACGCCGTACTGGCGGATCGGTTCGGTCTCGCCGCGCAACGCCGCACCGATCGCAGTGATCGCCTCTTCCGGGCTGGTGCCTTTGAATGATGCGAGATCGCCGGCGAGACCGACGAGATCGGTACTGAAGTCTGCGAGCTTCCCGCCGGAGATGCCGGCGGACTT
This sequence comes from Micromonosporaceae bacterium, assembly GCA_035263025.1. Taxonomy (GTDB): domain Bacteria; phylum Actinomycetota; class Actinomycetes; order Mycobacteriales; family Micromonosporaceae; genus DASQPR01. The sequence goes on from DATFRR010000296.1 coordinate 2,102, forward strand.
CCCGAACGTCGCGAACGTGTTGGCACCGTCGATCGCTTGCTGCTTCGACATGCCGAACGCGGTGTCGGCGTTCTTGGCGAAGTCGAGGACAGCCTTCGATGCGTTCCCGAAGATCTGCTGCGATGCTGCAGTCGCGTCTTGCAGCTCCGATGCGGCACCGACCCATCGGCGGATCTGATCGACCGCGAACGCGGCGCCGATCGCGGCGCCGACGCCCTTCGCCCACGTCTTGAGCTTCCCGCCGGTCCCTTCGACCTTCGCCGCCTCGGCCCGCAGCTTCGAGCTGTCGCCGATGAAGTGGATGACGACGTCGGTCGCGCCCGCCATCAGTGCGCTCGCTTCGCGCGTTGGCGTGCCATCTCACGGCGACGGCGTCGGTTCTCGTCTTTGACGACCTCGGCCATCTCGTCGAGCAGACCGATCGGCAGTGCCATCACGTCTCCGGGATTGAGGCGCCAGACTCGAGCGATGGTTGCGGCCCGCCGCCAAGCTCGGCGGCGAGGGCTTCCCCCGAGACGAGCTCCATGTCGCCCATGCGCAACGCACGCGCGTCCTCGAGCGTGAACGCCGGGTCGGTCCTGCGCTTGACGATCCACGCCGCCGCGGCCATCGCCCGAAACTGACCCTTGCCGCCCATCAGCTCCGCGAGCGGCCGGTCGAGGACCTCGTCGATCTCGTCCAGCTCGCCGAGCGTCAAGTCCTGCAAGTCGACCTTCAGCTTCCCGTTGTCGGTGCTCATAGCCGGCGCACCTCGGTCGCGGCGAGCGTCTCGCACGCCATCTTGAAGTCGTGGTCGGCGCCGGCGCGCGCGTCGTCGACGGCGCCGGTGCGGTTCGCGATGTAATTGGCGTATGGCAGCGTCCCTCCGTAATGCACCTGCGCACCGTCGTTCGTGTGCGAGGTGCGGACCGTCGCGGCGAGCCGGCCGGTGCGTTTCGGGATGCGGCCGTGCAGGTCGCGGGCGACGTCACCGGCCGTGCGTTCGGCGACCGGGCCGACGCCACGGTCGATGCCGCGTGTCAGCTGTCGCACGGCGGCGACGAGCATCGTGGTGTCGACCTCGACGCGCTGGTCGGTCACGCCGGCGGTGCGACCAGGAATTCCGGGTCGCCCTGCACCGCGAGGACGAGGTCCGATTCGGATGCTTCACCGACTGCGGCTTGGATGTACGCGAAGCCCGGCATGTACGCCTTCCCGGAGATGGCGACGTTGGTTTCGCTGATCGGTTGCGACTCGTCCGGGATCACGAGGAAGTCGACGATCGTGTTGGCGAGCGGACGCAGGTTGTTCCACAGCCCATCGGTCCCGAACGACTGCAGGATCGTGATGGTGATCGTCCACTTCTCGGGCTTGTAGGTGGTGAACACACTGCAGAAGGTCTCGACGTCGTTCGAGTCCTGGTCGGGTGCGATGTCGAGCTCGTTGGCGCCGCACTCGAACTCGATCGTGTTCGGGTCGGTGCCGATCACGAGCTTCGGCTTGATGAGAACGAACGGTGGCCGATCGACGATGACTGCGGTCATGGCATACCTCCGGTGAGCGTGACGGTTCCGGCGACGGTGATGCGCGCGGCCTGGTATTGCAGGCCGCCGATCTCGAACGGGAGTGCGGCACCGACCGCGACGAGCGGCACCCGCGCGCGGGTGAGTGCCGGTAGCGCGGCGTCGACCAGCTGCTCGAGCTGCTCGTAGCCGGGTGCCGGTTCGATGCGGGCCGCGACGCAGATGATCTGTAGCTGCGCCCGGTAGGTGCAGACCGACTGTTGCGTCAGCCATTGGTCCGGCCAGACGAGCACGAAGCACGGTGGTGTGACGCTGTCGACCGGCGCGTCGTGGACCGGCCAGTCGTCGTCGGCGTCGGGTGCGAGGCCGGTGAGCGCCGATGCGACGTGCGCGCGGAGCTCGGCCGGCGTCATGCGATCCCGAACTGGACCTTCAGCGGGACCAGCGCGACTGCGTGCCGTGCGTAGACGTCGGCGGGTACGGACAGCACGCCGATGTCGGAGAAGCCGACTGCACCGAACGCGGCGTCGTTCGCTTTGAACACCTCGATACCGATCGCGATGTTCTCGGTGACCGCGAGCGGCGGTGTGGGTGTCGGCATCGGATCGTCGGCGGGCCGGTCGCAGAGGTGGTCGACAACTTGTGCGGCGGCATCCAGCGACAACTGCAGCGCGTCTTGGTTCTTCGCAGTGACCGCGATGCGGAGCGCGGCGGCGAGCTGGTCGACGGTGGCGTACGCCATCAGCGATCACGGCACGGTCGCGACGGTGCATTCGGCGATGGCGAGCGGTTCGTCGACGACGGACTTGACGCGCGCTTCGGCGAGGATCACGAGGATGTTCGAGATGAACAGCGACGCGTGGCTGTCGGTCAGGAATACCGACGTGTTGCCTCGGTCGAACAGCGACACTCCCGATTGGAAGTCACCGACGAACGCGGAGCCGGCCGGCACCTTCGACGACGACACCGGGCGCATCCCCCAATAGTTCGCGCCCGTCACCGGGCCGGCGACGGTGACACCCATCACTGCGATGTCGAGCGCAGCGAAGTCGGCCGGGTTCAACAGGACCGCGTTCGGGCTGTAGCCGGCGTCTTCGACCATGCCGACACCGACACGGATCGCGGACAGCATGTCGGCACCCGACGCGGACTGCGTCGCGGCGGCGACGATCGCAGCGGCGAGGTCGTTCTCGGTCTTCAGCAGCAGACCGCGACGGAGCTTCCCTTCGAGGAGCGAACGGATGTACGACGCGTCTTCGAGCGCCTGGCGTGTGATCTGGAGCCAGTGCGCGATCGTGTCGAGCGCCGCGCTCTTCGGTGTGAGCGTCACGGCCGCTTCGGGCTTCGCGGTCCCTTCCGGTACGACGGCGGCTTCCGGGTCGGGTCCGATCTCCATCCATTCGACGACACCGGATGAGACCGTCACCCGGTTCACGACGTCGAGGAGCGTGGACCGGAATTGCTGCTCGATCGGCGGCAGGAGGACGTGCGGGATCATCAGGCTCGTCGTCGTGATCGGCGCCCGCGTTTCGAGGTACCCGTCGAGCTCGAACCGTTGCGACTGGCCGTGCCCGTCGTAGGCCCGGAACGCGTCGGACTCGACGAACGCCTGCCCGAACGACGTCGACTCGATCGACGCCGGCGAGGACGGCGACGGCTGTTCGGCGCGGCGCTGCTCGAGCCGCGACGTCAACGCGGCGAACGCACGCATGCTCTCCGCCTGCCCGTTGAACGTCTCGAGCTGCCCGTCGATCTCCGCGCAGCGGGCCTGCAGGCCGGCCATCGCGGTCTGCTCGGCTTCGGTCAGGTCACGATTCTCGGTCGCGGCGGTGTCGGCGGTGTGCGTCATCGTCTCCGAGAGCGAGGTGCGCTCGTCGACGAGGCGCTGCAGGTACGTGAGCACGGCAGGAACCTCCGGGCGGTACGACGTTGCGTTTCGCGTCGGTCTCGCCGGTGGCCACCTCGTCGCCAGGAGCGCTGGCAGTGGGAGGCCGGCGGTAGGTTTCGCGCTCGGCCGCGGATGTTAGGCGCGCCGGAACGGCCCGATGGGTGATAGGTCAACCGCCGGCATCGGTGGCAGCGCCGGCACGGCCGGCGTCCTGACCGCGAGGACCTGCGCACCGTCGTACGCGCCGACCGGCGCCAGTGACGTCTCGTGCAGCGCAGCCTCGAGCACCTCGCGGGCGCCGTCGTCACCACGACGGGTGCGGATCGCCCGGAAGCCGACCGAGAACGCGTCGAGCATCCCTTCGCGGACCTCGTGGAGTGCCTCGTCGCCGGCCGGTGTCTGCGCGATGCGGAACCGGCCGAACAGGCCGGCGTCGTGCACCGCGTTCCACTCGAGCGGCCGGCCGATCGCCCGGTCGTGGTCGTGGGTGCGGTAGAGCTTCACCCGCATGCCACGCTCCGCGATCGTGCGGGTCATGCTGCCGGGCAGGAACCGTTCACCGCGCGCCTCAGGTGTGAGGAACGACGTCTCGTTCCACGGCACGACGATCCCTTCGATGATGCGCTCGTCCATCGACGGGACGCGCAGCTCGGTCGCGGTGAACGTGACGGTGGTGAGGTCGGTCATGCGATGGCCTCCTGCGGTTCGAGCGGCGGGCGCGACTCGAGCGCCCGCACTTCGTCGACGGTGAGCGCACCGATCTCGGTCGCGATCTTGTAGACGTCGAAGCGAGTCTTCGTGTCCGCGCGCAGCAGCCCGTCGACCTCGACCCGCAGCGACGTGCCGAGCGGGAACTGTGCGTCGAGCACCGCCTCGATGCGACCGATCCACGGCTTGAGTGCTTCCTGCACGAACTCGGTATTGCGCGCCTCGACATTGGCGTACGTATTCGAGTCGGTCGGTGCGCCGAGCTTGTAGCCGGGGACGCCGAACATCAACGCGATCTGATTCAGCGACAGGCGCGCGAAGTCGGCGGCGGCGAGGTCGACCGGCGACCACGTCAACGCATGGAAATCGGTCGTCGCGTTCAGTACCGCGATGCTGCGGCGGATGCCGCCGTGCTGCGACAGCCACCGCTGCTTCAGCGCGTCGGCCTGATCTTGGGTGATGTTCGGTGTCGTCGTCTTCAAGTAGCCGGCCGGCACGCCGGCGGTGAACGCACCGGAGGTGTAGTCACGCACTGCCGAGGCCATCGCTAGGTCAGGTATGAACCGGTCGAGGACACCGGTGCCGCGCCCATCGACGATCGGATGCTTGCCGCGCAGGTGGATGATCTCGTTCGGCCCGAACACGTAGTCGGCGACCTTGTAGACGCCGTCCTCGAGCACGACGTCGTGCGGGTGCAGCACGAACAGCGGTGGCTTCGGCGCGCCGGCCACGTCACGTTGCGGCACGTAGACGAACCCGTCTCCCCACCACAGCGCGGACTGAATCCACTGGCCCCAGAAGTCGACGTTCGACCAGCGCGCCTCATGCACCGCGGTGGCCTCGACGATGCGTGCGTCCAGCCGCAACGCCTGCGGGTCGCTGATCCACGCCGGCGTCGGCAGCCGTTCGGTGTCGTCACGGTAGACATGCCACGGCAGCGTCGCGATCGTGTCGACGATCAGCTCCGTCGCGTGCGACACCGCCGGGATGCCGCCGAACCCGAAGCCGCCGGCGTTCGCGCCCGGGATCGGATTGCCGAACGGGCCGAGCGTCCCGTTCCCCGCGCCGAGCCACCACAGCCACGGCTGATCGACCTCCCACCCATCGGGCGAGTTGAGCAGGACGTCGCGGCCATCGGTCGCGCGTAGGACGTTGGTCGTGATCTGTCGCAGCGCCACGCGGGTCTCGCGCAGCGCTGTCGACCACCGGTTCACGCCGGCGGCGTGGTCTCCGGTGCAGGCGCGGGCGTTGCGGTTCCCTCGCCCGGCACCGGTGCCTCGTCGGGCTGCCGGCCGATGGTGACGGTGTCGCCCGTCGTGATCGGTTCGGCGGTGGTACCCGACTGCGGCGGTTCACCCGGTTGGCTGATCGTGCTTCGAGGTCGTGTCAGGAAATGACGAGCCATGCGGCGAAGCCTAAGCCCGGGCGGTCGTCACATCGTGACTACTCAGAAGATCGCGGGTGCTTCGAGCGCGGGTTCTTGCATCGTCCGCCACCATGCCATGCGTGCCGCCCGCGCCGCGTCGATCGGCCGGCCGTCATCCGGCGCCGCCAGCTTGAGTGACCCGTCCGGGGTCGGCGCACCCACCGTCGCCGCGACATGCGCGGCAAGGACCGGTTCGTGATCGTGCGCGACGCGGCCCTCGATGATCGCCCGCCGCCACTCCGTCGCCGACGACACCTCGACCTCCGTCGTGTGCGGCCACACCGTCACCGGCCAGTCCTGCTCGACGAGGCGGCGCACCAGGTTCGTGAGGATCCGCGGCTGCACGACGAGCTCGACGACATGCCACCGTTCCCGCGCTGCCAACAGGACGTCCTCGAGATCGGCTTCGGTGCCGTTGCCGATCCAGCCGGTGAACAGGCCGCCGTCGAACGTCGCGCCGATCACCGCGAACGTCGACGCATACGTCCCGGCGAGACCGAGGACGACATCGGCGCCGTCGTCGGGCAGGACCGTTGCCGGGCAGTCATCCCACGCGGTGCCGGGCAGCCAACCGACCAGCGTCGCGTCGATCCACTGACCGAGCCGGTACATGCGGAACTCGGCATCGGAGACGAGGTCGAGCTCGGCGGCGAGGACGTCTTCGAACAGGAGGCCGGCCCGGATCGCCGGGTTCGCCTTGCGCCACTGCCGCCGGTCCGTGAGCGCGCAGCCGGCGTCGGCGGCATGTTCCCGCCACGCGACGCGCGCGCCCGCCCGGGCTTGCTCACGCAACTGGAACAGTGCGGAGGTCTGCGCGTTCGGGGCCGGTGTCCCGATCGCCAACACCAGCGACGCCGCCCGTTTCCCCGCGCCCTGCAGGATCGCCGCGAACACCGGCGGGCTCACGGTCTGCGCCTCGTCGACGAGCGCGACCGTCGGATTCAACCCCTGCGCCCGCTCGACGTCGGCCGGAAGCGCAAGCAGGTCCCCGTCGTTCCACGCCGACCACACCCGCCGGTCCGTCGTCGACGTGTAGACGATCACCCGCGCCGCGAGGTCGGGATGCGCGCGCACCATCGAACGGATCGGCCGCAACAGGGTCCGGTTCGCCTGCAGCCCGTTGAACGCGACCAGCGGCACCTGCGGCGCGTCCTCGTGATCACACACCGCCCACAACCCGACCGCCGCCCACGTCGTCGACTTCGCGTTCCCGCGCGGGATCTGCAGGCCGCCGGTCCGCACGTCCCGGGCGAGGAGCTCCTCGAGGTCCTCCTTCTGGAACCGGTGCAGGCGCATCAACTCGCCGGCGCGCGCGCCCGACGGGATCCGGCAGTACGTCTCGATGAACCGGATCGCCCGCGCCGCACGCGACCGGGTCCGCCACGCCCGCCACGGCGGTTTCCCCCGATCGACACGCGTGTCGCGCGCCGCGCGGCGCTCCCCCGCCTTCGCCCCGCCGCCGCGCGGCGCGCGATCGGCGAGAGCTCCCGCGGGCTCAGCCGGCATCCGGCCGGCGCGGCACCAACACGCCGACCGGCGGCGAACCGGCCGGCGACAGGCCGTGATCCTGCGAGGACGTCACCGGAGACCGATCGCTCCC
>DATFRR010000297.1:0-5543 GCA_035263025.1 Micromonosporaceae bacterium
GGTCAACATCGCCGACGCCGCGGACAAGGCGGGTACCGGCTTCCCGCAGCTCTCCGCCGAGACGGTCATCAACGCCAACCCGGATCTGATCTTCCTGGCCGACACGAAGTGCTGCCAACAGACGGCGGCATCGGTGGCGAAGCGGGCCGGCTGGTCCAACCTGACCGCGGTACGCGCCGGCCAGGTGGTGCCGCTCGACGACGACCTCGCCTCCCGGTGGGGGCCGCGGATCGTGGACCTGGCGCAGGCGGTCGCCGGCGCGATAGCCAAGATCCCCAGCTGATGACCGTCTCCCTCCCGCGTCGGTCAAGGGCGGGCGCGCCACCGCCGAGTCCGGAGCGGCGTGCGTCCGCCCTTGACCAACGAGAGGGACGGCGGGCGCCGGGGCGGCTGTCCCTGCGCTGGCTGCTGGCGGGTGTGCTCGCGGTGCTCATCGCCGGGCTCGCCGGTCTCGCCCTCGGCCCGGTGGGGCTGAGCCCGCTGGGTGTCGCGCGGCAACTGCTCGACCTGGTGCCCGGCATCAATATCCACAGTGGACTGTCCACTCGGGAGGCGGCGATCGTCACCGACCTCCGCCTGCCCCGGGTCTGCCTCGGTCTGCTCGTCGGCGCCACGCTGGCCATGGCGGGCGGCACCTACCAGGGACTGTTCCGCAACCCGCTGGCCGACCCGTACCTGCTGGGTGTCGCGGCCGGCGCGGGCATGGGGGCGACCGCGGCGATCGCGGCGGCGCACGGCTTCGGCGACGCGGCGGTCGCCGGTGGGCTGGGCACGCCGGTGCTGGTACCGCTGGCCGCCTTCGTGGGCGCGCTGGTCGCCGTGGCGCTGACCTACCTGCTCGGTGCCACGGGCGGTCGGTACCGCACCCCGGCGGTACTGATCCTGGCGGGTGTCGCGGTCACCAGCTTCTTCACGGCGATCCAGGGGTACCTGCAGCAGCGGTACGCGGAGACGATCCGCGAGGTGTACACGTGGATCATGGGTCGCCTGGTCACGGCGGGCTGGCACGACGTCCTGCTCGTGCTGCCCTTCGCGGTCGTGACCGGTGCGGTGATGCTCGCGTACCGCCGCCAGTTGGACGTGATGTCGGTCGGTGACGCGGAGGCGGAGAGCCTCGGCGCGCATCCCCGCCGTACCCGGCTGGTCCTCGTCATCGCCGCGTCGCTCGGCACCGCGGCCGCCGTGTCGGTCTCCGGACTGATCGGCTTCGTGGGCATCATCGTGCCGCACACCGTGCGGCTGATGGCCGGATCGAGCTACCGCGTGATCCTGCCGCTGTCGGCCATGTTCGGAGCCGCGTTCCTGGCACTCGCGGACCTCGGTGCTCGAACCCTCACCGCGCCGGACGAGATCCCGATCGGTGTGGTGACCGCGTTCTTTGGTGCGCCGTTCTTCATCGTGATCCTGCGCACCTCGCGGCGGCTGTGATGCTGCCGCACGAGAACGATCGCCTTGGGCCGCACGCGGTCTCGGTTCGCGGCGTCGGCGTGATCCTGGACCGCAACCAAATCATCGCCGGCATCGACCTTGATGTCGCGACCGGCGAGTGGCTCACCATCATCGGGCCGAACGGCGCAGGCAAGTCCACCTTGCTGCGTACGCTTGGCGGCCTGCTGCCGTTCGCCGGCGACATCGAGCTGTTCGGCACGCCGCTTGGCCGCATGCGCCGGCGGGACCGCGCGCGCCTAGTGGCCAGCGTCGCGCAGGACCCGGTCGTACCGCCCGGGATGGCCGTCGTCGACTACGTGCTGCTCGGCCGTACCCCCTACATCCCGGTGTTAGCCGGCGAGTCGGCGGTCGACCGCGACGCGGTGGCCGAAGTGCTCGTCCGCCTCGACCTCGAGCGGTTCGCCGGCCGCCGCCTCGAATCGCTGTCCGGCGGCGAACGCCAACGAGTCTTCCTGGCACGAGCGCTCGCCCAGGGCGCCAACCTGTTGCTACTCGACGAACCGACCAGCGCGCTGGACATCGGTCATCAGCAGGACGTCCTGGAACTCGTTGACAAGCTGCGGCGCGACGGCGGGCTCACGGTCATCGCCACCATGCACGACCTTTCGATCGCGGGCGAGTACGCGCAGCGCATGGTGCTGATGGCCGGTGGGCGCGTGGTCGCGGCGGGACGTCCGCGCGATGTGCTGACGCAGGACATGCTCGCGCTGCATTACCAGGCGCGGGTACGGGTCATCGATGGCGAGCAGGGTCCGCTCGTCGTACCGGTGCGTGCCGGCGACTGACCGTCGCCACTGGGCTCGACGCCGCGGACGCGGGTTGGCCGCGAGGCGCGCGGAGTCGTTCAGGCAATCGCCGCGGGCAAGGGTTTCGTGTGCACGATCGCGAGCCGTGATACGGCGCGGGTCAGCACCACGTAAAGGCGGTGCAGGCCGCGTGGTTCGGCGGCCACGATCTCGGCCGGCTCGATGACGATCACGTGGTCGTATTCCAGGCCCTTCGCGATGGTGGCCGGCAGCAGGCTGACCCGACCGTCCGCCTCGGCGTCGCCTGCATCGATGCCGGCCGCCGCGAACGCGGCGGCGAGGCCGGGCACTGCGGCGTCGGCCGCGATCACGCCGATCGAGCCCTCGAACCGCAGTGCGTCGCGGACCTGCGCGACGGCAGCTGTGCACACATCGGACGCTTCGTCGATAACGAGCGCGCCGTCGTGGCGCAACGAGCGGGCCGCCGGTGCGTCCACGTCGAGCGCCGGCAGCAGCCGGTTGGCCAGTGCCAAAACCTCCGCCGGTACGCGGAACCCCAGCGTCAGCGGCACGATCTCGCCATCCGGCTTGCCAAGATGCGTAAGCGTGTCACGCCACTGCCGGGCGGACCACGGCGTCGTACCCTGTGCGAGGTCGCCGAGCACCGTGATCGCCGAGTGCTCACTGCGACGTGCGATCGCCCGAGCCTGCATCGGCGACAGATCCTGCGCCTCGTCCAGGACCACGTGACCAAAGCTCGCCGGCCGCTCGATCAGCCCGGCCGCCTCGTCGACCAGTACGGCTTCGGCCGATGTCCACTTGATCGTGCGTACCGATCGCGGCGGCTTCGCCCACCCGATCGTGGCCTGCTCGTCGGCGTCCAGCACGCCGTCCGCCGCCCGTGCGAGCGCTTCGGGGTCGCCGAGCAGACCGCCGACGAGTCCCTCCGCGGTCACCGCCGGCCATACGTAGTCGAGGAACTCGACGACCGGCTTCGCGCGCCCCATCCGTCGCAGCCACGCGTCGCTCGGCGACTCGGCGCGGCGCGCCTCCGCCTGCCGCTGCAGCAGCGCCACGGTACGGGCTCGGACGCGGTCGCGCCCGGTGGCGTACGCCGGGTTCTCCCGCCGTACGTCGTCGACGACCCGGCGCAGCGCGTCAACCGAGATGCGCCAACGATACGAACCGTCGGAGATCTCGATCGGGTGCAGCGGCCGTCGGATGTTCGCGTTGAGGGCGCGACGCAGCACCTCTGCCATGCGTACGTCGTGCAGGATCGGCGCCGCCGCTTGCCGCTCGGGACGCCCGACCGGCACGCCGAGCAGGTCGTCGACGGTCGTCTGCGTCACGTCGATCTCGCCGAGTGCGGGCAGCACGGCCGCGATGTAGTGCAGGAACGCGCGGTTCGGTCCGACGATCAGCACGCCGGACCGGCGCAGCCGCTCGCGGTAGGCATAGAGCAGGTAGGCCGCCCGGTGCAGCCCGACCGCGGTCTTTCCGGTGCCCGGCGCGCCTTGTACGCAGATTGTGGCGCCGAGATCGGCTCGTACCAGCTCGTCCTGCTCCGGCTGGATGGTGGCGACGATGTCCCGCATCGGTCCGACGCGTGGCCGCTCGATCTCGGTGGTGAGGATCCTGGAGTTCGTGCCGAGTTCTTCGCCACGGTCGAGGTGCTCATCTTCGAATCCGCTCAGGTCCGCGACCGGTTGTGCGGCGGTGCTGCTCGCGGGCGTACCCACGGATGTCCAACCGAACCGTCGACGGACCGCGACGCCCTGCGGATCGCGCACGCTGGCCCGGTAGAACGCGCGAGACAGCGGCGCGCGCCAGTCGAGCACCATCGGCTCGCCAAGGTCGTCGACGACATGGCGACGGCCGATGTGGAATCTCTCGGCAGCGGGCCCGACGAAGTCGAGACGGCCGAAGAACAGCGGTGCGGACGGATCGTCGGTGAGCTCGGCAATGCGGCGGGCCAGCTGACGTCCCAGGCTCTCCGCGGCGAACGGATCGCCGGAAACCGTCTCGCCGGTGGCGAACAGGGCCTCGGCTCGGTCCCGCATGCGGGCCAGCGCGGCACGGGACTCGAGGAGATGGGTGCGCTCGGTGGCCAACTCGGCGGACAGATCAGGGTTGCCAATGCGGCTGGTCGGACGTTGGGTGGCGGGGGCTTCGTCGTTGATCGGCTGCGGGTCTGGGTCGAGGTCGGCGTCGGAATCGATCACGCTCATTCGCGCTCCAGCGGGTCGTGGCCGCCCGGCACGCCACCCGCGGATCAGGTGGCACCGGCTGTGCCGCGCACGAACGGTCGATGGTACGCCGTCCATCATTGCCGGCCACCGAATTACGCTGTGAGCCATGGCGAGCGAGCGCAGGTCGACGGGTCGACAGGTCATGGAGATCGACGACGCGGTCCGCATGCGCGCGCTTGCGCATCCGGTCCGCCTGGCGATCTTGGAACATCTCGAGAACGGGACCACCGCCACCGCGACCGAGCTGGCGACGCTGGTCGGGTTGTCGCCAAGCGCGACCAGCTACCACCTGCGGGAGCTGGCCCGGGGCGGGCTGATCCGGGAGGCCGAGGGACGCGGTGACGGTCGCGAACGGGTCTGGCAGGGTGCCGCCGACGGATTTCACTACGACAGCGACAACGTGTCCGATCACGAGCGCGACGAGGCGCACGGCCTGCTCGGCGCGCTCATCTCGTGGCAGGACGCGGAAGCGCAACGGTTCTACGCCACGATGCCGACGGTGTCGCGGGAGTGGCAGGACGCGAGCGCGTTCTACGGTGCGCGAATCGTGGTCACCGCCGCTGAGCTCCGAGACCTGTGCGCGAGGATCCGCGAGCTCATCGAGGTCTACTCGCGGGGCACGCGGGACCGGCCGGCGGACGCCGCCGACGTATCCATGGTGGTGCGCGCCATGCCGCGGCTCGGCAACGCGGCGCGGTCGCCGGACGTCGGCTCGTCGCCGGAGTCCCGGAATGCCAGTTAGCCCACACAAAGGCATGAGCCGCGCCGCATGACACCTTGCGGACAAAGATGTGAAGGCGTAACTTCGAAGTATGGCCTTCACATCTTCCGCGGCTGACCAGTCGACGGCGGCTGCTTCGGAGCCACGGTGGTCCGACGTATACATGTCGGCGCTGGCGAAAGCCGTCTCCAACTGCGGTGACATGCTCGCCGCAACGGCGCTTGCACTCGTGCTCCAGACCCGCGGCGAGGGCGGTCTCGCGGTCGCCGGCATCATGCTCGCCGCCGCGCTTCCGTTGGTGGTGGTGGGTCCGTTCGCCGGCCGGCTCGCCGATCGGGTGGACAGCCGTACCCTGCTGATCACCGTTGGGTTGGCGCA
>DATFRR010000298.1:0-3255 GCA_035263025.1 Micromonosporaceae bacterium
AACACGAAGTCCACAGGAGGAACCAGTGGCGAAGGCGAAGTTCGAGCGGACCAAGCCGCACGTCAACATCGGCACCATCGGTCACATCGACCACGGCAAGACGACGCTGACCGCGGCGATTACGAAGGTCCTGCATGACAAGATGCCGGCCATCAACCCGTACACGCCGTTCGATGAGATCGACAAGGCGCCGGAGGAGAAGGCGCGCGGAATCACGATCTCTATCGCGCACGTCGAGTACCAGACCGAGAAGCGCCACTACGCACACGTGGACTGCCCGGGTCACGCCGACTACATCAAGAACATGATCACGGGCGCCGCGCAGATGGACGGTGCGATCCTGGTGGTCGCGGCGACCGATGGCCCGATGCCGCAGACGCGCGAGCACGTGCTGCTCGCCCGTCAGGTCGGCGTGCCCTACATCGTCGTGGCGCTCAACAAGGCCGACATGGTCGACGACGAGGAACTGCTGGAGCTCGTCGAGCTCGAGGTCCGGGAGTTGCTGTCCGGCCAGGAGTACCCGGGCGATGATCTCCCGGTGATCCGCGTATCGGCGCTGAAGGCGCTCGAGGGCGACGAGAAGTGGTCGGACGCGCTCATGGAGCTGCTGGCCGCGGTCGACGAGAGCATTCCGCAGCCGGAGCGCGACATCGACAAGCCGTTCCTCATGCCGATCGAGGACGTCTTCACGATCACCGGGCGCGGCACCGTGGTCACCGGCCGCGCCGAGCGTGGCGTCCTGCTGCCGAACGAGGACGTCGAAATCGTCGGTATCAAGGAGAAGTCGCTCAAGACCAAGGTCACCGCGATCGAGATGTTCCGCAAGACGCTGGATGACGCGCGCGCCGGAGAGAACGTCGGTCTCCTGCTCCGCGGCATCAAGCGCGAAGAGGTCGAGCGCGGCATGGTCGTGGTGAAGCCCGGCTCCAACACGCCGCACACCGAGTTCGAGGCGCAGGTCTACATCCTGTCCAAGGAGGAGGGCGGCCGTCACACGCCGTTCTTCCAGAACTACCGGCCGCAGTTCTACTTCCGCACCACGGACGTCACCGGCGTCGTCACGCTGCCCGAGGGCACCGAGATGGTGATGCCGGGTGACAACACTGGCATGACGGTCAAGCTGATCCAGCCGATCGCCATGGAGGACGGCCTGAAGTTCGCCATCCGCGAGGGTGGTCGGACGGTCGGTGCCGGTCGCGTTACCAAGATCCTTAAGTGAACTGATTAACCCTGATTTCCGATGTCGCGGGTGACTGCGGCATAATGGACAGGTTGCGTTCCGCGCAGCGTGGTGGGTTGCGGCCTCAAGCCGGATCCACGTGGCTAAGGTTCGAGCCCACCCACCACGCTCGCACGGCGCCTATTTGCATGTACGGGGTCACATCCGTGTGCGGTGGGTGCCTCCGGGCCTCCGTCAGGCGGCACCGGGCGTGTGTGGACATGAGATCGCTTCGCGCCGCGGCGTAGCAGCGGCGGTGAGGCGCCAATGCGAGCAGTCGGAACGGGGCGGAGCCTGGTCCGACCGCCCGACACGCCCGACCGCGGGGGTCGGACAACGGGCCGGAGCGTGGGGATTACTCCCCGCACCTGGCGAGGACTGCGCGGGCCGACGCCCACGCGGCTAGCGGTATCGAGAGAAGGAACAGAAGCCACCATGGCGGGACAGAAGATCCGCATCCGGCTCAAGGCCTACGACCACGAGGTCGTCGACTCCTCGGCGCGCAAGATCGTCGAGACGGTGACGCGCACTGGGGCACAGGTCGCTGGCCCGGTGCCGCTGCCGACGGAGATCAACCGCTACTGCGTCATCCGTTCTCCGCACAAGTACAAGGACTCACGCGAGCACTTCGAGATGCGTACGCACAAGCGTCTGATCGACATCATCGACCCGACGCCGAAGACGGTCGACTCGCTCATGCGCCTCGACCTGCCCGCTGGCGTCGACATCGAGATCAAGCTGTAGCCGGTCGCGAGTGGACACCGAAACGCACGTCCACGGTCACGCGACCGTCTAGTAGAAGGACCGACTCATGGACAGGCAAGTCAAGGGCATCCTGGGCGCGAAGCTCGGCATGACCCAGGTCTGGGACAACACCCGGGTGGTCCCGGTCACTGTGGTGCAGGCCGGGCCATGCGTCGTGACGCAGGTCCGCAGCGCCGACTCTGACGGCTACTCGGCCGTCCAGCTGGCGTACGGCGCCATTGACCCGCGCAAGGTCAACAAGCCGGTCGCCGGCCACTATGCGAAGGCCAATGTCGCGCCGCGCCGGCACATCGTCGAGCTGCGTACCACCGACGCCAACGAGTACGAGGTCGGCCAGGAAGTGACCGTCGAGGCGTTTGCCGCCGGCGACCGCGTCGACGTCACCGGTAAGACCAAGGGCAAGGGTTTCGCTGGCGTGATGAAGCGCCATGGCTTCCATGGTCTGCGCGCCAGCCACGGTGTCGAGCGGAAGCACCGTTCGCCGGGCTCGATCGGCGCGTGCGCCACGCCCGGCCGGGTGTTTCGGGGCGTGAAGATGGCGGGCCGGATGGGCTCGCGGCGCTACACCGTACAGAACCTCGTCATTCAGGCCGTTGACGTAGAGCAGAACCTGCTTCTGGTGCGCGGCGCGATCCCCGGCCCGGCCGGCGCGCTGGTGCTGGTTCGCGGCGCCGCGAAGAACGTGCTCGCGAAGGGTGGTGTGCCCAAGTGACGAAGGTCGACGTAGTCACGGTCGACGACAGCGGGCAAACGGCAACGGTCGAGCTGCCCGCCGACATCTTCGACGTGCAGGCGAACATCCCGCTGATGCACCAGGTCGTGGTGGCACAGCTCGCCGCGGCACGGCAGGGTACCGCCAAGGCGCGTACCCGTGGCGAGGTGCGCGGTGGCGGCCGGAAGCCGTACAAGCAGAAGGGCACCGGTCGGGCCCGCCAGGGTTCCACCCGCGCACCGCAGTTCACTGGCGGTGGCGTGGTGCATGGTCCGATGCCGCGCGACTACACGCAGCGGACGCCGAAGAAGATGAAGGCAGCCGCGCTGCGCGGTGCGCTGTCTGACCGGGCGCGCGACGGTCGCGTGCACGTGGTCGACGGGTTCGTGGACGGTGAGGCGCCCTCGACGAAGGCGGCGATGGTCACACTCGCCAAGGCGACCGAGTCGGAGCGCGTACTCGTCGTGCTCGGCGCGGACGACGAGATCAACTGGCTGAGCCTGCGCAACGTGCCGACCGTGCACCTTCTCGAGGCGGGTCAGCTGAACACGTACGACGT
>DATFRR010000299.1:0-10750 GCA_035263025.1 Micromonosporaceae bacterium
CGTTTGCACCCGCGATCCGTACGCTTCGCGCGCGCCTGGCCAACCCCGACGTCGTACACATTGCGAAGGGCTGCCATGACGACTCGTACTGGCGGTCGCAAGCGCCAGCGCAGCTCCGGCTGATCGGCGCCGCGCTCGCTACGTAGGAATCCTCCGAAACGGACATTTACGGATAGCTCGGCCGCTAGGACTCGAACCTAGAAAACCGCCTCCAAAGGGCGGCGTGTTGCCAATTACACCACGGCCGATCGTTCCGTCAGACAGCCTAGCGGTGCACCTGTCGCCTGGAAAACGACATCACGCCGGATCGCCGGCGCGAGCCATCGAGGTCACGACCGCTTCGATGTGCCAGTACAGCTCACGCGATTGTGCCACGTTGATGATCACGCAGCCGTGGTAGTCCTCCGCCAGGTTCTTCCGGTTGGTGCTCGGCAAATGCCGCTTGATCGTCGGGCGGGCGAATGACTCCGCGGAACAACCGGGCGTGTGCGACCACCATGCGGTTGCCGCGGCAGCATCCGCCGACTCGTGGATGCTTACGCGAAAACCAATCCGGTCCGCGGCCACTCCGTTGTCGTGCAGGAAGCGCACAAAGAGCGTGGCGAGCATCGGGTCGCTGTTCACGAACTGCACATGGTCGTTCCGGCGCCACGGCTTGGACTTCGTACCCTCGCACCAGTAGATCGCCGCGCCGATCAGCTGGATCTCGCGATCGGTGAGCGCACCGATCTCGTCGACCGTCCGCGCGATCGTGGCAGCGCGTTGCGCGTCACGTTCTGCTCGATGACGCGCCCACCGGCCGTCGGTCATTGCCTTCGCGTGGGCTCGCTTGGCCTTCGCGCGCTCGGAATCCGGGTCGAGCGGCAGGTCCCGTACCCATCGCCAGGCGGTCGATCGCGCCACGCCCAACTCGACCGCGATGTCGTTCACCGACCAACCGTCGCGACGCAGCGCCACCGCGCGGGCGCACGCGTCGTCCTTCGCGTTGGGTCGTGCCGTCCACTCCGGCGGCGGCACGCCGCGCAGCCATTCCGCGAGCTTGTGCTTGGACACCCCGAGCCGTCGCTGGATCTGCGCGACGGACAGGCCCTCGTCGCGCCGCAACCGGCGAGCATCCGCCGCGGTGGTGTCGGGTGGCATGGGCCGAAGTTAGAACGCGCGTACGACAGGCTACTCCCGCGTAACGGCCCGATCACCAGGAGTTTCGCCAACTGTCCGCCAGCGTGGCAGCTACCGGCCAACTTTGGCGCTAACAAGGTTACGCAACCGTAGGTTACGTTAGCGTAAGTGCTGGTGCCTGGCGCCGACTGCGCTGCGATCGACCCGCATAGCCATCGACTCGAGCCCGCTGAGCCCATCGACATCGCGAGGTCAGCCATGACAACCGGCATTCTCCAGCAGCAACCCCAAGCGCCGGAGGCCACGCCTCGGGGCGCCAAGCCTCTGATCGAAGGCAAGCAGCCGATCGGGATCGTGATCGGACTGTGGGCCTTCGTCGTCGTACCGTTCATCGCACTCGTCGTCGCCGTACCGCTGGCCTGGGGCGGTGCACTGACCTGGACCGACGTGGCGATCGGTGGGTTCTTCTACGTGCTGACCGGCCTCGGCGTCACGGTCGGCTACCACCGCTACCTGACGCACGGCTCGTTCAAGGCCAAACGATGGGTACGCATCATGGTCACGGTCGCCGGCGCGATGGCGATCCAGGGAGCGCCGACACAGTGGGTTGCCGACCACCGCCGCCACCACACGTTCTCCGACGTCGAGGGCGATCCCCACTCGCCGTGGCGGTTCGGTGCCACGTTCTGGGGCCTCACCAAGGGCCTCTGGTACGCGCACATGGGCTGGCTGTTCCACCGTGAGATGTCCAACCGCGCCCGGTTTGCTCCCGACCTCCTCGCCGACCGCGACATCCAGCGCATCGACAAGCTTTTCGGCGTCCTCGTCGGCGTATCGATCCTGCTGCCGGCAGCGATCGGTGGCCTCGTCACGTGGTCGTGGACCGGCGCGCTGTGGGCGCTGTTCTGGGCCGGACTCGTACGCGTGTCGTTCCTGCACCACGTCACGTGGTCGATCAACTCGATCTGTCACGTGGTCGGCGAGCGCCCGTTCGAGGTCCGCAAGGGCGACAAAGCAGCCAACTTCTGGCCGCTGGCCGTTCTGTCGTTCGGTGAGAGCTGGCACAACCTGCACCACGCGGATCCGACGTGCGCGCGGCACGGTGTGCTCCGTGGGCAGATCGACATCTCCGCGCGGACCATCTGGCTGTTCGAGAAGTTCGGCTGGGTGCACGACGTACGCTGGCCGCGCCCCGAGCGCATCGCCGCGAAGCGCGCTGCGCCGAGCGCCGCATCCGGACGGTGACCACGATCGGGTCGACACCAAGCATCGGGTCGACAGGTCGCCCTGGCACCATGAACACGTGAGCGACACGTCCGAGGTAACCCCGTCGAAGAACGGCTCGCGCGTCCGCATGTCCTCGGCGCAGCGCCGGGAACAGCTCATCGCGATCGGCCGCTCGCTGTTTGCCGAACGCGGCTTCGACGCGACCTCGATCGAGGAGATCGCCGCGCGAGCGAAGGTTTCCAAGCCGGTCGTTTACGAACACTTCGGCGGCAAGGAGGGCCTGTACGCGGTCGTCGTCGACCGCGAGGTGCGGTCGCTGTTGGACCGCGTCACCGCGGCGCTCACCGCCGGCCACCCCCGCGACCTGCTCGAGCAGGCGGCGTTGGCGCTACTCGACTACATCGAGGGCGAGACCGACGGGTTCCGGGTGCTGGTCCGCGATTCACCGGTCGGCTCTGGATCCGGCAACTTCTCCAGCGTCCTCAATGACGTCGCCCATCAGGTCGAGCACATCCTCGGTGCGGAGTTCAAGACCCGCGGCTTTGATCCGAAGCTCGCCGAGCTCTACTCGCAGGCGCTGGTCGGCATGGTCGCGCTGACCGGGCGCTGGTGGCTCGAGGTTCGCAAGCCGCGCAAGGAGGCGGTGGCCGCGCACCTGGTGAACATCGCGTGGCGCGGGCTATCCCACATGGAGTCGCGTCCGACGCTGGTGACGCGGCCGGCGCCCGCACGCTGAGCGCGCGACGGGTCGCTACGCGAACCGATGGACGTCCGGGTCGTTCTCGGCCGGGCGCGGCGGCGCACCGTGGAACGCCCATTTGTGGTCCTGCGGGTCGTCGGTCACGTGCCGCCGGAAGTGCTCCTCCCGCAGGTGGTCGGCGTGGGTGCCGACCCGGCCGTAGAGACCGGCGGTGAAGAGCACGACGCCGATCACGAACGACACGATGCACGTCGACATCTGGAAGTTCAGGAAGTTCGCGTTGGTCTGCAGCAAGGTCATCATCAACATGCCGGCGACCAGGAACACCACGCCACCGACCAGATTGATGAAGTGGTCGAGGTTGCGGCCCACCACGGCACCGCCGAGCACGATGGCCCCGACCACGATCGACAAGATCGCGAACGCCATGTTCGACCGCAGCCCGAGCACGGTCGTCTCGTTCGTCTGATCGAAGAACGGCTTACCTGCGGTACGGATGACGCCAGCGATCCCGAACGCGAGCACGTACCCGCCCGCGACGGCCCCCAGGAAGCGGTAGTACGGCTGCAGCCGGTGGTTGACCGGGATATGGGTCGGCATGGCTCCTCCTCACGCCGCCCGGCCCGGACGATCTCGCGACCGAATGGCGGGTGCCGAGCGACGTTGGTGCGGGTCCCTTCGCCCTAACTACCCCAATTGTCGACCTGCATGCACCGGCAAGCGCCGCGATCCGTCGGTTTCTGACCCTTGAACCCCGATCAGTGCCCGGTGCGGGCCAGCTCCTCGGCGCGAGCGAGATGTTCCGGGCCGGTCTTGCCGTAGAGCCCGGCGGTGAAGAGCACGACGCCGATGATGAAGGACACGATGCAGTTGGCCATCGAGAAGCCCAGGAAGTTCGCGTCGGTCTCCATCAACACCATCATCAGCGCGCCCATGGCCATGAACGCGATGCCGCCGGCCACGTTGATGAAGCGGTCCACGTTCCGACCGATGAGCGCGGCCACGATGATCACTGCGCCGGCCACCATGGAGATGGTGGCGAACGCCAGGTTCGTCCGCAGGCCCAGCGTCCACGGCAGGTTGTGCTGCTCGAACGCGGGCAAGTCGCTGGTCTTCGTAAACGCGACGATGCCGAGGATGAGGACGTAGATGCCGGCCAGCGCGGCGAGGAAGCGGTAGAACGTCCGCAGCGGGTGGTTTACCGGAATGTGTGACATCGGGTCCTCTTCAGCATCCTTCGGGCGCGAGCCGCGCCATGGTCGATCCGTGCCATGGTCGACCCGTATTGTCGCCCACCCGGTGACACGACTGCGACCACCCCCTGGGTGCGTTGGCGCTACCCGTCTCCGGCGCGTTCCGCCGCCGCCAACCAGGCCTGCTCGGCTTCCGCGCGTTCCAACTCGATCGACCGCAGCTGCGTGTCCAGCGCGGTGATCCGTTCGTAATCCGTTGCGTGATCGGCCATGTCCGCGTGGACCTGCGCCGCGCGGTCGGCCAACCGGTCGAGCACCCGCTCCAAGCGTGCGACCTCCTTGCGCGCCGCCCGAGCCTCGGCCGCCGTCGGTCCGCCTCGACCCAGACTGGTACCCGCATTAGACGCGTAACGCACGTCGCGGGGCGCCGAATCAGCCGCTGTGATGGACGCCGCGTGCGTACCGGATCGAGCGAGATACTCCTCGACACCGCCGGGCAGGTGTACGAGCCGGCCGTCGCCGAACATGCCGTACACGTGATCGGTCACGCGCTCGACGAGATACCGGTCATGGCTCGCCACCACCATCGTGCCCGGCCACGTATCAAGCAGATCCTCGAGTGCGGCCAGCGTGTCGGTGTCGAGGTCGTTCGTCGGCTCGTCCAGCAGCAGCACGTTCGGCTCGGTCGCGAGCAGGCGCAACATCTGCAGGCGTCGCCGCTCGCCGCCGGAGAGGTCGGCGACCGGTGTCCACAGCCGGCGATCGGTGAAGCCGAACACGTCGGCGAGTTGTACGGCGGATAGCTCTCGCTCCCCGAGCCGGACGCGGTTGGCCACCTGCTCGACCGCCTCCAACAGCCGTACGCCGTCGGGCAGCTCGCCTAGTTCCTGCGACAGGTACGCGACCCGGACCGTCTTCCCGCGAGTGATCCGGCCGTCGTCGGGATGCCGCTCGCCGGCGAGCAGCCGAAGCAAGGTGGACTTGCCCGCACCGTTCGCACCGACGATCGCGATGCGGTCGCCCGGGCCGACATGCCACGTCAGGTCGGTGATCAGCGTCTTGTCGCCGGCGCGCAGCGTCACGTGGGCGAGGTCGTAGACCTGCCGGCCAAGTCGAGCGGTCGCGAGCCGCGCGAGTGACACGGTGTCCCGGGCCGGCGGTACGTCGGCGATCAGCGCGTTCGCGGCCTCGATGCGGAACTTCGGTTTGCTGGTCCGGGCGGGTGGACCGCGGCGGAGCCAGGCGATCTCCTTGCGCAGCACATTCTGGCGCCGTGCCTCGGCGTCGGTGGCGAGGCGGACCCGCTCGGCACGCGCGAGCGTCCACGCGGCGAAGCCGCCCTCGTACCCGCGAATCGTCTGGTCGGCGACCTCCCACATGAGCGACGCGACCGCGTCGAGGAACCACCGATCGTGCGTGACGACGACGAGCGCGCCACGCCGTGCGAGGAGGTGCTCGGCGAGCCACGCGACGCCCGCCACGTCCAAATGGTTCGTGGGCTCGTCGAGCACCAGGAGGTCGGAACCGCGCACCAGCAGTGCGGCCAGCGCGACGCGGCGCCGCTCGCCACCGGACATCGGACCGATGGCGTTGTCCAGCCCGAGGTGCGGCATGCCGAGGCCGTCGAGCACGGCTCTGACACCGGCGTCGCCGGCCCAGTCATGTTCGGCGGCGAACTCCGCGGCGAGCCACGCGTCGCCGATCACGACGTCGCGCACCGTCAGGTCGGGAGCCAGGTCGAGTTGTTGCGGCAGCGACAGCACACGCAAGTCGCGCCGGTGCGTGACCCGGCCGGAATCGGGCTGCTCGGACTTCGTCAGCAAGCGGAGCAACGTCGACTTGCCGGCCCCGTTCAGACCGACCACGCCGACCCGATCCGAGTCGTCCAACCCGATCGAGACGTCGACGAGCAGCGGTCCGGCGGTGGCGTACGCCTTGGACACGCGATCGAGGTTGACGATGTTCGCCATCAGTGGACCGCCGCCACGGTCATTGCACCCGGGCGCCGGCCACCGGTCCGGTCACCGCGATCGCGGCTCGACACACCGTCGAGGCGTCCAACTCGGCGGCGATACGAGCGGCGTCCGCCGCGTCCCGCGCGAGGAACACACACGTCGGCCCAGAGCCGGACATCATCGCGGCGAGCGCGCCGGCGGCCGTACCGGCGGCGAGCGTCTCGCCGAGTTCGGGCCGCAGTGCGAGCGCAGCCAGCTGCATGTCGTTTCCGAGTGCGGCGGCGAGCACCGCCGGGTCGCGCTGCCGCAGCGCCGCCATCAGCGCATCCGGCGCACCGAGTGGTTCGGCCGCGAGCCCCGTCTCGCGCCGTCGATCGAGCTCCCGATAGACGTCCGGTGTGGACAGTCCGCCGTGCGCGGTCGCGATGACCCAGTGCCAGGTTGTCGCGCGGGCGAGCACCGGGCTGACCGCCTCACCGCGGCCGGTGCCGAGCGCCGTGCCACCGAGCACCAGGAACGGCACGTCCGATCCGACCTCGGCGGCGAGCTCGGCGAGTTCGTCGCGGCTGAGGCCGCAGCCCCATAGGGCGTCGCATGCGACGAGCGCGGCCGCGGCGTCCGCGCTGCCGCCGGCCAGGCCACCGGCGACCGGGATCTGCTTGCGCAGGTGAAGGCGGGCTATCGCGGGTACGCCGGCGGACTTGGCGAGCACGTGCGCAGCGCGCATCACGAGGTTGGACTCGTCGAGTGGCAGCTCGCCGGTGCCCTCCCCCTCCATGGTCAGGGTGAGCTGGTCACCGCGGCGCGCGCTGACCTCGTCGTAGAGCGAGACGGCGTGGTAGACGGTGGTCAGCTCGTGGTACCCGTCGCGACGGATCGGCCCGACGCCGAGGTGCAGATTGATCTTGGCAGGCACACGTACCCGGACCGGACCGCTCGCGCCGAGCCGCGGCCGGCGTTCCTCGGCGTTCAACGGCTCGGTCACCGGGTCACTCCTGTGTGCGTCACAGTGCGCAGTCTGCCAGCCGCCAGCGGCTCAGCCTGTGCCGGCGTGCCGGGCGGCCGCGATCGCGGCGAACTCCGCGACGCCGAGCGTCTCGCCCCGCGCGCCCGGGTCAACGCCGGCCGCGGTCAGAATGTCGGCGGCCGTGGACGGGCTGCCGGCCCACCCGGCGAGCGCGCTGCGCAGCGTCTTGCGGCGCTGTGCGAATGCCGCGTCGATGACCTCGAACGTGGCGAGCCGGTCGGCACCGGGCGGCGGCTCGTGTCGGGCGAACGCGACCAGGCCGGACTCGACGTTCGGCACCGGCCAGAACACGCTCGGTGGGACGCGGCCGGCCGGGCGCGCGGTCGCGTACCACGCGAGCTTGACGCTCGGCACGCCGTACGTCTTCGAGCCGGGCGCGGCGGCGAGCCGGTCGGCGACTTCCTTCTGCACCATCACCAACCCACGGCGAAGGCTCGGCAGCACCGCCAGGAGATGCAGTACCACCGGCACCGCGACGTTGTAGGGCAGGTTAGCCACCAGTGCCGTCGGCATCGGGCCGGCGAGGTCACCCGGCACGATCTTCAGCGCATCCAACGGCACCACGGTCAACCGGTCCGCATGTTGGGGCAGCCGCGATGCGACCGTGTTGGCCAGCGCAGCGGACAACACGGCATCGATCTCGACCGCGTACACGTGTGCCGCGGACTGTACGAGCGCAAGCGTCAACGATCCGAGTCCGGGACCGACCTCGATCACGACGTCGTCCGGCGCCAGATCGGCGGTCGCGACGATCCTGCGTACGGTGTTCGGGTCGTGGACGAAGTTCTGCCCGAGCGACTTCGTCGGGCGTACCCCGAGGGTCGCGGCGAGCCGGCGTACGTCGGCCGGCCCGAGCAGGCCGGCCAGCTCGATCACGCGATCACCCTATCTGGCACGCGACCCGCGGCTGGGCGGCCGTCGGTATGCGGATTGTATATGGATCTGTAGACTACACGTATGACGGAGACGCCTACCACCACGATGCGGATCAGTCGCGCGACGCGCGATCGCGTCATGCGAATCCGCGACGAGGACTTCGGCGGCGTGTCGGTCGACGAGACCATCGCACGTCTCGTCGATGAACACGATCGAGCCGCGGTACGCGCACGGATGCGCGCGGACGCGGACCACGCCCGTAACAACCCGGATGACTTGGCCGAAGTTCGACGTGTCATGGCCGAGATGGACGAGATCAGTGCGTGGTGACGTGTACCGACTGCGCGCGCCGCGCGACGCGGTCGGCCACGAACAGCGCGGACCCCGCTACGGCGTCGTGCTCCAATCCGATGACCTGCGCCTGTCGACCGCGCTCGTGGCGCCCACGTCGACGATCGCCCACCCGTACGCATTCCGACCGACGGTGGTCGTGACCGGTGTCGAGACGAGGCTGATGCTCGATCAGATCCGCGCCGTCGACGTCGAGAAGGCGCTCGGTGAACGCGTCGGACGATTGACACCGACCGAGCTCGACGACGTGAATCGCCTGCTGCGTGCAGTGTTCGACGTGCTTTGAGCCCGACTCTGCAGGCCGGCCGGCGGCGGCCCGGCTACTGCCACGGCCCGAAGACCCGTTCGCCGGTGGCCGAGATGCCGGCGCACACCTCGTCGAGGTCACGGCCGGTCGCGGCGGCGATTCCTCGTACGGTCAACGGAATCAGGTAGGGCGCGTTCGGTCGACCGCGATGCGGCATCGGCGTGAGGTAGGGCGCGTCGGTCTCCACAAGCATCTGGTCGAGCGGGGTGACCCGGGCCGCGTCACGTAGGCCCGTCGCGTTCTTGAACGTCACCGTACCGGCGAAGCTCAGCACGAAGCCGCGCCCAAGACACTCCAAAGCGAACGCCTCGTCGCCGGAGAAGCAGTGCATCACCACAGTGTCCGGCGCACCCTCCTCGTCCAACACCCGCAACACGTCCGAGTGCGCGTCCCGATCGTGGATCACGAGTGTCTTGGCGAACCGTTTCGCGAACGCGATGTGCGCGCGGAAGCTCGCCTCCTGTGTCGCACGACCGTCCTCGCCCGTCCGGTACGTGTCCAGACCGGTTTCGCCGATCCCGCGTACCCGTGGCAGGTGAGCCAGGCCCTCGATGGCCCGCAGCGACTCGTCCAGATTGGACAGTCGCGGCGCTTCGTTCGGGTGCAGCGCAACCGTGGCGACCACCGCGGGCTCGGCGTCGGCGAGCGCCGCGCTCCATCGCGACGACGGCTCGTCGACGCCCACCTGCACGAGTCGCGTGACTCCGACCGCCGCCGCATCCGCGATCGCGTCGGCCGGGTCGCCGCCGACGATGTCGAGATGCGTGTGGCTGTCGAGCACCGCGACCGCGAGCTGCTCGGGCGGTGGCGGACGATCGGCGGCCCGGCGGCGAGCCGCCTGCACCACGCGAGATTCCGCTTCGGTCATTGCGCGGCGCCCAACCGGGCGAGCTCCTCCTCCACGATGGACGGATCCAGCTTGCGGAACACTGGCTTCGGCGGCTGCAACACCGTCCCCGGTTGGATCGCGACGTGCTCCCAACGGGCACCGTCGGTGTAGTCCCCGGTCAGGATCGGATAGCCCGGCCCGCCGTCGAGGTCGTCGACCTCACGGATCTCCGGCATCGGCGCGTGGACGCCGGTGCCACCGAGCAACTCGTGGATCTGCTGAGCGGCGTGCGGCAGGAACGGCGTGAGCATCGTGTTGCAGTCGTTGATGGCCTGCAGCGCGACGTGCAGCACGGTGCCCATCCGCTCGCGGTCGTCCTTGAGCTTCCACGGCGCCTGGTCGGACAGATACTTGTTCGCCTCGCCGATGATGCGCATCGCCTCGTTGATCGCCGCCTTCTGACGATGCCGCGCGATCAGGCCGCCGACCGTGTCGAAGCCCGCCGACACGGTGGCGAGCAGCCGCTCGTCGTCGGCGGTCAGCTCACCCGCGGCCGGGATCTCGCCGAAGTTCTTGGCGGCCATCGCGATCGTACGGTTGACCAGGTTGCCCCAGCCCGCGACGAGCTCGTCGTTGTTGCGCCTCAGGAACTCCGCCCACGTGAAGTCGGTGTCAGTGGTCTCCGGGCCGGCGACCGCGATGAAGTAGCGCAGCGCGTCTGCGTCGTAGCGGGACAGGAAATCCCGTACGTAGATGACCACCGACCGGGACGACGAGAACTTCCGGCCCTCCATCGTCAGGAACTCGCTCGACACGATCTCAGTCGGCAGCGCGAGCTCGCCGTACATGCCGGGCTTGCCGCCCTTGGCGCCCTCGCCGTTATACGCCAACAGCTCGGCCGGCCAGATCTGCGAGTGGAATGTGATGTTGTCCTTGCCCATGAAGTAATACGAGCGCGCGCCGCCGTGCCCGGGATCGCCGGCGTGGCCCTGCTCGCCACCGGAGATCTCCGGCGACCACCATTGGCGCCACGCGTCGTCATTGCCGGCGCGCCGCGCCCACTCGATCGACGCCGACAGGTAGCCGATCACCGCGTCGAACCACACGTAGAGCCGCTTGGCCGCGTTCTCCTCCCAGCCGGGCAACGGCACTGGGATGCCCCAGTC
>DATFRR010000300.1:0-12375 GCA_035263025.1 Micromonosporaceae bacterium
ACGTCGGTGTCCCCGGCGAATCCACCCGGCCGACCGCGATCCGCTTCGCTGAATCCGGGTGGCTGCTGGGTCATCGGGTCGATCGGCAGCACGTCCTCGGCCGGCACGATCGGCTCGTCATAACGTGGCTCGCCGGTTTCATCGAGGAGGTACCAGACCGGGAACGGCACGCCAAAGAACCGCTGGCGACTGATGAGCCAGTCGGACGTGAGGCCCTGCACCCAGTCGTCGTACCGCTGCCGCATGAACGGTGGCTGCCACCGCAATTTGCGGCCGGCATCGAGCAGTGCGTCCCGATGCGCCAGGGTTCGCACGAACCACTGCCGGCTCGTGATGATTTCGAGCGGCCGTTCGCCTTTCTCGTAGAACTTGACAGCATGCGTGATCGGTTTCGGTTCGCCAATCAGCAAACCTGTCTCGGCAAGCATGGCGACCACGTCGCGTCGCGCCTGCACGGCCGTCTTCCCGACAAGCGACTGATAGTAGGCGGCGCCGTCCGCCGATGCGCCCCACGTCGCGAGGTTCGCCTCCACAAGCCGCCCGTCGCGACCGATGATCGGGCGGATCGGCAACCCGAGCTCGCGCTGCCATTGCACGTCGGTGGCGTCGCCGTACGTACACACCATGGCGATGCCGGTACCCTTTGCCGGGTCGGCGAGGTGGTGCGCGTGGATCGGCACCGGCACGTCGAAGAGTGGCGACGTGGCGGTCGTGCCGACCAGATGCCGGTAGCGCTCGTCGTTCGGATGCGCGACGAGCGCGACACAGGCCGGCAACAGCTCCGGCCGCGTCGTGTCCACCGCGACGGTGGCTTGCGCACCGTCGATGGTCGCGCCGAAGGCGATCCGGTGGTACGCAGCCGTGACTTCGCGATCTTCTTGCTCGGCCTGCGCGACGGCGGTCTGGAAGTCGACGTCCCACGCGGTCGGCGCGAGTGCGCGGTAGACGTCGCCGGCGGCCAATCCCCGCAGGAACGCTCGCTGTGCGGCACGTTGCGCCGTAGAGCCGATCGTCGTGTACATCGTGGACCAGTCGACGGACAGCCCCAGGCGCCGCCACACCGACTCGTACGCCTGCTCGTCAATGGCCGTCAACCGCGTGCACAATTCAACGAAGTTGCGCCGCGAGATCCGGGTCGGCGGTCGCTTGCGCTCGGCCGCGGTCTGTGGCGGAAGCGGCTCCGGCAGGTCCGGGTCGTACGGCAGCGTCGGGTCGCAGCGCACGTGGAAGTAGTTCTGCACGCGGCGTTCGGTCGGCAGGCCGTTGTCGTCCCAGCCGATCGGATAGAACACGGTCTTGCCGCGCATGCGATGAAAGCGCGCCATGATGTCGGTGTGCGTGAAGCTGAACGCGTGTCCGACGTGGAGGCTGCCGCTGACCGTCAGCGGTGGCGTGTCGATGGAGTAGACCTCGTCACGAGTACGCGTCCGGTCGAACCGGTAAATTCCGTCGGACTCCCAACGGGCGGCGTGCTTGTCCTCGATGCCGTCCAGCGAGGGTTTCTCGGGCACGGACATGGTTGGGTCACCTTTCGAAAGCGGGAACGGGTCAGTGGTCAGACCGTCGGGCGTACTCGGCGTACGACCGACGGGCATGACACCCGTACCGCCGACCCAGCCGGGCGCGGCTTGCCTACCGGCGTCGTCGACGGCGTCGACGCAACGGTGAGCGAGCGGGCGGTCCGGCGGTTCACGACGGTCTCCTCTTTCGATGGCGGATGCTCGCGTCCATGCTAACGCCCATGCCGTCGGACCGCGTGATGCTTATCCGGCACGCGATGCCCGACACCGGTCGAAACGCCTGGACCGCCGGTCGGCGCACCGTCCCCGGTCGTGATACGGAACTCGCGCCGTCCGCCTGGCGGCTGGGCGCGGACGGTCGCGCCGCGGCGCAGGCGTTGGCCATTACGTTGCCGCCGAACGCCTACCTCGTCGCAAGTGACGAACCGAAGGCGAGCGAAACGCTGTCCATCGCGGCCGGCGGTGCAGCCGTGGCGATCGATGCCGGCTTCGGCGAGGTCCGCCGACCGGATGCATGGACGGACGCATACCGTGCGCTCGCGGCGGCCTACGTCGGCGGCGCGACGCACGCGGGATGGGAGCCTCACCAAGCGGTGGTACGACGATTTGACGCTGCCGTACGTCGACACCAGGCGATCGCGACGGCACGTCGTGCGGTGCTCGTGATCGGCACGCATGGCATGGCGATGACGCTATGGCTGGCAAGCCGCTTCGCGCTCGAGCCAGATCCGGTCGTTTTCTGGGCGGCGCTCGCGTTCCCGGAGGTGGTTGTCGTCGACGCGGACGGTCCGGCGGTCGTCCGGCGCCGATGATCCACTGCAACGGACGATTTCCGTCGCCATGACGCGGCAACCGTCCAACACAGTGGATCATGTCTCGAGACTGCAGCGCGCGGACTGGTCGGGATGCCAAAGAAGCCTTTGACATATGCGCGGCGGCGGGCTACCTTGAGTGAGTCGAAGTATCAAAGATATCTTTGACATATGGAACTGACCGATCCACAAGCGATTAGGGCCCTGGCCCACCCGCTGCGCCTCGACCTCGTCGAACTGCTCGGCCAGGGCCCGATGACCGCGGCCGAGTGCGCACGTGCGCTCGGCAGCACGCAGGCAAACTGCTCGTTCCACCTCCGGCAGCTCGCCAAATATGGCTTCGTCGCGCCCGCGGCGGCCGGCGACGACCGGCGGGAACGGCGCTGGCAACTACTCGACTACGAACAGAACTGGACGTCCGAGGAGCCGGAGCTGACCATGGCGCTCGACCAGGTGTTCATCCGCCGAGAGTCCGCTCGGCTGCTCGACTGGACCACTCGCGCGGCGGCCGAGCGGGGGGAGTGGCGGCGGGCGGCGGCACTTGGTGGCGCGACTGTCGCACTGACCCCGGACGAACTGCGCGACGTCGTACGCCGTTATGGCGAGCTGATCGACTACCTGATGCCGAAGTTCGGCGAGCGCATCGGTGACCGGTCGAAGTGGCCGGCCGGCTCGCGACCGGTACGGATCCTGTTCGCCGCCACGCCCCTCGTCGACCCGCTCGCCACGGATGCAACCGAGGCGACGTCGGCGACCGCGGCCACCGTCCAGCCGACGAAGACAACCAAACGAGCCAAGCGCCCACCGCGTTAGTCCCGCGTACCAACAACTCCTCCGACTGCCCGCAACATCCTCACCGGCACCCGTCGCGATGACGCACGCCCTCATTCGGGAGAACTGCCATGTCCGCACTCCGCCATCCACGATTCCGCCGGCTGCTGATTGGCGAGTCGGTGTCGAGCTTCGGCGACTCGGCGATGTTCCTGTCGCTGGGTGTCTGGGCGAAGGACCTGACCAACTCGAACACCGCAGCCGGCCTCGTGTTCCTTTTCCTCACCGGGCCGCAACTGGCCGCGCCGCTGCTCGGCCATCTCGCCGATCGGGTCGGCCGCCGGTCGCTGATGATCTGGTCGAACGTGTTCGGAATCGTGCTCGTGTTGAGCCTGCTCGGTGTCTCGGACCGCGGCGACCTCTGGCGGCTGTACGTGGTGGCCGTCGGGTACGCGCTGCTTTCCGCGCTGCCGGCGCGCAGCGGTCTGCTCAAGGACATGCTGCCGTCGCAGGACGCGGCCAGTGGTCAATCATTGCTGTCCAGCGTCGGCCAGGGCACGCGGATCCTGTCGCCGATCGTCGGCACCGGAATCTACGTCGCGGCCGGCGGCGGGACGCTCGCGATCGTCGACGCGGCCACCTTCGCGATCGCGATCGTCGCGCTGCTGTCCATCAAGGTCACCGAATCACCGGTGGAGGAGATCACCGAGCCGTTCGTCCGGCGGCTGACCGCGGGCTTCCGGCACGTACGGTCCACGCCGTTGTTGCTGCAGCTGACTGTCGCGCTAACCGCGTTCCTCGCTGTCGGCGGCCTGCTGGAAACCGGGCTGTTTGCCGCGATCCAGTACGGCATCCATCGGTCGCCGGCCTTCTACGGCGTGCTGCTGTCCATTCAGGGCGCCGGGACCATTGTCGGCGCGGTGTTCGCGCCCAAGGTAGTGCGAACGTTCGGAGAGGCGCGCACGACCGGGATCGGGTCGCTCGTGCTCGCGGTCGGGATGGTCCTCGGCATCCTCTTGCCGACGGTCGCGTCGTTCGTCATCGCCATGGTCCTGTTCGGCGCCGCGCTTGGCCTGATATTCGTGGCGTTCGGCACCGCGCAACAGCTCTACACGCCGGGTCGACTCGCGGGCCGGGTCGGTGCGGCGATGGGCACATTGATGTCGATCGCGCAGACCGCGTCGATCGCGATAGGTGCGGTGATCGTCGGCGTCGTCGACTGGCGGTTGATGTTCGCGCTGCCGGCCGTCACCGCGTTCGGGTGTGGGCTGTCGGTGCTGGTCCGGCCGGCGGCAGCGCCGGCGGTGGTCGCGTCGCTCGCGGATTCGGCAGTTCCGGCCGGCCTGGAACCGGTGACTGTGGCGTAGCGACGACGACCCATCGGGGGGCGGAGTTCCCGTCGCATAGCGACGGGAACTCCTCCGTGCAATGGATCATTCCGGTGCGGCCAGCAGCTCCACGAGGGTGTCGAGCCCGATCACGCCGCCGGACACGATGCAGACGATCACGTCGTCTGCCGTGAACGTGTCGTCCGCCAGGCCAGCAAGCGCGCATGCCAACGGAGTTGCGCCGGCGCCCTCGGCTAGTACGCGATTGCGTTCCAGCATGAGCCGCAACGCGGCCACGATGTCAGCGACCGGTGCGACAAGGGAGCCGATGCCGAGCCGGGCCGCGCGGTGGAACATGGACGGCAAGACGGTCCGGCTGCCAATGCCGTCCACAAACGACGGTTGCATGTCGATCGTCGCGGGCGCACCGGCGGCCAACGACGCCGCAAGCGGTGCGGCGGTCGCGGCTTCGCAGGCGTACACCCGCGCGTGCGACCCGGTCGACGCGAGACCGGCCGCGATGCCGCAGGACAGGCCGCCGCCACCCCATGGTACGAGCACGCGCGTCGCACCGGGGAGATCCTCGGCGATCTCCACGCCGATCGTCGCGTTGCCCGCCATCACGGCCGGATCGTCGAACGCGTGAATGAACACCCCGTCCACGCCGTCGACGCGCCGCTCTACGAACGCGTGCCACCACGCCTCCGCGCTCACCGGCACGACGCGGGCACCGAGTGCCTCCATTGCCGCGATCTTCGCCGCTGGCGCGGTCGGTGGGACGACGACGGTGCACGGCACGCCGAGCCGCCGCGCGAACCAGGCCGCACCCTGACCCATGTTGCCGGCCGAGGCGGTCACCACGCCGGCCGCGACGTCATCTGGCTTCGCATTCGCCAGCACGGCCGCTGCGCCGCGAAGCTTGAACGATCCGATCGGCTGCAGGTTCTCGAGCTTCAGGTAGATCTCTGCGCCGGCGCCAAGGCGGACGAGCGGGGTGCGGAGCGCGACACTGGCCACCGCCTCACGGGCGCGCGCGATGTCGTCGACCGTGGGCATGTCATCGGCGGCTGGCATGTCGTCGGCGGCAGCGCTCGGTGGCGCCATCAGAACGCCGCCCTCGTACCCACACCGGACTTGCGCGCCGCCTCGACGACGTACGCCGCCGCGGCGAGATCCTCGACCGCGAGCCCGAGCGACTCGAACACGGTCAGCTCGTTGTCGTCGCGGCGCCCCGGAACCGTACCGTTGAGCACCTCGCCAATCTCGGCGACGACGTGGTCCGGTCCGAGCCCGGCCTCGGCGGCGGCGATCACGAAGTCACCGGCCTCGTTGACGGCCGATTCGCGCCGGTCGGTGAAGAACCGTGATGCGACAACGGTCGCCGTGTCGAGTTCGCGAGCCGTCGGCACGCAGGCACCGACCGCGTTGACGTGCGCGCCGTCGGCCAGCCAATCGCGGTGCAGCAACGGTTCGCGGGCCGACGTCGCGGTCACCACGATGTCCGCGTCGTCGACCGTGTCGTGCGCGTCGGGCACGTATTTGACCGGTATCCGCAACTCGTCGCTGAGCTGGCCGGCGACCGCCGCGCCACGGGTTGCGTCGCGGCCGGTCATCCGTACCCGGGAAAGCGGGCGGACGGTGGCGATGGCGCGCACGTGCCACGCGCCCTGCACACCCGTGCCGAACACGGCCAGTTCGCAGGCGTCGCCTCGGGCCAGCACATCGGTCGCGGCCGCGGAGGCCGCGGCGGTGCGGATCGCCGTGATGGCGGAGGCGTTGAGGATCGCTTGCGGCTCACCAGTCTCGGGATCCAGCAGGATCACCATGCCCTGGTGCGCGTCCTTGCCGATGGCCGGGTTGCCGCCGAAGATGCCGAGGAACTTGAGGCCGAGCGCCGGCGCCGGCTCGGCGACGTAACCCGGCATCATGCCGAGCATGCCGGGCACTCCGGGCGGGCGTTCGATGCTTCGCAGCGGCTGGAACGCGGCTCCGCGGGCGAGCGCGCCGAACACGTCGCGCATCACGTCGACGCACGCGCCGACCGGCAACAACTCCGTGACCGCGTCGTGGTCGAGCACGAGGATCTCCATGCGCTCAGTCTTGTCCATCCGCAAGGTGGGAGAAAGTTCGCCGTCGGATCGAAGGGTCAGCAGCCGGAGTCGCAACCCTCGATGGCGTTGGCCTGACCGAGGTTCTGGTTGGCGAGGCGGAAGATGACGTCGAACGAGGCGCTGGTCTCGGTGACCTCGATGTGCGTGTGGCCAGCCGTACCGTCCGGAGAACCGACGGTGTAACTCGAGTCCGGCTTGGACGCGAGCCCCATGAAGTGGGTCGTCATCGTCTGGTTGCCGAGCTTAGTCATCCGCGCGGTGTTCCCGTCAAGGTACGCATCCATGTAGTACTTGACGTACGCGACCGGATCCGACGGGTACGAGATCTTGTCCCACGTCTGCACCGAGCCGGCGTGCCACTGGTGCGCGGCGGTCTGCTGGTTGATCGTACGGATGACGATGTAGTCGCCGCTCTTGTTGAAGAACGACGAATAGCTCGAACCGGTGGCCCCCTGGCTGTTCGCGAGCGTCCAGTGTTGGTCGACGGAGCCGATGCCGTAGAGCTGGTTCTTCGTGGACGTGCTCGTCAGCAGCGTGAGATATGACGTGTCGTGGTTGGCCCATGCGGTCAGGATCGCGCGCGCGTAGTCGCTTGGATACGCGCGAGAGGACGGGGTCGCGCTTGGCGTGGCCGACGCGGAACCTCCGCTGGTCGACGCCGACGGCGCGCCGGAGACCGCGCCGAATCCGGGCGACGGATTGGCGGCGGCGCCTAGCTGGCCGGTGCCCGTCGGGCTGTGGTTGCAGGCGCCGAGCGACATCGTGAGTGTCGCGGCGGCGAGCGCGATGACTAGCGCCGTGCGGTGGGTCGCGCGGGTGGCCGACAAGGGCATGGGCGGCTCTCCTCGATGCGTGAGCCTGCGCATGGTATTCGCGCCGGCTCGTCACGCGCATCGGGCAGTCGGATGTCCGACGTTCGGCTTCCCGCGGTCCCCGCCGCAGACGTCGCCGGGCCGGCTCGCATACGAGCCGGCCCGGCGACGTGCGACTACTTTGACGCCGTCGCGGGCGTGCCGCGCGCGGCCGCCGCCTGGTCCGCGCGTGATGTGCGCCGCCAGCCGTTGGCGGCCGCGGTCAGGAACACGCCGCCGATGACGACCGTACCCACCGCGTAGACGACCTCCGCCCAACCGAGCGCGGTGGTCACCGCGATGATCACCACCCGAATGTCCCAGCCGCGCAGCAGTCCGATGCCGGCGATCGGCGTTTCCGGTTTTTCGATCCGCGAGACGAGGTCGTAGTGATACATGGCGAGCACGAACAGCAGGCTGAAGACGAGCCACAGCGGCACTCCGCCGAGGATGCCCGCGGTCACAATGAACGTGTACTCGACGGCACGGAGCCCCGCGGCGGTGAGCCAGTCGAGTGGACCGTCGTGCGGGCTGTCGGCCGCCGTCGCGCCGAAGAGCGCCAGCACGCCGAGCGGCAGCACGACCCAGCGCGCCGCCACGTCGCCACCGATCGCGAAGCCGAGCGTCACCAGCGTGCAGACGAGTCCGGGTAGCACGGCAACCAGTGGTGACATCGCGGCACCGGCACTCGCGCGGCCGACCAATCGCGCGATAAGGCCGTCGTCGCGCTGATATCCGATGTTGTAGTGCGGCATCACCACCACCCGCATGGCCAGTGCGCGCAGCGTTCGGCCGGTCAGCACGTACGCGAACGCAAGCCCGATCGCGATCAGCAGCGCGATGAACATCACGCGCGGACCACCGATCGAGATGGCGATCGCCATCAGCAGCCAACGGTCGCCGATCGGCATCACGACGGAGCGTTTGAACCAATACGCCGGCGAGCGGTAGTGCCCGTGTGCGGTGGCCGACAACTGGCCGAGCTTCGCGCCGACCGCAGCCGCGCCGGAATGCCCTTCGGACGTCGCGGTGCCCTCACCGCCGGCCTCCGCCGCGCCGCCTCCGCCGGCCGCTCGAAGCCCGAGCGCATCGCGTGGCGAGCCCAGCGGCACGACCGGCAGGGCGCGCGTCGCGGTGTCCTGCAGCGCGCCGTACCACGTATCGACCATGTGCCGTACGGTCTGCACGACCATCGCGGTGATGGCGAGCCCCCAGACCGCGGGCTCGTGAAGGCGTACCCCGCCGATCGCAGCACCGGCGAACACGAGATATTCCTTACCCCGGTCGGCAATCATGTCGAGCCAGCCGCCGTACCGGCTGAAGTTGCCGGTGTATCGCGCGAGCGAACCGTCACTGCAATCGAGAATGAAGCTCGCGTAGAGGACCACCGCACCGGGAATCCACAGCCACCGCACGCCGATCGCGAACAGCAGGGCGGCGAGCAGCCCCACCCCGACCGACATCCAAGTCACCTGCGTTGGCGTGATGCCCCGCCGGGCGAAGAACTTCACCAACCTTGGCGTGTACGAGTGCACCAGGTACGTAGCGAAAAACTCGTCGTCCTCCTTGACACCCATCCGCAGCGCGGCCGCGTCCTCGTCGACGCGAGCGAGCGCCACTTCGGTCGCACCGGCCGCCTGGACCGAGTCGACCCGGTGGCAGACGTAGACGCGCGGGTTGACCGCCGCGACGTCGACCCCGGTCCGTACCAGGCCGAGCAGCATGAGCCCGACGGCGCCGTACTCGCCGGCATCGGCATCGAGATCGCGACCGCTGTCGATGGCCTCGGTGCGGAGCGCGGAGCAGGTGTCGTAGAGACGCTGCCGGTCGGCGGCGCTGACGCGAAGCAGCGCGCGGAACATCGCGTTCGGTCGCGTGACGACGCGCTGGTGGGTGCCGACCGAGATCACCATGTTCCGCTCGCGCATGACCGGTTCGCCGTACGCGCCGACGCGTACGTTCTTCGCGGCCTGAACGGCGGCGGCGGTCCGGGTGGCGCGCGGCCCGGCGAACGACGTCAGTGCGCCGGCGTGCGCGACGAGGTCCGCGGCGGCGAGCACGACGGCGCCGTCGGTGCCGGCGACCGCCGCACCGATGACCGCGAGATCGTTCGCGACATCCTCGCTTTCCACCGCGCTCAGGCCACCGACGCGCAGTCGGTCTGCCCACCCGGGTCGCGTGATGACGGTGATGTTCACGCTCTCCACCGCGCGCAACTGGTCGGCGAGGCGTTCAACCGCCGGCACGCCGTTGATCGGCAACAGCGCGGTCGGCGTGCCGTCCGGTGTCGCCTGCGTCGCGAACAACAGGACGCGGGTCAACGTGCATCACCGACCGCATCGACGAACTCCTCGACGGCGGTGACGACGGCGGCGGGATCAAGCGATAGGTGCTCAAGGATCGTGTAGCGACCCGGTCGCGTGGCCGGCGCAAACGCCACCACGTCCGCGAATTCGGTGGCGGTCAGGCCGATGTCCGCCGGTCGGCGCGGCACACCGTGCCGTCCGAGCGCCGATGCCATGCGCCGGAATGTCGGGCCGTGGGCCGTGTCGACGCGCGTCCGCAAGAACATCGCGAACAGCGCGCCAAGGCCCGCGGAGACGCCGTGGCTCGCCGCGTCCGGGTGCCTTGCCGTCAGCGCATGCGTGATCTCGTGGCACGCACCGCTGCACGGCCGGCTTGATCCGGCGACCGCCATCGCGACGCCACCGAGCACCAGCGATCGCGCCAGTGTCGCGAGGAAGTCGACGTCCGTGATCGTGCCGGGATGGTCGAGCACCGCCTCAGCGCCGGTGCGCGCGAGCGACAGCGCGAGGCCGTCGATCGGTTCGCCGGTGATCGCGTGGCTTAACTCCCAATCCGCGCACGCGGACAAGTTCGACAGCTCGTCTCCGATGCCGGACCTGATCTGGTACGCCGGGCTGCGCGCCACGATATCCAGGTCGACGACGACCGCGATCGGGATGTGTACGCCATAGGACGGGTACCCGCCGAGGTGGGCAAGCGTGCTCACCGGCGACGCGAGGCCATCGTGCGCGAGACTCGTCGCGACCGCGACCATCGACATGCCGCGCTGGCTCGCCGCGTATTTCACCGTGTCGATGATCTTCCCGCCGCCCACGCCGACGACCGCGTCGTATTCGGGTGCCTTCAGCCGCTCGGCGAGCGCGATCGCGGAGTCGTATGTGCCGGCGTCGATCGACAACAGATCCGCGGCCGGCAGTGACTTCGAGACCTGGTCGACGAGGTCCGGCCCGATGCCCGTACCAAGAACGACGGCGACCCGGCCACGGCCGGAGATGCGGCCGTCCGCAACGACGGCGTCGAGCCGGCCGAGCGCACCGCGGGAGATCTCGATGGTCAGGGGCGTCATGACCGTACGGGCTAGCAGCGGCATGCCAGCTCCCGTGCACGGGCCAGGTCGGCGTGATCGTCGACCTCTACCCAGTCGAGCGGCGGCAACGGCGCGACCGCGACCGGTACGCCCTGGTCGGCCAGAAGTTGGTAGCCGTCCTCGTAGTAGAGGTTCGGGTCACGTTGCCAGGTCTCGTGCAGTGCAGCCGCGAGGTCGTCCGCGACGTCGGCACCGATGAGCGTGGCACCGATGTATTCGCCCCGCGCTTCGGCGACCGCCATCCGCTTGGTGATCCGCTGCACCGTCTGCTCGCTGGTCAGCGTGACCTTCATCGCCTCGTCGGTCAGCGGCTTCGTCACGTCGATCGCGAGCACCAGGTCGCGGTTTTGACCGGCGCCGCTCTGGCTCGCCAGCAACGTCTGCTCGACGTCGACGGGATGGACGGTGTCGCCATTGACGAGCATGGCGCCGTCGGCGTACGCGTCCCGTGCCAGCCACAACGAGTAGGCGTTGTTGCGGTCGTACCGGTCGTTCGTGATGATCTCGATCGACACCCCGTGTCGCGCCTCGAGATCGGGCACCCGCTCGACCACCTCGCTAGCGGCGTAGCCGGCGACGATCGCCACATCGGTGAGGTCCACCTTGGCGAGATTCCGCAAGATCACATCGAGGATGGTCAGGTCGCCATCGACGGCCAGCAACGTCTTGGGCAGCGCGTCGGTCTCCGGCCGCAGGCGGGCGCCCTGCCCGGCGGCGAGCACGAGTCCGATCACCGTACGCTCCCAAACTGATGCCGATGGTCGGTGCCACCGGTCGTGGCGGTCCAGGCTATCGGGCGTCGGCACGGCATGGCACGTCGGCACGGCACGATGACCGGCAGGTACGACACGATGACCGGCCGTGGCACCGGGTGGCCGGGCCGCGACGACTCGATGGGGTGAACCAACCGTCTTGCAGGACCTCACCTTAGGCGTTCCGGCCGGTGAGCCGCATGGCTGACCTACCGAACGACCTGCGTACGGCGCTCGAACAGCGGCTCGCCGAGCACTCCGCCGCGGAGCTGCGGGCGGCGGTGACGACGCTGATGGCCACGTACCGGTCGGGCGGCGCGCCGGCGGCCGGCCCGATCCTGTCCCGCCCGGTCGAGGTTGCCGCGTACGCCGCCTATCGGATGCCGGCCACGTACGCGGCGATGCGTTCGGTGTTCGGCGCGCTGCCGATGCTGTCGCCCACGAGCCTCGTCGACGTCGGCGGCGGAACGGGCGCGGCGGTGTGGGCGGCCATCGCGGCCTACCCGTCGATCACCTCGATCACGGTGCTGGATCGCGTCGACGGCGCGCTGCGAATGGGCGCGGACCTGGCGCGTTCCGCGACCTCGGCGGCGTTGCGCAACGCGACGTGGCAGCGCGCCATGCTGCCGGCCGGGTTCCCGCCGGCCGGGTCGCCGGCGGATCTCGTGACGATGTCATACGTCCTAGGCGAACTCGACGGCGCCGACCGGCAAGCATTGGTCGACCGCGCTGCCGCGGCCGGCGCCGCGGTGGTCATCGTGGAGCCGGGTACGCCGGCCGGATATGCCCGCATCCTCGCCACACGAGACCAGCTCTTGGCGCTCGGGCACGCCGTC
>DATFRR010000301.1:0-5406 GCA_035263025.1 Micromonosporaceae bacterium
ATGACACCGGCCGAGTTCCGCGCCCGCGTCGCCGCGGTGCTCGAGCCGCTGTCGGAGGACTGGTCGACCCACGCCGGGCCCGTCGACGCCATCAGCCCACCCGCGTTCGTGTGCACGTGGGCCGATCCGTGGCTCGTGCCGCTCGCCGTGTGCAGTTACACCGCGCGCCTGGCGGTGATCTGCGCGGCCGCGCGTCTCGATCCCGAACCCGGTTACGAGCAACTCGAGCAGATGATCGCCGCCGCGCTCCCCGCGTTGCAGGCCGCCGGGATCCCGTTCGTGCAACTCGCCGGCGTCGCGCCGTTCGAATGCGGCGCCCTGCAGTACCAGGCCGCGCGGCTCATCTGCGCCAGCCCGATCACCCTCGACCAGGAGATCACGCCATGACGACCGTCGTTGTCGACAAACCGCCGTTCGTTCTCGTCAAGCCGAAGATCACCATCGGTGACGCGGCCACGACGCTCGTTGAGTTCGAGTGCGGCGCCAACCAGATCACCGCCGAACCCGATCAGGACGAGAACACCACCGAGACGTTCTGCGGCACCTTCACCACCTACAAGCCCGAAGTGTGGACGGTCACGATCACCGCGCTCACGAGCTTCGGGACGAACGGCCTGTGGAACAACCTGCGGCCCCTCGTCGGGACGATCCAGCCGTTCCAGATCATCCCCGACATCACCAAACCGATCAGCGAAGACAACGTCGCCATGAGCGGCATGTGTCTGCTCAAGGCGTTCGCGTATCTCGACGCCGCGGTCGGTGAGACCTCCGACTTCGACCTCGTCCTCGCGGTGCAGGGCATCCCGGACTTCCTCGAGACGCCGCCCGCCGGTCTCGAGGCCGAAGCCGCAGCCGCGCCCGCCGAAGGCGACGTCGCCGAGCCGCCGCCGGAGTCGCCCGCATGAGTGGCCGGGTCGACATCGACATGACGGACGTCGTGCGCGGCGTCCGGCAGCTGCAACGCGGCGTCGAACGGCGGACACCGTCGGTCGCGCTCGACAACGCCGCGCACACCGCGGACCGGGTCCGGACCGCGATGCCGAAACGGACCGGCGCCGCGGCCGGATCGGTGCGTGCGAACCGTCACGGCGGCGGCACCGAAGCGATCGCCGACATCACCGCCGGCGTCCCGTACTTCGGGTGGCTCAACTGGGGCGGCACCCGCGGCCGCCCCTACGTGAGTGACGGCCGCTACACCGGGCCCGCGTTCACCGGTGCCGACGAACGGTTCCATCGTGACTGCGAGCAACTCGCCGCGCAGGAGATCCGCAAGCTGTGACCGGCGAACGGATCCGGGTCGAGATGGCCGACCTCACGCTGCGGGAGCTCGCGCAGGTCGGGAAGCTGCTCGCGCCGCGCGCGCTCGGCGATGTGATGACGGGCCCGGACCAGCCCGAGGCGATCGCCGCGCTCGTGTGTGTGATCAAGCAGCGCACCGACCCGACCTTCACCTACGAGCAGGCGCTCGATCTGCGCATGGGTGATGTGGAGTTCGTCGCCCCGGAATCGAACGGCGACGGCGGTGGCATGACGCCGCTGCCGTCGCCCGCATCTGGCGACTCGATCCCCTCCGTGTGATGGACGACTACCCGGTCGGGCTCCTCGACGAGATGGACGACGTCCTACGCGCGGAGATGCGCGCGCGGCGACGGGCCGAAGCGAAAGCGCGCGCGCGGCGCTGACCGATGGCTGCTGGTTCGCTCGACGTCCTCATCCGTTTCGTCGGTGACAGCTCCAAGCTGCAAGCCGAAACCGCGAAGGTGCAAGGCACCGGCGCCAAGATCAAGACGTGGGCGAAAGGGATCGGCGCCGCGATCGGCATCGCGTTCGCAGTCGACAAGATCCGCGACTTCGTCAACGCGGGCGCCGAGCTGCAGGACCAGATCTCGGCTTCGCAGGTCATCTTCGGTCAAGCGGCGGGCGCGGTGGAGAAGTTCGCGTCGAGCTCGGCGACAGCGTTCGGGATCAGCAAGTCCGCCGCGTTGGATGCCGCCAACAACTTCGCGGCGTTCGGCAAAGGCGCCGGCCTCACCGGCAAGCAGCTCGCCGGATTCTCCACCGATCTCGTCGGTCTCGCCGGTGACCTCGCGTCGTTCCGCGGCACCAGCACCGAGCAGGCGATCGAAGCGATCGGCGCCGCGCTGCGCGGCGAGACCGAACCGATCCGCGCCTATGGCGTCCTCCTCGACGACGCGTCGTTGCGGCAGGAGGCGCTCGCCAAGGGCCTCATCGCCACGACGAAACAGGCGCTGACCCCCCAGCAGAAGGTCCTCGCCGCGCAGTCGTTGCTGTTCAAGCAGACGAGCGATGCGCAGGGCGACTACGCCCGCACGAGCGACAGCGCCGCGAACCAGCAGAAGACGCTCAACGCGCAGATGGAGAACGCGTCCGCGGCGATCGGCACCGCGCTGCTCCCAGTGGTGCAACAGCTGCTGCCGCTGTTGCAGACCGCCGCGCAGTTCTTCGCCGACAACGCCGGGATCCTCGTCCCGCTCACCGCGACGATCCTCGCCATCGTCGCCGCCGTGAAGTTGTGGGCCATCGCGCAAGGCGTGCTCAACGTCGTGCTCACCGCGAACCCGATCGGTCTCATCGTCATCGGCATCGCCGCACTGATCGCCGGGATCGTCCTGCTCGTGAAGAACTGGGACAAGGTCACCGCCGCGTTCAAAGCCGCATTCGGCTGGCTCAAGCAGAACTGGCCGCTGCTACTCGCGATCCTGACCGGACCGATCGGCGCGGCCGTCGCGCTGATCGTCAAGAACTGGGACACCGTGAAGGCCGGCGCGTCCGCGGTGATCAGTTGGTTGCGCACCGCATGGTCGGCGTTGACGAACATCCTGACCGCGCCGTTCCGCGCCGCATGGTCGGTGATCTCCGGGATCTTTGGCCAGATCCGCAATGCTGCGGCCGCGGTGTGGAATTTCGTGTCCGGGATCGTGAGCTCGATCACCGGCGCGGTGTTGGGCGCGGTGCACACCGTCGGCGGCGTCGGCAGCCGGATCGCGGAAGCGATCAAGGGCCCGATCAACGCGGTGATCCGCGCCTGGAACCGCCTCGGCATCCCCGGCTTCACGTTCAAACAAGAGCTGCCGGGCCCGCTCCCCGACATCTCGTTCCACTGGGGCGGCATCGATCTGCCCAACATCCCCGAACTCGCCCGCGGCGGCTACGTGATGCGGACCGGCCTCGCGCTGGTGCACGAGGGCGAAGCGTTCTCCGGCACCGGCGGCAACTTCGGGAACACCTACAACCTGCATGTGACCGTCGGGCCCGGCACCGACCCGGCGCAGACCGGCCGCACGATC
Source organism: Micromonosporaceae bacterium (assembly GCA_035263025.1). Lineage (GTDB taxonomy): Bacteria > Actinomycetota > Actinomycetes > Mycobacteriales > Micromonosporaceae > DASQPR01. The sequence goes on from DATFRR010000301.1 coordinate 3,309, forward strand.
GTCGATTACATCGGCGCGTTCGAACGGGCCAATGGCCGCAAGGTGCTCCTCACATGACCGCGACGCTCGCGCCGCGCACAGTCGAGGCTGGCGCGCCGCCGTGGTGGTTCGAGTTCGTGGAGCTCACCGTCGAGCTCGGCGTCGGCGCGTCGGGGAACAAGAACCCGGTCGGCCGGTGGGACCGCGCCCATTGGGACAAGCCGGCGACCGGGACATGGTCGGGCCTCGAACCGGTGTGGGTGCCGGTCGATCCGTGCATGCTGCTCGAGGTCGGCGTGTCGCGCGGACGGGACCGGTGGATCGACCGGTTCGGAGCGAGCTCGGCGACGTTACGGATCCAAGATCCCGACGGGCGGCTGTCGTGGGACGCGGCCGCGTCCGACGATCTCCTCGCGGTCAGGCCCGGCCGTGAGGTCCGCATCCGTGCCCTGCATGTCGGCAGCGGCGTGCAATATCCGGTCTGGCGCGGGTTCCTCGAAACGATCGACGACACCTTCGACCCCGGCGGCGTCCCGATCGCCGCGTTCACCGCGCAGGACAGCTACGCGCAACTCGCGCACATCGATCTCCTCGAACGTGACCCGCCGGTCGGTGCGGGCGAGAGCTCCGACGCGCGCGTGAACCGGCTCCTCGATCTCGCGGATTGGCCGCTCGAGTGGCGCGACATCGATCCCGGCATGATCACCGTGCAGGCAACCAACCTCGCCCGTCCGATCGCCGATGACCTCGGCATCACCGCCGACAGTGAAGGCGGCGCAGTCTTCGCGGATCGGCGCGGCCGCATCTGCTTCCGGAACCGCGACTGGCTGCGCACCGACCCGCACGCGACCGAACTGCAGGCCACGATCGGCGGCGCCGACGAAGACGTCTGCGCGGCTGGCTACGAGACGACCCGCTCAGCGGGCGACATCGTCAACGACATCCAGCTCGCCCGCGCCGGCGGGACGATGCAGCACTACATCGACGCCGGTTCGATCAGCCGCTACCGGCACCGCACCTACCAGCGGTCCGACTTCGTCTGCGAAGACGACGCGCAGGTCGGTGTCCTCGCCCGCCGCATCCTCAACACCCGCGCGAGCGGGCAGGTGCGCATCCCGAAACTGACCATCACTCCCGGCTACGAGCCCGACGACTGGGCGTTCGTGTGCGCGGTCGATTACGGCTGGCGGCTCGAGGTCCACTACCCGACGACCGCCGGCACCGACTGGACCCGCACCGTGCTGGTGCAAGGCGTCGACCATCGGATCACACCCGGCGGCTGGACCTGTGAGCTGCGCGTCGACGACGCCGTCGCCGGCCTCACCGCCGCCGATGTGTGGGACGGCGAACACGGCTGGGACCGAGCCCTGTGGAGCGCGCCGGTATGACAGGTTGGATCCCCGACGTCGTCCCCGACGAGACCATCGAATCGGCGTGGGGCAACGAGATCCGCGACCGCACCGTCACGCCGTTCACCAACGCGGCCGAACGCGACGCGAGTATCCCGGCACCGAACGAAGGGATGACGGTCTGGCTCATCGACCAGGCCGTCACGCAGATCTACCACGCCGGTTCGTGGCGGACGCTCGCCGCGTGGCCGCGCTACTCGATCGCGATCAACGCCGGCACGATCGCGAACACCCTCACCGGCGTGACTGGCCTACTGGTCGTTCCGAACCTCCCCTATCCGCACCGGCTGTTCGTGACCGCGTCAGTCGTGTACACCAACGTCGGCAGCACCGCGGGCAGCGTCCTTGAGCAGCAAGTGCAATATGACCTCACCGGCGCAACACCGGCCGCGGGCGCGCCCTCGCTGCGAACGATGCGCGTCGCGGTGCCGATCGCGAACAGCGCCGCGACCGGCATCTGCGTCGGCTACCTCGACCGGGCGAGCGGTGGCACGACGGGCCTGGTTGTGCGCGCGTTCATGTCGAGCGGTAACGCGACGACCGACCCGTCACGCTCCGGCTTCGATGTGATCGCACAACCGATGTAAGCGAAAGGACCCCGCACGATGGAGCAACAACGACCCGACGACGAACGCGACGAACGGATCGCCGCACCCGACGAGCAGCAGGGCGCAGTCGAGGAGGTCGGTAACGACGTCGGCGACCCGAAC
>DATFRR010000302.1:0-16229 GCA_035263025.1 Micromonosporaceae bacterium
GGTCACTGGATCCCGCAGTTCGGCATCTTCGCGATCGCGGAGTCCTACCGCGATCAGTGATGGAAACCGGGTTGGTCCTCGGCGGGTGGCATCGGCACGCGCAGCCGGTCCAGATAGTCGACCGCCTCGCGGATGTCAGCGATCAGCGCTTCGGCGAGATCGTGGCTCAGCCCGTTGCGTACGACGACGCGTTGCACCGTGAGGTCGGTGAGGTCGGCCGGCATCGGGTAGGCCGGCACGAGCCAGCCCTTCATCCGCAACTTGTCCGACAGGTGGTAGAGGTTCCATCGGTCGGTGTGCCCGTCGCGCAGGCGCCACGCAAACACCGGGATGTCGCTGCCGTCGTTCCACAGGTGCAGTGCCGGGATGGTGGCGATCTCGTCGGCCAGGAATCGCGCGACGTCCTGGGTCGCTTGCTGCACGGTGCGATAGCCGTCGTATCCCAGCCGCAGGAACATGTAGTACTGCAACAACACCTGCGCGCCCGGTCGGGAGAAGTTCAACGCGAGCGTCGGCATGTCGCCGCCGAGGTAGCTGACGTCAAAGATTAATTCCGCCGGTACGCGATCCTTGTCGCGCCAGACGATCCAGCCGAGGCCGGGGTAGACCAATCCGTACTTGTGGCCGGACGTGTTGATAGACGCGACGCGCCCGACGCGGAAGTCCCACTCGAGATCCGGCTGCAGGAACGGCGCGACCATCCCGCCGGACGCGCCGTCCACGTGGATCGGGATGTCGAGCCCGGTGCGTTCCTGGATCTCGTCCAGTGCCGCCGCGATGCGGGCGACGGGCTCGTACATGCCGGTGTACGTGACGCCCATGATGGCCACCACGCCGATCGTGTTCTCATCGACGTAGGCCTCTAGTCCGTGGCCGTCCAATACCGGGTGCGCGAGGCTGATCGGCACGAACCTCGGCTCGACGTCGAAGTAGTTGCAGAACTTCTCCCAGCAGACCTGCACGGCGCTGGACATCACCAGGTTCGGTCGGTCGACCGGCTTTCCGGCCGCGGCACGCGCGTGCTGCCACCGGCGCTTCAACGCGAGCCCGCCGAGCATGCACGCTTCGGACGAGCCGATCGTCGAGGTACCCAAGGCGGCTGCCGGGTCGGGTGCATGCCATAACCCGGCGAGCATCCGCCAGCACCGCGATTCGATCGCCGCGGTTTGCGGGTACTCGTCCTTGTCGACCATGTTCTTCTCGAACGAGAGCGCGTAGAGCCGGGTCGCGTACTCGTCCATCCACGTACCCACGAATGTGGCGAGGTTCAACCGTGCGTTGCCGTCCAGCATCGCCTCGTCGTGCACGATCTGGTAGGCGGTCTCCGGCAGCGACTCGCCGGCCGGCAGATCGAAACGCGGCAGTCGCGTGGTCTCACCGGGCCGCGCGAATACCGGATTCAGTTCGACGTCGCCGCTCGCGTCGTCCCGCATCACGCGGGCCGACCGCCGGGAACCGGGCATGGCAACCCCTTTCGACATGCGCGCTATCACGATGCCTGTCACGTTAGACATGTGTGCTGTGGCGGGCGCCGGAATGGGCGCTGCGCCGCTGGCCGAACTAGGGCCGCCGCCCGGCCGGACGTGCGTCGAGCGGGCGGCTACCGTGGACGCCGATCACACGGAGTGCGACCACGACGAGGATGAGGACGCGATGCGACTGAGTGGAGCGGTGGCGGTCATCACCGGCGGCGCGAGCGGGCTAGGCCTTGCCACCGCCAGGCGGCTCGCCGCCGGCGGCGCGGCGGTGGTGCTGTTGGACCTGCCGACGTCGGCCGGCGCGGAGGTCGCGGCGGGTTTCGAGACGACGGCGGTGTTCGCGCCCGCGGATGTCACGGACGAGGAGCAGGTGTCCTCCGCGCTGGACACGGCTCGCGGCCTCGGCGCGCTCCGCGTCGTGGTCAACTGCGCAGGCCTGGGTACGGCCGGCCGGGTGCTGTCCCGGCATGGCGTGATGCCGCTGGAGGCCTTCGCCCGCGTCATCAACGTCAACTTGATCGGCACGTTCAACGTGTTGCGGCTCGCCGCCGAGTCGATGGTCGAGCTTGACGCGATCGGCGAAGAACGTGGCGTCATCGTCAATACCGCGTCGATCGCCGCATTCGATGGGCAGATCGGCCAGGCGGCATATTCGGCGAGCAAAGGTGGCGTGGTCGGGATGACGCTGCCGATCGCCCGCGATCTCGCCGACAAACTGATCCGCGTGGTGACGATCGCGCCCGGTCTCTTCGAGACCCCGATGCTGGCCGGCCTCCCGGAGGAGGCACGCGCATCGCTCGGCGGTCAGGTGCCGCACCCGAGCCGGCTCGGGCGTCCCGAGGAGTACGCGGCGCTCGTCGAACACATCGTCGCCAACCCGATGCTCAACGGCGAGGTGATTCGCCTAGACGGGGCGCTGCGGATGGCACCGCGCTAGCCGTTTGCCCGAGTGGTGGACCCGTTGCGTGTTGGCTGCGGCGGCGCGCCGACCGCGACGGGATAGCCGTAGCGGCGCAGCAGCGGTAGCGCGATCGCGGTGCTGACCGTGCGGCGGCGACGCGACTGCTCCGCGTGCCAACGGTTGTCGGGCGTGATGGCGATCGTCCCGGTACGGAAACGGCCCGGGTTCCCGCCCACGGTGTGATTGGCAGCCAGTTGCACGGACGAGCGGTCGACGAACGGGGACCCGGTCGCGGGTACGTCGACCAACTCGAGCACGTCCGTCATGCACGCTTGCGGGTCGGCGACGAAGTCCTCGTAGCGCAGCCGATGCGAGCGCCCGGCGTACCCGTTTCTCGCCAGATCCTCGACAAGCAGGTTCCACGCCACCCACGTGGTGGTGCTCGTCGCGGCGCCGTGTCGCGGCATGTCGCGCGGCACCGCGAGATCGGGCTGGCGCGTCGGCCGCGACCAGGAGTGCGCCACCGCCCGCGGATCCCGGATCATGTGCAACAGGTAGGGCTCGACATCCGCGCACTGCGTCAACACGGCCGCGCCGGCCGGCGTCTTCGACGAGTCGACGATCACGTCCGCACCGGTGACCGTACCGAGTGCCGCGTAGATGCGGGCCACCTCGTCGCGGTACCGCAACGCATCGGGACGGAGATTGCCGCGTGACAGCCGACGCGTGCCGCGCACTCGGATCGCACGACGTTGGAGGTCGTAGAACTCCCGAGGCGCGGGTGGCGCGTCGCGGTACGCGATCGACAGCACGTCGCGCCAGACCGGGCACGCGACCAGGGTCTCGCCGCAGCCGCACTGCCGTCGCTCGATGAGGCCGCGCGCCCAGAGGTAATACAGCTCGCCGGCACTGAACACGCCGTCGTACGCGCCCAGGATGTTGTCGACGATCGTCGTGCCGCTGCGACCCCAGCCGGCGATGTAGAGCACCTTCACGCGCATTCGTCCCTTCGTTGCCCGCCGAGCTTGTAATACCTGAGGCAACGATGAGAAACCTTAGCCTGCCCTCAGAGATTCATCAGAGGTCATACAGCGCAGGAGAGGGACACCGCATCCATTGGAAGGCCGGCGTCAGCTGAAGAACGCGCGTGCGCCACCGAACAGTCCGTCCGGTGGAACGTGCAGCACGCCGAGCAACGACGCCCCGATGGCGAGCAGACCGCACGTGACGACGACGAAGAGCGCAAGCCACGCCGTCGCGCCGATATGCGTGAGCGCGGCGAGCTGGTCGACGTCCGAGCCAGACACCTCGCGGCGGCGCCGCTGTCCGGCGAGTTCGAACACCGGGCGTACGCCACCGATCAGCAGCAGCCACACGGCCAGGTACGCGAACACCGCCTGTACCTGCGTCGACGCGTACCACGACACGACGAACGCGGCGCCACCGGTCGCGATCACCGCGACGACGCCGTACAGGTTCCGGATCATGAGCAGCATCATGAACAGCAAGGCGATGGCGATCCACAGCGTGGCCGTAATGCGGTGCGCGGCGAGCAACGCGGCGCCACCGATCCCGATGAACGACGGAAACAGGTAGCCCGCCGACAGGGTGGCAACCATGCCGAGTCCGCTCGGCCGGCCGCGGGTGACGGTCAGGCCGGACGTGTCGGAATGCAACCGGATCGACCGAAGCCGCCGCCCGCACAGCACCGCGACGAGCGCGTGACCGCCCTCGTGCGCGATCGTGACCACGTTGCGGAAGAAGTGCCATAGCCGTGCCTGCGCGACGAGCGCGAGCGTGGCCGCCGCCGTGACGACGACCAGCAGGTAGGGCACGGCCGGTTGCACGCTCAACACGTCATGCCACACGTCGGTGAACACGACAGGAGCTTCGCACGACCGGTCGAGCGAGATCCAGAACGAGTTTTCACGGGCCTCGGTGCCGAGCGGGGGATGCGTGCCGAGCGGGGCCCGCCGCCGAGTGTGGCCGGCGCCGAGCCGGTGCCGGCGCCGGGCCGGGCCTATCTACGCCGTGACGAGCCGGATCGGCGCGCGGTCCAGCCACGCGGCCACGTTGTCCGCGCTCTCCTGGTAGAACACCGCGAGATTCTCGCGCGAAACGAAGCCGAGGTGCGGCAGCAGGACGGTGTTCGGCGCGCGGGTCAGCGGATGGTCGGCGGGCAGCGGTTCCACGTCGTACACGTCGAGGCCAGCACCGGCGATGGTGCCACTGGTGAGCGCCTCGATCAGCGCTGCTTCGTCGACGATCGGGCCGCGTGAAGTGTTGACGAGGTAGGCGGACGGCTTCATGAGCCCGAGTTCCCGCGCTGCGATCAGCCCACGGGTGCCGGCGTTCAACGCGACGTGCACGGTGACAACGTCGGCGGTGGAAAGCAACTCGTCGCGATCGACACGGCGGGCACCGGCCGCGGTTGCCGCGTCGTCGGTCAGGTGTGGGCTCCACGCGATGACCGACATGTCGAACGCCTTGCCGTAGGCGGCAATCCGGCGGCCGAGCCGACCGAGACCGATGATGCCGAGCGTCTTACCGCCGAGCACGGTGCCGAGCGTGCGTTGCCACGTGCCGGCGCGCAGCGATGCGTCGTTCGCCGGCAACTGGCGCGCCGTCGCCATGATGAGTGCCCAGATCAGCTCCGTGGTGGAGGCGGTGAGCGCGCCACCGGTGTAGCTGACTTGAATGCCGCGGGCGAGCGCGGCGCCGGTGTCCAGCGTCTGGTTGCGTCCGCCGGTGAACGTGATGAACGCCAGCTTCTCCAGGCGCGCCAGCGTGTCCGCGGACAACGGCATCCGATCGCGCATCAGGCACAGCACCTCGAAGTCGCGCAGCGCTTCGACTATGCGGTCCGGCCCGCGCAACGGCTCAGTGAACACCGTTAAGTCGGCACGGGACGCGACACGGCTCCAGTCCGCCAGATCGAGCGCGCAGTGCAGATAGTCGTCGACGATCGCGACCTTCATCGCCGCCTCCGCTTCTGCCGAGCCGCCAGCGGCCGGCCGTGCCGAATCTACCGGCCGGTGCGCGCCGGCCCGGCGTGGCGCGGCGCTCGGGAGGCGACGGCCGATGAAGATCTTCCGGAACCTTCTTGTGCCGTCGGGTTCGTGAACGTATATTCGTGGACGAGTAATCGTGAGCGAGTGCCTACAGGAGGTGGTGGCAGTGGCAAAGCGGCGAAGGGTCGGCAACCTGCTGGCGCTCGCAATCCTGTCCCAGCTGTCCGCAGGACCACCGATGCACCCGTACGAGATTGCGACGGTGCTCAAGCGCACCGGCAAGGACACCGACATGAACATCAAGTGGGGTTCGCTCTACACGGTGGTCGGCAACCTCGAGAAGTACGGCTTGATCCAGGCGACGACGAGCGGGCGTGAAGGGCGGCGGCCAGAGCGGACCGTCTACAAGATCACCGAGGCCGGCCGTGCCGAGCTGCGCGACTGGATGCGCGAGCTGCTCGCGGTGCCCGATCCCGAGTTTCCGCGCTTCCAGGCGGCGCTGTCCGAGATGAGCGTGGTGCCGCCGGACGAGGTCACCGCGCTGCTCGAGCAACGGTTGGCGGCGCTCGACGACGACATCGCCGCGCAACGGGCCGCGCTGCGACAGCTCACCCAGCTGCCGCGCGTGTTCCTGGTCGAGGCGGAGTTCGCGGTCGCCATGCGGCAGGCCGAGGCGGACTGGACCCGAGCGCTGCTTGCCGAGATGGCCGCCGGCACGCTGAGCGGCATAGACGGCTGGCGTGCCTATCACGAGACCGGCGAACTGCCGCCGGAGCTCGCCGAGATGTTGGCGGAAGGGGGGCTGCCAGCGGAGTAGCCACAAAACGACCCCGGCGGGGTGCGCGAACACCACCACCGGGGCCCGAACCTCGCACCGGCCCACGGGAACCGAACCTGGCGTACGAGGCAGCACCGTAACAATAGCCGGGTTCTCCTCCCACGGGCGGCATCACCACCACCCGTACGAAGAGGAGTTTCACCATGCAGATCGAGGCACACGACCTCGTCAAGACCTATCCGCAGGGCGTACGAGCGCTCGACGGATTGTCGATCTCCATCCCGCAGGCCACCGTCTTCGGCCTGCTCGGGCCGAACGGCGCGGGCAAGTCCACCGCCATCAAGATCCTCACCACGCTGGCCCGACCGGACTCCGGCCGTGCCACGGTGGCCGGCCATGACGTGCTCGCGCACCCGGATCGGGTCCGCCGAGCGATCGGAGTGGTCGCGCAGCGATCCGGTACCGATCCGATGGCGACCGGACGCGACAACCTGACGTTGCAGGGTCGCCTCTACGGCCTCGGCGGCACCGGTCTCAAGCACCGGGTCGCCGAGCTGCTGGAGCGGTTCGACCTGACCGACGCCGCGGACCGTCCAGTGCGGACCTTCTCCGGTGGCATGCAGCGCCGGCTCGACGTCGCGCTCGGACTTGTGCACACGCCGGCCGTACTGTTCCTGGACGAACCGACCACCGGCCTCGATCCGGAGGCGCGAACCGCGCTATGGGCCGAGATCGAGCGGCTGTCCGCGGACGAGCGGCTCACCATCCTGCTCACCACGCACTATCTCGAGGAGGCCGATCGGCTCGCCGACCGGCTCGCGATCGTCGACCGTGGGCGAGTCGTCGTCGAGGGCACGCCCGACGTGCTCAAGGGGGAGCTGCGCGGCGACGCCGTACACGTCGAGTTGCGTAGCACCGCCAACGAAGGCGCGCTGCGACCGGTCATCGGCGGCGTACCGGGAATCGTCGACGTGACCGTTGACGGTCGACGGGTAAGTGCCCGGGCAGACGACGGCGCGGCCGCGGTGCCCGGCATTCTCGCCGCGCTCGACCGAGCCGGGGTCGCGGTCGCCACCGTCACCGTGGCGCGGCCGTCACTCGACGACGTCTATCTGCGGCACGTCGGCAGGCGATTCGCCGACGCCGACCGGGCCATCTCACACACCGACGACTCGGACGCCGACACGCTCGTCGGCGCCGGAACTGGGGGTCACCGATGATCGCGCAAACCTGGTGGATGACGCACCGGCAACTCAAGGCGCTGCTGCGGCAGCCGGCCGTCCTGGTCATCACGCTCGTACAGCCGATTGTGTGGCTGTTCTTGTTCGGCAATCTGTTCCGCCACATCATCGAGCTGCCCGGGTTCGGCAGCGGTTCGTATCTCGACTACCTCGTTCCCGGCGTGGTCGTGATGAACGCCGTGTCGTCGAGCATGTGGTCGGGCATGGGGGTAATCGACGAGATCGATCGCGGCACGCTGAACCGGTTCCTCACCACGCCGGTCAGCCGTGGCGCGATCATGAATGCGAACGTCATCGTGCAAGCGGTCAGCGTTGCGTTCCAGTCGGTCATGATCGTGCTGCTCGGCTGGGCGGCCGGCGCACGCTTCCCCAACGGTGCGGCCGGCCCGGTCGCACTCGTAGTTGCGTCGATCCTGTTGGGTACGACGTTCAGCGCACTGTCCAACGTGATGGGCATGACGCTGCGGCAGCGGGAGAGCATCATCGGTCTGTCGATCTTCCTGCTGTTGCCGCTGACGTTCCTGTCCACGGCGTTCATGGCACGGTCGTTGATGCCGGGCTGGATGCAGGCGATCGCGTCGGTGAACCCGGTCAACTGGGCACTCGAATCGGCGCGCGGCGCGCTCGCCGCCTCGGTCGACTGGGGCACCATGCTCGTGCACGGATCCTGGTTGCTCGTGCTCGCCGCGGCGCTCGTGTGGTTCGCCACTCGCACGTTCCGGACGTACCAGCGAACGGTCTGATCGAGCGGCCCTCGGTGGCGGCGCGGACGTCACACGTCCGCGCCGCCACTGGCTGGTCCGAGGGCCGGCCGCCTACGCCGCGGTGGCGAACAGGTCGATGGCCTCGGCGCCGAAGCGAGTCATCGAGGTGATGCGGTCACCGGCCAATGTCAGCACGACGAGACTGTGCGGCACCTCGTCCGTCGAGCCGGGCTCGGTCACGTAACACGCGAGTGCCGGCTGCGTATTCGCGCGCACCGCGACCGTCCGGAAGCGGCGTCCATTGCGGAACGCGACGGTGTCGAAGAACTCGCCGATCGCGTCCGGTCCCTGGTATTCCAGCGGAACCGGCGGCATCGTGAGCCAAGCGTCGTCGGTCAACATCGCGACCATTCCACCGACGTCGCCGTTCTCGAACGCGGTGGTGAACCGCGACACGACGTGGCGCTCGCGAGGCGAGTCCGGCTGTGGCGCCTCGTCGCGTCCACCGGGCGGCCGCCGGTCCGCGATCGTCGCGCGGGCACGCTTGAGTGCGCTCGTCACCGAGTCCTCCGTGCTGTCGAGCATTGCCGCGACCTCGGCGGCGCGGAACCCGAGCACGTCACGCAGCACCAGGGTGGCGCGTTGGTGCGGTGGCAGAAGCTGGGTTGCGGCGACGAATGCGAGACCGACTCCTTCCCGTTGGCTGATCCGAGCCTCCGGGCCGGGCGCGTCGTCCGGCAGATCGGCAAGGTACGCGTCCGGGCACGGGTCGAGCCAGAGCGCTTCGCCGACCCGCGTCGGCGACGGCGCGCTGGGCGGCATCGGCGGCATCACACGGTCCTGCGGATGGCGGGCACGGGTACGCAACGCGTTCAGACACCGATTCGTCGCGATCCGGTAGAGCCAGGTCCGCACCGACGCGCGGCCCTCGAACTCGTCCAGCGAGCGCCACGCGGCGGTCAGCGTGTCCTGCAGGGCGTCCTCCGCGTCGTGCATCGAGCCCAGCATCCGATAGCAGTGCACAAGCAGTTCCCGCCGGTACGGATCGGTCAGCGCGCGGAATCCGTCGCCGTCGCGCGCTCGCCCGACCGCCTGATCCCCGTGATCCGCCACTCTCGCATCCTCGCATCGGGCTGGACGCGCGTGACTCGAGGCCGTGGTCGCTCGCGTGCTCGTGGTCGTCGACATGTGTTCTCTTTCCGATCTTGGTGGTGTCGCACGTACTAGTGCCGTCTCGTCGTACGGACACCGCTCGGCTCGGAAACTGGGCGGTCGGCAACTGATGGGTCTTGGGCCGGCGCAGTGCCCACTTCTGGCCGTCGTCGGTGTCTAAGCGGGTGACGGTTCGAGGGATGGGAGCACACATGGGTGTCGAGACGCGCGACGTAGGGTCCGATCGGAACCGGCGATGGGTCCTCGGAGTCACGTCGGCCGGTTCGTTCATCGTCGTGCTGGACATGCTGGTGGTGGCGACCGCGCTCACCACGATTCAACGCGACCTCGGTGCCTCGATCGCCGACCTTGAGTGGACGGTGAACGCGTACACGTTGTCTTGCGCCGTCCTGTTGATGACCGCGTCCGCGCTCGGTGACCGCCTGGGGCGTCGGCGGGTGTTCGGAATCGGACTTGGGCTGTTCGCCGCGGCGTCGGTGGCGTGCGCGCTCGCGCCGAATGTCGGGGCTCTGGTGGCGGCGCGCGCGATTCAGGGCGCCGGCGCCGCCGCCGTGCTCCCGCTCGGTCTCGCCTTGCTGAACGCCGCGTACCCGCCGGAACGGCGCGGCTGGGCGGTCGGCATCTACGGCAGCGTGACCGGATTGTCGGCGGCCGTCGGGCCGGTGCTGGGTGGCGCGGTGACACAGGGCATCGCATGGCAGTGGATCTTCTGGGTCAACGTACCCATCGCGGTCGCCGCGATCACGGTGCTGTTCGCACGGGTACCGGAGAGCCACGGTCCGCGTGTTGCGCTGGACGTGCCCGGTCTGCTGCTCGTCACGGCCGCGGCGTTTGGCCTCGTGTGGGGTCTGGTCCGGGCGAACACGGCCGGCTGGGCCAGCGCGGAGACGGTCGCATCGCTCGCCGGCGGCCTGGTGGCGACCGGCGCATTCGCGGCATGGGAACGGCGAACCTCGGTGCCGATGCTCGCGCCGCGCCTGTTCCGGTCGCGCGCGTTCTCGGCGAGTGCCGTGGGCACCTTCATGTTGAACGGCGCGCTCGTCGGCTCGGTGTTCTTCGCGGCGCAGTATTTCCAGGTCGCGGACGGCAACGGTCCGCTGGCCGCCGGGCTGCGCCTGCTGCCGTGGGGGATCGCGCCACTGATCGTCGCGCCGCGTGCGGGGGCACTGTCGGATCGGATCGGGGTACGGCCGCTGATGGTCACTGGGCTCGCGGTGCAGGCGATCGGCTTGGGGTGGCTCGCGGCGGCGGCCGGACCCAGCACGGGGTACGCCGCGCTGGTCGGCCCGATGGCGATCGCCGGCGTGGGATTCTCCATGGCGATCCCGGCCATCACCACGTCGATCGTGTCGGCCGCGCCGCGTTCCGAAGTCGGCAAAGCATCCGCCACGTACGGCATGATGCGTCAACTCGGCGGTGCGTTCGGGGTAGCGATCCTCGCGGCCGTGTTTGCGCGAACGGGCGGTTACGGGTCGGCGACCTCGTTCGCGGACGGCTTCGCCGTGGCGATGTTGTGCGGCGCCGGTCTAGCCGCGGCCGGAGCGGTCGCATGCCTTGCCGTACCAACGATTCGCGCGACAACCGCGACCACGACGGCGGTCGAGCGAGCCGCGGAGCGTGCACCGGTCGCGCAGGACGCACGCGTCAAGGGTTGATACGGCGTTCACCCGCACGTCGCGCTTCCGACCGGGCGCGACGGAAGGGTGACGCGCATGGCCAACGATGAGCAACTCTTCGCGTCCCACATGTCCCGCCGCGGTCTGCTCACCGCGACCGGCGTGGTCGGTGCCGGCATCGCCGCCGCGCCGCTGCTCGGCGGCACCGCATCCGCTGCGACGGTCGGCGCCGTCGCCCCAGCGCCGCTGTCGTCTGGCGGCCACCCGGTGCTCGGCGGGCCGGCCGGCGACCCGACGCTCACGCCCGCGGTCAACGGTCTGCACCTGCAGTTCGGCTCGGATGCCGCGCGCGAGGTCGTGGCGTCCTGGCACACGCTGCAACCGGTGCACGGCGCACGGGTGCTGCTCGGCGGTTCGGACGGCCGCTTCTCGCACACCGTCCACGCCGACACGGTGAGCTACACCGACGGCAAGTCCGGCCAGGTCGTCTACGCGCAGCACGCGCGCCTGTCCGGATTGCGCCCGGCGAGTGACTACGTCTATCTCGCGCTGCATGACGGCGCGCAGCCGGTGTTCGGGTCGTTCTCGACGGCGCCGGCTGGGCGCGCCGCGTTCACCTTCACGAGCTTCGGCGACCAGGGCACGCCGACGACCGGCAAGGTCTTCGCACCGCCGCCCGGCGTGACGCTGGCCAACCCGCCGTTCGTCAACGACAACCTGGGCGGTCCCGCGTCCGCGAATCTGCCGGCCGCGATCGAACGCGTACAACCGTTGTTCCACTTGTTCAACGGCGACCTGTGTTACGCGAACCTGGCCACCGACCGGGTGCGTACGTGGTCGGACTTCTGGGACAACAACTCGCGCAGCGCACGCAACCGCCCATGGATGCCGGCGCCCGGCAACCACGAGAACGAACGCGGCAACGGGCCGATCGGCTACCAGGCGTTCCAGACGTACTTCGCCACGCCACGCCAACCCGGCCAGACCGACGTCACCCGCGGCCTCTGGTACGCCATCACGGTCGGTTCGGTACGTGTCATCTTCCTCGCCAACGACGACGTTTGCCTGCAGGACGGCGGCGACACGTATGTCCACGGCTATTCCAACGGCGCGCAGCAGGCGTGGCTCACCAACGAGCTTCGCGACGCGCGTAGCGACCGTGACATCGACTGGATCGTGGTCTGCATGCATCAGGTGGCGATCAGCACGGCCGACCAGTTCAACGGCGCCGACCTCGGCATCCGCCAGGAGTGGCTGCCACTGTTCGACACGTACGGCGTCGACCTCGTGGTGTGCGGCCACGAACACCACTACGAGCGGTCGCACCCGATCCGCGGCCGGTCGGCCAACGCGACGCTGACACCGATCCCGGTGTCGACCCGGACTGACGTCATCGACACCACGGATGGCACCGTGCACATGGTGATCGGCGGTGGCGGCACGTCGGCCCCCTCGAACCGGCTGTTCTTCAACCCACCTGCGTGCCGCGTCATCACATCGGTCGGGCCGGCCGACCCGACGACCGGCAAGCGCCCGCCGATCTACACGCACGAGGACGCGCCGTGGTCGGCCGTACGCGATGCGGCGAACTCGTACGGCTTCGCGGCGTTCACCGTGGACCCGGGCCGTCATCGCGGCGACCTGACGACGATCACCGTCACGTACTACGACGTCCTAGGCGCCGAGGGGAGCCTGCGACCGTTCGACTCGTTCACGTTGCAGCGGCGGCGGTCGGACGGCTGAGCCTTCGTCACGAGTCCCGGGCGGCTCAGGCCGCTGTCCGATTTGCGATCCAGGGCGACTGGGTGTCGGTCCGCGACAGTACGGTCAGATCATGTCCGACGATCCGCGACTCGATCCGAGCTTCGCCGCCCTGCCACTGTCCGACATGGCCGATGCCGTCCTGACGCGAGCGCGCGAGCTTGGCGTCGAGGTCGCCGACTTTCGCGCCGAACGCAACCGCGAGCAGCGCATCAACCTGCGCGACGCGGAGCTGGACGGCATCAGCGACAGCGTCGACAGCGGCATCTGCGTGCGCGTCGTACACGACGGCACGTGGGGCTTCGCGGCCGGCGTCGTGCTCACCGCCGGGGCCGCGGCCGGCCTCGTGGACCAGGCGGTGCACGTCGCCACCGTGTGCCGGCCGGTGAATTCCGAGCCGATCGTGCTGGCGCCCGAGCCGGCCTACGGCGAGCGGACCTGGATCGCGCCCTACGACATCGATCCGTTCGAAGTAGCCGACTCCGACAAGATCGACAAGTTCGCCGGGTGGAGCCGCGACCTGCTCGCCACCGACGCGGTGGATCACGTCGATGCCGCGTTCATGGCGGTCAAGGAGTGCAAGTTCTTCGCCAACCTCGCCGGCACCCGACTCACTCAGCAACGCGTACGCGTGTCGGGCACGCTCACCGCGATCGCCATCGACGCGGCGACCGGCGCGTTCGAGTCGATGACCACGATCGCACCGCCGATCGGCCGAGGCTGGGAACACTTTGCCGGCACCGGCTGGGACTGGTCGGCCGAGGTCGCCGCGCTGCCGGGGTTGCTGGCCGAGAAGCTCGCTGCGCCGTCCGTCGAGGCCGGCACGTACGACCTGGTGATCGATCCGACGAATCTCTACCTCACGATCCACGAGTCGATCGGGCACGCCACCGAACTGGATCGGGCACTGGGCTACGAGGCGGCCTACGCCGGCACCTCGTTCGCCACTCCGGACAAGCTCGGCACGCTGCGCTACGGCTCACCAGTGATGAACATTGTGGGCGACCGCGACGCCGAATACGGTCTGGCCACCGTCGGCTGGGACGACGAGGGCGTCGAGTCGCAGCATTGGGACATCATCCGGGACGGCATTCTGGTCGGCTACCAACTCGACCGACGTATCGCGGCACACACCGGTTTCGGTGGTGGTCGATCCAACGGGTGCGCGTTCGCGGACTCGCCGGGCCACGTGCCGATCCAGCGGATGGCCAACGTGAGCCTCCAGCCTGATCCGGCCGGACCGTCCACCGAGGAGCTGATCTCTCGGGTGTCCCGAGGTCTTTACCTGGTCGGCGAGAATTCCTGGTCCATCGATCAGGAGCGCTACAACTTCCAGTTCACCGCGCAGCGCGCGTTCCGGATCGTGGACGGCAAGCTCGCCGGCCAGGTCAAGGACTTCGCCTACCAAGCGACGACCACCGACTTCTGGGGATCGATGGAGGCGGTCGGCGGACCGCAAACCTATCTGCTGAGCGGTTCGTTCACGTGCGGCAAGGGGCAACCTGGCCAGGTCGCGCCGGTCAGTCACGGCGCGCCATCCGCCCTGTTCCGGGGCGTACGAATCCTCAACACCGTCTCGGAGGCCGGCGCATGACCCCGCAGGAGCTTGTCGAACGCGCACTGGACCGGTCGACGGCCGACGGGTGCATCGTGCTGGTCGAGGAGGCGGATCGCGCGAATATCCGCTGGGCGAACAACACGCTGACCACCAACGGCCAGACGCAGGGCCGTCGCGTGACCGTGATATCGACCGTCTCGGCGCAGGCCGGCACCGCGGTCGGCGTGCTCACCCGCGCCGGCACCGACGAGGACACCATTGCCGACCTGGTGGCCGCGAGCGAGATGGCGGCCAGGAACGCGGGTCCGGCACCGGATGCCGCGCCGCTGATCGCCGGCGACGCCGGTGCCGATTTCGCCGAGCCGGTCGCCCACACGTCTATTGGCGTGTTCACGGATGTCGCCGTGCAGCTCGGCGAGGCTTTCGATGCCGCGCGGTCGGCGGGCACGCTGCTGTTCGGCTACGCCGAGCACGAGATGAAGACGACCTATCTCGGCACCTCGACCGGACTGCGCCGCCGCCATGCGCAGCCGACCGGAACCATGCAGCTGAATGCAAAGTCCGCCGATTTCGCTCGGTCGGCGTATGTGGGCGTGGCGACCGACGACTTCACCGACGTCAACGCGGTCACCATGAACGACCGGCTGGCCACCCGACTTGACTGGGCCAAGCGTCGTGTGGAGCTGCCCGCCGGACGGTACGAGACGTTGCTGCCACCGGACGCGATCGCGGACTTCATCACGTTCGGGCATTTCGTGGGTGGGTCGGCGCGCGACGCCCACGACGGGCGCTCGGTCTACAGCCGGCCGGGCGGCGGCACCCGCGTGGGCGACCAGTTGTGTGGCGACCGACGGGTGACCGTCGACAGCGACCCGCACGCTGCGGGGATGGTCTGCGCCCCGTTCGTGATGGCACACGCCAACAACGAGATCGAGTCGGTCTTCGACGACGGACTCAGCCTGACACCGACCGAGTGGATCAAGGACGGCGTGCTGACCACCCTGATCGCGACGCGTTACATGTCGCGTCAGACCGGGCTTCCGGTGGCGCCTTATATCGACAACCTCACGATGCGCGCGACGACCGGCGGGAGCGGCGCGTCACTCGACGACATGATCGCGTCGACCGAGCGCGCGTTGCTGTTGACGTGCATCTGGTATGTCCGACCGGTCGACCCGCAGACGCTGTTGCTGACCGGACTCACACGGGACGGCGTCTATCTGGTCGAGCATGGTGAAGTGACCGGAGCAGTGAACAACTTCCGGTTCAACGAGTCGCCGGTCGAGCTGTTCCGCCGGCTTGGTGAGGTCGGCCGAACCGAGCGTTGCCTCGGTCGGGAGTTCGGCGAGTATTTCAACCGGACCGCGATGCCGGCCGTACGAGTGCCGGACTTCAACATGTCGTCGGTCAGCCAGGCCGCGTAGCACGGTTGCGCCAACGCCAAGGGGCAACTGGTCTGGCGCGGCGACGCATCGACGGGTAGAAACATATCGACCACTTTTCTCGGGACTCGACAATTCGCCGGCCGCCTATCTCATGCCGCAGCGTCGCGGGGCGGTGGGTCCGTCGGGCCCACGCGTCGGAAGGCGGGTCGATGTCTCGTACCGATCAATTTCGTACCGCTTCACAAGTCTCCAAGCCCAACCGCAACGGCGCTGACACGGCGGCCGGCTCAATCTCGCGACGGGGTGTGTTGGCGGTGGCCGCGGTCACCGCAGGCGTCGTCGCCACGGAGGTCGCGCTGCCGGGCGCCGCGAGCGCATCGACCGGTCGCACCGCACCGCCCGCCAGTGTCGACAAGATCGGAGCCGATGTCGGTGGCACGACCGCGCCGGACTTCGGGCCGAACGTGTTCGTGTTCGACGCGAGCACGCCGGCCGCCGACATTCAGGCGCGGTTCGACGCGCTATTCGCCGAGCAGGCGAGCAACCAGTTCGGCACGAGTCGCTACGCGGTGTTGTTCAAGCCGGGCGCCTACAACGTGGACGCGAATCTCGGCTACTACACG
>DATFRR010000303.1:0-6685 GCA_035263025.1 Micromonosporaceae bacterium
CTGTAACCGTCGGCGACGAGCCCTGTGGCGCCGGCGAGACCGGCACCGTCGTACGAGCGCGCTTGGCATCGATCGCGGCGAGGAACTCGCGTGTCGTACGCTCGCGGCCGTAGTGCCGGTGCAGCAACAGGTACGTGATCAACGCGGGAATGCCGAAGAATGCCTGTGCTGGCACGACCGCGTTCGCGTTGCCGCGGGTGACCGCTTCCAGGATCAGCGGCGCGAGTGCTGGAAGGGTCGCGCCGAACACCGCGACGAGTCCGACACCGACGGTTGCGGCCCGCCGCCCGTACGCCTTGTACGCGGCGATCACGAACAGCGAGTAGACCAGTAGGTCGCCGATGCCGATGTTCGCGTTGAGGATGCCGACGCGCATGCCGATCGAGGGGTCCAGCGGATAGCCGATGAACGCGTCCGCGAGCTTCGGAGTCAACGGGATGATCACGCTGAACGTCACGTCGTAGAAGCCGAGCCCGAACGCGAACCAGGCGACGTGGCGCAGTTGCATGCCGCCCTGTACGTAGAGGTTCGCGACCGCGGTCGCGCCGAGCAGCACGACGACACTCGTCTCCGCCCAATACAACTGCCAGCCGGTGACCGTGCCCAGCATGGTTCGCGCGATGTAGACGTTGAACCCGAGCAGCCCGCCGATCGCGAGCCACAGCACCGCTCGCGGCACGACGGGACGGTATCCGATCGACAGCGACGCGACGAACGTCAGGATCAGGAATGTCGTCAGTGCCGCGTGCGGCAGAACGAGGTAGAGCACCGGCAGCGTAACGATGAATACGAAGAGCACCACGACGTCGCGGCCGTTGAATACCCCGATGGCGGGCCGCTCCAGACGCACGCGGCCGATGTAGACGAGCGATGCCGCGCATGTCGCCATCGCGCCGACGAGGACGACCACGAGCTGCATGATCGTTTGAGGAACGAGCAGATCCACCATCGTTAGCCTCCGACCCCGACCAGGGTGCTCGGTTGCATGAATGTCGTCTCTGACAGGTCGGCGCGGACGCGACGCAGAGTGCCCGCCTCGGCCGCGGGTATCACCCGGATGTCCGCGTCGACCCCGCGCTCGGCGAGGTGTCGCATCACGCCGTCGGCGTCGAGCCCGCCCGCCGTACTCGTGTCGATGGTCAGCACGAACCGCTCGTCGGCGACATCGGCGCGATAGCGCACCGGCCACGGATCGGTCGGCAGCGACTCGAGCGCCTCGATGATCGCGCGTGGATGCAGCGATCGGCCGGACGGCGTGACCAGCAGATCACTGGCCTTGCCGAGAATCGCGGAGGTGGCGGGCACGGCAGCGAGTTCGCACGCGAGATTCTCCGGCGCGATCGGCGAGACCAGGTCGCGGGTGTCGTAGCGGAACACCGGCATGCACTCGCGGTAGGGGAAATACGGCGTGATCACCGCCGTACCCAGCTCACCTGGCTTCGCGGGCTCGCCCGACTCGAGCGCGATGACCTCGACGAGCCCGGTGTTGAGGTCGTGGTGCAAGTGGCCCGCGGAGCACGACCGGCCGCTGACCGGAAGCACCTCTGTCATCGCGAACGTGTCGTTGACCAGCGCGGCGCCGAGCGTCGCACGCGCGGCCGCGGCGAGTGCCGGTGAGAGCACCTCACCGCCGACATCGACGCGGCGCAATCGGAAGTCGGCCGGGCCGAGACCGCGGTTGCGCGCCGCGGTGACAAGGACCGCGAGATATGACGGGTACGTGGCGAGCAGCGTCGCACCGGCCGGACCGAGCAGTGCGTCCAACGCCTCGTCCGGCGGGATCACGCCGATCACGCGAACCTGCGCGCCCACGTGGCGGCAGACCGAGATGTTCTGCTGCACCGCCGCCGTCGCGCGCGAGCTGATGCACACGGCCATCACATCCGTCGGCCGGATCTCGTCGCGCAGCAAGCCGGACAGTGCGGCGAGCGCCGGCCACAGTTCCGCCTCGTAGCGCGACATCAACACCTCGGCGGGCCGGCCCGTCGAGCCCGTCGTACGCGTCGACATCGTTGGCGCATCGCCACAGAGCAATTCCCGGCCGTGCGCGGTGAGGTCGGCCTTCGTCATGACCGGGACGCGGCGCACCGAATCGGCATCGAGCTTCGCCGGTTCGATGCCGGCGGCGCTGAACCGGGCTTCGAACCAAGGTGAGCGCGTGGCCAGCCGCTTCGCGGTGCGACGTATCGCCCGGTCGGTGAAGTCGCGGCGGACGGCCGGGTCGGCGAATGGTCCGTCGACGAGCTGCGCGACGTCCGCGCCCGGCTCACCGAACTCGGCGAGCGTGGCAAGGGCATCGGCGACCATCGCGCCCAATACATCGGTGTTGATACGTCGTCCCCACGTCATCGACATCGCAAGTCGAAACTGCCGAACGCCGGTCTCGAACACAGGTCCTCCGCGCGGTTAGACGGTCCTCTGTGGTGGCGATATGCGTCGATGGCGATGTGCGTCGGACGCATGCTGCGCGGGTCGGGCCGACGCTGGCACCAGGTGCGACGGCACCCGCGCCGACGGACGGCGCGGGTGCCGGGAGGCTCAGGAGCCGCCTGCGCACGCCGCGAACAGGACTGCGGTGAGCGAGCCCATCGCGTACCGCACGTGCTTGACCGTGCTGACGAATGCCGACATTGCGAACCTCCTCCCCGGGGGGACCAACGGGAACCGGCGACCGGCGGTGGCCGGAATCGTTGCCCGCTACTTCGTGACGACGACCGTGAGGTTCATCTCGGGGTGCAGCGAGCAGGTCAGGTGGTAGGTGCCTGGCGTGTTCCAGGGCGCCGTGGTGAAGGTCTGATTCTGTTCGGACAGAAACGCGCCGTCCTTGGTCAGCTGCGGTGTGTTCGGTTCGGTGGTGAGGCGGCCGTCATCGCCGGGACCGATGACGTGGAGAAAGCCGGAGCTGTTGACGAACGTGAGGGTCTGACCGCGATGAATCGTGACGGTCTTCGTGCTGAAGCCCTCATGGGTCATGCCGATGCTGCCCGGCGGCGCTTGACGGGCAGCCACCACCACGCTCGGTGCGAAGATGCCGACGCCGAGAAGGATCACACCAAGACTGACCGCGGGAACCTTCATCTCGGACCCCTCGATTGCCACAAGATCGCGATGTCGCCGCCCATTTGCCGGTAGGCGGCCGGGTGTGACGTGTCTGGTCCCCCATGGCTGATTCCCCGTTACAACCCAGCATCGTCGGTCGTCAATAAAGATCACAACCCGATCTTTATGATCGACTTCTGTCACATTGATGACAGCGAATTGACCTTGACACCCATGGGCAGGTCAACGGTGTCAACAGTGTCTAGTGGCGGGATCCCGCCAGTATCTGTGGGTGTTGGCGACGCGGTCCCGACCCACGCGCGGCATCAGCCGGGCGGCGGGAGACTGCGACACAGCTCCACCGGAAACTTCGGCTCCGCCCGTAAGACGTCGGCGCAGCCACCGGTCCGGGTCAAGCCGATCGCCATCCAACCCACCGGCGAGGCGCGGTAGAAGTAGCGAATCACCGTCGACGAGTACGACGGGCACGTGCCCGGCTCGGGCGGGACCGTCCCGGAGGGTGCCGGCAGCGGAGAGGCTGGGACTCTGCCTTCGCAGGCCGGGGCACCCGTGTACGAAAGGTCCATCACGAGCCACGTGCCATCGCAGGCCCGGACCGTTGGTGTGACGGGCTGCTGGATATCGGTGCCGCGCGCGGCCAACGTGGTCGAGGCGGCGTCGCAGGACGCCGGCTTCGGGTGGCAGCCCTCGTCGCCGCAGTGCCGAAGCGGGGTGCCGAGCGGGCCATCGGCGATGAACATCGCGTCGCTGTCGTTGTCGACCGTCACGGAGCGCTTGCCCAGCGGCTGCGGCAGTGTGATCTTTACGGTTGCCACCGCCTCGCGCCGGCAGGCCGGATCGGTAGCGACATCCTCGGTCACTTCTACCAGCACCGACTGCGCCGAGAAGTCCTGGATGCGCGCAGCCAGGTTGCGCACGCAGGTGCGTGGCGGTTGGGCTGCCGGCACGAGCACGTCGATGGAGAGCGTGCGGCCATCTGTGCCGACCGTGACGCCCTTGGTGCCGCTGACCCCCATCCCGTTCATCCAGGCCGACGTCGTCGTGTCCCCTGGTGACGAAGCACCGCACGACACGCACCCGAAGGTGAGGATCAGCACGGCCGCGGCGAGCACCCCCGTCGCCGTGGCACGCACATCGACCATCGCCGAATTCCATCAGACACGGCCGAGTCGCGCGACCCCGCGCGACCCTTGGCCGGCATCGCGTGCGCGTTTCGCGCTGACGGCGCGGTTGCTACCCGTGGGCGGCCGGAGCTACGCCGAGGAAGTCGTCGACCGCGGCGAGGAACTGTGGCCACGCCGGATCCTGCCGGGGCAGCAGATGGTTGGCGCTGTCCAGCGGAACCAGCCGGCTGCCCGCGATCAGCGTGGCCAGCAGCCTCGATTGCTCGAAGTTGTTGTCCGGTTCGCGGCGCGCACACAGGATGAGAGTTGGCACCGTCACGCTCGCGGCAACCTCGGCGACGTCGATGTTCGCGAACGCGTCGACGAAGCGCCAGGCATTCTCCGGCGATGTCGAGCGGCGCTGCAACTCGTCGAAGTCCCGCCACTGTTCCTGGGTAGCCTCCGGCAGGAAGCGGGCCACGAACGTCTGCCGGTACGTCGGATCGGGTCGGCCCCAGCCGAGTCGTACCAAATCGACGCGCGCCTCGGCGAGCTCCCGCTCCGGTTGCGTGGTGGCGCGCACTCGGCGGCCCTGGGCGTAGGCGCCGAGCAGTACGAGATGACTGACCCGATCGGGGTGACGGGCCGCGTACGCGATGGCGACCGGCCCACCCTGCGAGATGCCCAGCAGCGGGAACCTGTCGACGCCGGCGGCGTCCACAACCGCCTCGAGGTCGTCGACCCACTCGTCGAACGTGAAACTCGGAACGTCCCAATCGGACAGTCCGCACCCCCGCTCGTCGTAGCGGATGAGCCGAAACCGTCGGGACAGCTCGATCAGCCAGTGTCGCCACACCGTGCTGTGCCAGTCGTAGTCGAGGTGACTCAGCCAGTTCGCCGCCTTCACGAGTGGTGGTCCGGCGCCAATCGTCGCGTACGCCAGCCGGGTGCCGTCCGTGGTCGTGCAAAACCGGATCTGCTGTCCGGGCGGCGTACCGGATGGCGCACCGTCCTCGGATCGCCGCTCCACGACCTCGCCGACGAACTGATAACCGCGCCCGTGAACGGTCCGGATCAGCCGCTGCGTGTGCCCGTCGTCGCCGATCGCCTGACGCGCCGCCTTCACGCGGCTGGTCAGCGCGGACTCGCTGACGAATCGGTCGCCCCACACCACGTCCAACAGCTCGCCCTTGGGCACCACGCGTCGGCGCTCCCGGAGCAGCACCGCCAGGACGTCGAAGACCTGTGGTTCGACCGGCATCGCCGTCCCGTCACGGCGCAGCTCATACCGGTCGAGGTCCAGTTCGCCACCGTCGAATACCAAGATCAACGCCGTCACCTGCACCAGGTCTACTGATCATCTCCATCCCGCCTCCAAGTCTGCGCGCCGACCTTGACCGACCGTGGTCTTAACGGACCGACCAGCAGCACAAGGGATGAACGAAGATGATCAGCTTGACCGCCTACCGTCACGACGTCCTGGCCGGCGCTCGCGCGATGGTGCCGGGCATCGTGGCTACCGCACCGTTCGGGCTGGTGATCGGTGTCACGGCCGCTCAGTCGCACCTACCAACGTTCGCGGGCTGGCTGACCGGGCCGACGATCTTCGCCGGCAGCGCACAGCTCACCGCAATTCAGATGCTGAACACAGGCGCCGCACCCGCCGCGGTGATCGCCACCGTGCTCATCATCAACGTCCGGCTGATGTTGTATTCGGCGGGCATGATGCCGCACTGGCGCGGTACGCCGCTGTGGTGGCGGGTACTCGCCGGATACCTGCTCGTCGACCCGTCCTACGCGGTCGGGATCCAGCGGTACGAGCAGCCGGGCGACCGTCGCGCGGCACACGTCCACTACTTCGGTGCCGCAGTCGCGCTGTGGCTGAGCTGGCTGGCCGCGATCGCTGCCGGTGCCACGCTCGGCGCCGGATTGCCGCCCGCGCTCCACCTTGACTTCCTCGTACCGCTGTATCTGATCGGCCAGGTCGTCCCTCGGCTCACGCAGGCCGCGCCGCGCCGCGCTGCCCTGACCTCGGCGGCGGTTGCGGCGCTCGCGCTGACCGTACCCATGCACCTGGGCCTCGCGGTCGGAATCGTGGCCGGATTGGCCGCCGGCATCGTGCAGGTCAACCGCACGGAGGCGGGCGCCACGGCGGCCACCAAGACACTGGCCACCAAGACACTGGCCACCAAGACACCGGCGAACCGGCCACTGGCAAAGGAGATCGCGAAATGAACGCCTGGACTGTCATCGCCCTGGCCGGCATCGGCAGCTTCGTGCTGCGGATCAGCATGGTCACCGCGGCCGACCGCATCCGGATTCCGAGGCGCCTGGAACAGTTGTCCGCGCTGGTCGCCCCCGCCGCGTTGGCGGCGCTCGCAACCACCGGCATCGCCGGCGCGACGACGGCAGTCGGGATCAGATCGGCTGCCGCACCGCTGATCGCCGCGGCGGTCGCGGTGCTGGCCGTGTGGCGTACGCGGTCGCCGCACGCCGCCATGCTGGCCGGCATGCCGGCGCTG
>DATFRR010000304.1:0-19123 GCA_035263025.1 Micromonosporaceae bacterium
CGCGAATCTCCTCAGCGACGACTCGCAGCGGCGTCGGGCGGTGTTGCACGGCTGGAACCGGCACCTCACGGACGTGTTGACGAGTCGACACGTCGAGCCGGAAGGCCCGACGTGACCGGGGCGACCACACCCGCATCGTCACGATTCGATGCCGGTTCGCTCCCGGCGTGTCGACGCCGGTGGCGGCTCGTTACGCCAGATGGCACCGGCATTCGACGCTCATCGCGCATCCCCCGCTCACCCGGCGTTGCACAGCCGATGCTCCGACACGTCGAAGGACGAGACCATGCCGATCCTTGCTAGCGCGCTCGACCCGCAGTCTCCGTCGTACGCGGAGAACCGCACCGCGATGCTCGAGCGCCTCACCGAGCTGGAAGAGGCGCTCGATGGGGCGCGTGCCGGCGGCGGCGAGAAGTACGTGGCCCGCCATCGTTCGCGTGGCCGCCTCCTGCCTCGCGAGCGCATCGAGTTGCTCATCGACCGGGACACGGCGTTCCTGGAGCTGTGCGCGGTCGCCGCGTTCGCCACCGACTTCCCGATCGGCGCCAGCGTGATCGGTGGCATCGGCATCGTCGAGGGTGTCGAATGCATGATCATCGCGAACGATCCGACCGTCCGCGGTGGCAGCGTGAACCCGTTCACGCTGCGCAAGAGCAACCGGCTCGCGCAAATCGCGGCGACCAACCGGCTGCCGGTCATCAACCTCGTCGAGTCCGGCGGCGCGGATCTGCCGACGCAGGCCCAGATCTT
Source organism: Micromonosporaceae bacterium (assembly GCA_035263025.1). Classification (GTDB taxonomy): domain Bacteria; phylum Actinomycetota; class Actinomycetes; order Mycobacteriales; family Micromonosporaceae; genus DASQPR01. The sequence continues at coordinate 751 of DATFRR010000304.1, forward strand.
CATTCCGGGCGGCCGGATCTTCCGCGACCTCACCCGCGCGAGTTCCGAGCGCCTGCCCACCATCGCGGTGGTGTTCGGCAACGCCACCGCTGGCGGCGCCTACCTGCCGGGCATGTCCGACCACACGATCTTCGTCAAGAACCAGGCGAGCGTCTATCTCGCGGGTCCGCCGCTTGTCAAGATGGCCACCGGCGAGGACACCGACGACGAGTCGCTCGGTGGCGCCGAGATGCACGCGACCAGGTCCGGTCTCGCGGACTACCTCGCCGTCGACGAGCGCGACGCGATCCGCCTCGCGCGCCGCACGGTGGCGCGGCTCAACTGGCGGAAGCTCGGGTCGGGCCCCCGCGCGCTCATCGCGCCGGAACCGAAATACGACGCCGAGGAGTTGCTCGGCATCCCGAGCGCCGACCTGCGCAATCCGTTCGACCCCCGCGAGATCGTGGCGCGCGTCGTGGACGGCAGCGACTTCGACGAGTTCAAGCCGCTCTACGGCACCTCGCTGGTGACCGGGTGGGCACAACTGCATGGCTATCCGATCGGCGTACTGGCGAATTCGCGCGGCGTGCTGTTCAGCGCCGAGTCCCAGAAGGCGGCGCAGTTCATCCAGCTTGCGAACGCGGCCGATACGCCACTCGTGTTCCTGCAGAACACCACCGGCTACATGGTCGGGGCAAAGTACGAGCAGGACGGCATCATCAAGCACGGCGCACAGATGATCAACGCGGTGGCGAACTCGCATGTCCCGCACCTGACCGTGAACATCGGGGCGTCGTACGGCGCCGGAAACTACGGCATGTGCGGGCGTGCCTTCGAGCCGCGTTTCCTCTTCGCCTGGCCGAATGCGAGATCCGCCGTGATGGGTGGGCCTCAGTTGGCCGGCGTGCTGTCGATCATCGGCAAGCAGGCGGCGACCGCGGCCGGACGCGACTTCGATGCCGACTCGGACGAGGCGATGAAGCTCGCAGTGACGAGTCAGATCGAGGAGCAATCGGCCGCGCTATTCCTCTCCGGTCGCCTTTACGACGATGGCGTCATCGACCCGCGAGACACGCGTACCGTGCTCGGCATCTGTCTGTCCGCGATCCACAGTGGCCCGGTCGAGGGCACGCGCACCTACGGTGTATTCAGGTTCTAAGGAGCTCTCGAGATGATCCGCAGGCTGCTGGTCGCCAACCGTGGCGAGATCGCCCGCCGCATCTTCGCCACGTGTCGCGCGATGGGCATCGAGACGGTTGCGGTCTACTCCGACGCCGATGCCGACCTGCCGTACGTGTCCGAGGCGGACTACGCCGTACGGCTGCCCGGCAGCGCGCCGACTGCGACGTACCTGCGGGGCGATCTGATCGTGAACGCGGCCCGGAAGGCCGGCGCGGACGCCGTGCACCCGGGCTACGGATTCCTCTCCGAGCGGGCCGACTTCGCGGCGGCGGTCGCCACCGCCGGGCTGACGTGGATCGGGCCGCCCGCGAAGGTCATCGCCGCGATGGGTGCGAAGCTCGACGCGAAGAAGCGCGTCGCGCAAGCCGGCGTGCCGACGCTGCCGACCTGGACGCACCCGTTGGACGTTGAATCATTCCCGGTGATGGTCAAGGCGTCGGCCGGCGGTGGCGGCCGAGGCATGCGCTTCGTGCTTGACCCGTCGGCACTGCCCGACGCGCTCGAGTCGGCAAGCCACGAGGCGCTGGCCGCGTTCGGCGACGGCACGGTGTTCTGTGAGCCGTATGTCGACCGCGCTCGGCACATCGAGGTTCAATTGATGGCCGACGGCGATGGCAATGTCGTCACGTTCGGCGAGCGCGAATGCTCCATCCAGCGCCGGCACCAGAAGATCATCGAAGAGACCCCGTCGCCGATGGTGTCGCAGAAGCTGCGCGGCCAGCTGTGCGACGCGGCGACCTCGGTCGCTCGTGCGATCGACTACGTCGGCGCGGGCACTGTCGAATTCATCGTCGCGCCGAACGGCGACTACTTCTTCCTCGAAATGAACACGCGGCTGCAGGTGGAGCACGGCGTCACCGAATGCGTGGTCGGCATGCTCGACCTCGTACGGCTGCAGCTACTGGTCGCCGAGGGTGGCGTTCTCCCCTACGACGGCGCGCCGCCGTTGCGCGGCCACGCGATCGAGGCACGCCTCTACGCCGAAGACCCGTCGAACGCCTGGTTGCCATCCACCGGCACGCTGCACCGGTTCCACATCCCCGGCATCTCGGGCGAGTTCCGCCCGTTGATCGCGCCGGGACTCCGGCTAGATTCCGGTGTCGAGACCGGCACTCAGGTCGGCGTGCACTACGACCCGCTGCTGGCGAAGGTCATCGCGTGGGCACCGACTCGCGGCGAAGCCGCGCGACTGCTCGCCTCGACCCTGGCGCGCGCACACATCCACGGCGTCGTGACCAACCGCGACCTGCTCGTACAGGTGCTGCGTCACACGTCGTTCCGGTCCGGCCAGATCGACATCGGCTTCCTCGAGCGCCACCCCGACGTGTTCGCGCCTCTCGTGTCGTCCACCGAGTCGGCGAAGCTGTCGTGTCTCGCCGCGGCACTCGCTGGCGCGGCCGCCCGGCATGAGGTATCGGCCGGCCCGCGCGTACCGATCGGGTGGCGCAACGTCGGCGGCGTACCGCAGCTTGTCGGATACCAGGGGCCGGGCGGTTCGGTCGAGGTGTCATACCAGTTCGACCGCTCCGGCAACCTTGTCGCGTGGTCGGTGCGACGCGCCGAGCGCGGCGGCGCGGGCGCGCCGGGCATCCTCGATCTTGCTGGGCCGGAGCCCGAACCGCCGGTCGAAGTCGTGGCCGCGACGGCCGAGCGCGTCAGCCTCGACGTGACCGGCATTCGGGTCGACTTCGACGTGCACACCGTCGGCCACGTGTCCTATGTGGACTCGACCGAGGGCTCGATCACGCTCGTCGAGTTGCCGCGGTTCCCCGAGCCACGGCCGGACCTCGCCGAGGGCTCACTCGTCGCACCACTGCCCGGCGCGGTCGGTCGCGTCGTCGTCACGCCCGGCCAACGTGTCACGAGCGGCGACCTGCTGCTCACCGTGGAGGCGATGAAGCTCGAGCATCCCGTCCACGCACCGTCGTCCGGCGTGGTGGCGGAGCTTCCGGTCGCCGCCGGGGCACAGGTCGACACCGGTGCCATCCTCGCCGTCATCCAACCAGACGACGCGGTACCCGCACCGGCACCCGGCCGTCGCCGGTCGCCCGCCGCCCGCGGCGAGCGCGCCGCCTCCGCACGACGCCCCGCGGCGCACCAGGCCGAGCGCTAGCTCGAACGAAAGGTCACCCCTCATGACCTCGATCGACGAAACGCCCGAACAAGCCGCGCTGCGGAGTGCGGTCGCGGCGTTGGGCGCGAAATACGGCCACTCGTATTACGTGGCAAAGGCGAAGTCGGGCGAACACGCGACCGAGCTGTGGGCGGACGCGGGCAAGCTCGGCTACCTGGGCGTCAGCGTCCCGACCGAATATGGCGGTGGCGGTGGCGGGATCACCGAGCTTGCCATCGTGTGCGAGGAACTTGCCGCCGCCGGCTGCCCGCTGCTGTTGCTCGTGGTGTCGCCAGCAATCGCCGGCACGATCCTTGCCAAGCACGGCACGCCCGACCAACGCGCACGGTTTCTGCCGGGCCTCGCAGACGGTACGACGACGATCGTCTTCGCGATCACCGAGCCGGAGGCCGGATCGAACTTCCATCGGCTCGGCACTACCGCGCGCCGCGACGGGTCACAGTGGGTGCTGACCGGTCGGAAGTGCTTCATCTCCGGTGTGGACGAGGCCGAGTTCGTCCTCGTCGTGGCGCGGTTCGCCGACGAAGCGACCGGCCGGCTCGCGCCAGCGCTGTTCATCGTGCCGACCGACGCGCCCGGCCTCGAAAAGTCACGGCTCGACATGGAGATCGTGTCGCCAGAGAACCAGTGGCTGCTCTACCTCGACGACGTACGCCTGCCGGCCGATGCGCTCGTTGGCGACCTTACGACCGGCCTGCCGGCGCTGTTTTCCGGGCTGAACCCCGAGCGCATCACGGTGGCCGCGATGGGCATGGGCACCGGACGCTACGCGTTGTCCCGAGCCGCGTCCTACGCGGCGAGCCGGTCGGTGTGGGGCCGCACGATCGGCAGCCATCAGGGCGTGGCGCATCCGCTTGCGCATGCGCAGATCCAGGTGGATCTGGCGAAGATGGCGATCTACCGGGCCGCGGCACTTTACGACGCCGGCCGAGACGTCGAGGCGGGTGTCGCGGCCAACATCGCGAAATACGCGTCCTCGGAGGCCGCGACGCTTGCCGTGGACACCGCCATCCAGGTGCACGGCGGCAACGGCATGACGACCGAGTACGGCGTCGCAACGCTGCTCGGCGGCGTACGAGCCGGACGCATCGCGCCAGTGTCTCGCGAGATGATTCTGAGCTTCGTCGCGCAACACGTGCTCGGCCAAGAAAAGAGTTATTGATTACTAGCCAAAGCGCCTGGACTTTCGGTCGGCGCACTCTTCGCTAGCTCAAGCGCCTGGACCGTTGGTCGGCGCACCGTCCCTGAACGTGGTTCCGTCAGGGTTGAGCTGTTGGGTGCCAGGCGACGGTGGGCGTGTCGTCGTCGCCATCGCGGGGGTTGACCGTGAACACGGATGTCGTCGCGGTGCCGAGCGACTCTTCGGGTAGCGCATCGAGGGCGTCGCGCACTCGGTCCGCCGTCGGTCGCAGCGCGACCTCGTTGGTCATGCCGGTGCGCAACACATCGAGGAGGACCTTGCCAACCCCGGATACGTCGGGGATCGGCTGGTCGAACAGCTCGATGAGGGTACGCACGCTCGGCATGCTGTCGTCCGACCAGCGCGGTGGCCGGCCGCGGAGCATCGCGTAGAGCGACGCGCACAGCGAGTAGACATCGGCCGCGGCGGACGGCTTCGTACCGTAGCGGAACAGCTCCGGCGCCGCGTACGCCGGCGTCAGCACGTCCATCGCGTATGACGTCTCGCGCGTCTCGGACAGCACGGCAAGTCCGAAGTCGGCGAGCGCCGGTTCACCGAACCGGGAGTAGAGGATGTTGGCCGGCTTCACGTCACGGTGCAGCACGCCGCGCGCGTGTGCGTCGGAAAGCGCATCGGCAATCTTGACGCCGACATCGCGTACCTCGACTGGTTGCAGAGGGGCGACCACCATGCGCTCGGCGTACGTTCCAGCGCACAGCTCCATGATCAGGTACGGATGCCCGTCGGCCGTCACACCCGCGTCGAACAGATCGACCACGTGCGGGTGACCCGACATCTCGCCGGCGGCGTGCGCCTCGCGAAGGAACCGTCGTTGATCGCGTTCGTCATCGAGCGTGCTGTGCTCCACCTTCACTGCGACCGGTCGACCAACCGACTCCTGCCGAGCTCGGTAGACGGTCGCGTATCCGCCGCGCGCGAGCACCGTCAGGCCAGTCAGTCCCGGCACGATGGGCAGTCGAGGTGACTGCGCGGGAGCGTCCACGGCTACGAAACTAACGTAGCCCGGTCACACTTTGGTGACCCGCCGCCTCGTCGTCGGCAGCCCCGTCGCCGGGCACCCCGGTGAGCGCCACCTCGTCGCCGGCCGCCTGGGTGAGCGCGCGGAGAAGATCATCGCTCGCCGCCCGTTCGCTGCGCTGTTCCGTAGCGTACGCAGACTTCACCGCTTCACCCGCAGCGATGCGAGCGGCATCGAGCGAACCGGCACGCGCGAGCGCACGCGCGAGCACTCGGTGGGCAGCGCCGTGGCTGCGAGCATCCTCGCCCGGCGCGAGCAATGCCCGGCCGGCCCACTCGACGGCCTCGTCAATCCGATCTGCCGCGATGAGCGCCGCCGCATAGGCGGCCACCGCGTGCCTACGTGCGAGCAACATGGACGGTTCTTCGCTGGCGTACGCCGCCGGTTCGAGGTGTTGCAGCGCGGTATCCACGTCGCCCGTCGCGAGCCGGGCCAGCCCCAGCAACACGCGCGGTCCGACCCGCGCGGCGTCCAACACGTTGTGCGCGCCGGCCGCGTTCAGCACCGCGCGCGCGTCCGCCTCCGCCGCCGCCGCGTCGCCGCGATCGAGTTGGACGAAGCCGCGGATGGTGCGCGACATGCCGACAAGCAACGGATGGCCGGTGCGGTCGCCGTATTCGAGCGCCTCGGAAAGCAGGTCCAGCGCATGCTCGGACTCCGCGAGTCCGCGCGCGATGATGCCGCGTACCACTAATGCGAAGCCCCGTCCCCAGTCGTCCGAGGTCGCCGCGAAGTCGCCGTACGCGCGCCTGGCCGACCGGTCGGCGTTCGCGAGATCGCCGAGTTCGGCCGCCGCGTATGCGTCCACGGCACGAAGCGTGGCGACCGCCCATTGGTCGCCGACCCGCTCACCGAACGGCAGGAACACCTGCGCGAGCCGTCGCGCCTCGGTGAGGCGGCCGGCGAGCAGGCGCGCGAACGCGGTCGTACCACGCAGCCACGCGCGACCAACCGGATCGTGCCGCTGGGCGAACAGGCGCGCCGCAACGGCGAGCGTCGCGTCCGCACCGGCGAAGTCGCCGCGGGTGGTCGCGACCCACGCCAGGTCCTGTAGTGACCACGCCTGACTGCGCGAGTCGCCGTCGTCGAGCGCGACCCGATAGGCCTGCGCCATCCAGCTACCCGCCTCGGCCAGGTGGCCGCCAAGGAAGTCGGCCATCCCGAGCCGTCGCATCGCCTCGGCGCGGACATTCGGGTGACTGCTCGCGGTGCCGACGTCGAGCGCCTCGTGCCAACTCGACAACGCGCGTGTGCCGTCGCCCTTGAGCCGATACGCCCGTCCGGCGAGCAGCAACGCGCAGGCGCGGTGGTAGTCGTCGTCGCCGGCGTCCGCGATCAGCTTCTCCGCCTGCTCCAGTGCGCTGTCCGGCCGGCCGAGCTGGAGCAGCGCACGGGCGTAGACAAGTCGGTCGGCCAGTGGCAAGCCGCCGGCGGTGAGCGCGGCCGCTCGCTCGGCGTAGCGCACCGCCTGCGCCGGCTCCCCCGATGTGATGGCGCGCCGAGCCGAGCGCCCGAGCGCCGCGATGCCAAGCGGGCACACCGATCGCGCCGGCGAATCGGGCCGCAGCCCGACCGCGTTCGCGAGAGTCTCAGCACGTTCCACGTGTTCGGCGATGAACGCATCCGCGGTCGCCGCGGGCATTCGATCCGGCGGCGGTGTCGTGCCGGCCCACTCGGCCAGGAACGCGTGCCGGTCCGCGAGATCCGCCTTGCCGATGCCGGCGTAGGCGGCCTCGCGCAGCAGCGGCGTCACGAAGGCGTACCCACCTCGCACTCGACGCAGCATGCGACGCGACAGCAACTCCTCGACGGCGCGTTCGAAATCCTCGACCGCGGCCGCACTCGCCCGACCGGGGCGGCCACCGCGGCGCTCGCGCAACGCCTCGAGCGCACCGGCCGGCACGGTGTCGCCGACCACCGCGGCGTCGCGCAGCACGGCACGCGGGTCACCGGGTAGCGCATCGATTCGCGCGGCGAGTACGGCGGCGAGGTCGCGCGACAGGAGCCGACCGCCGAGCGAGCCAGCCGTGAGTCGCCAGACGGTTCCGGCCGCTGCCGGCGATCCGCCTCGTGCAGATCCTCCGTCCTGTGCCGGTCTGCCGGATCCGGTGGCGCCGACTTCCGCCGACGTCAGCGCACCGCGCTCCATCAGCAACGTGACGAGTTCGGCGAGGTAGAACGGGTTCCCCTGCGCCGTGATGAGCAGTCGGTCCGAGTCGGCCTGCGGCAAGCGGCCACCACCGAGGTAGGTGGACAACAGGCGGGTGGCGTCCGCGCCGCGTAGCGCCGGCAGGCTCGCGACCTCCGCGTCCGCGACCCGGGTCAGCGCGCCAGCGGTTCGCACCAGCTCCGGCCGGCCGAGCAGCAGGACGAGCACGGCACCTTCGAGTCGGGACAGCGTGGCGCCGAGCGCGTCGATCGTCTCCGGTGGCGCATCGTGCAGGTCGTCCACGATGACGAGCAGCGGACTCTGCCTAGCGAGCGCCGACAGCAGCATGGCCACCGCGCTGGGTACGGCCTCGAAGTCCACGCCTTCGTGCTGCGCGGCCGCACCCCACGGCGCCTGGCCGGCGCTCGGCGGCTCCGATCGCGACCCATTGGACAAGCGCTCCGCGCCGCTCGCGGCGCGTCGGTCGCCTCGGTCGCGTCGGTCGCCTCGGTCGCGTCGAGCGGCACCGGTTCGGTCCGGTCGTTCGGCGCCGCCACGACCGCTATCCGCTGCGTCGCCGAGCACGTCGTCGCGGATCGAGTCGTCGCGGCTCGTGTCGTCGTCTAGCGTGTCGTCGCCGACCGCGTCGTCGAGGTCGGACTCGACGGCGATCCGGTCGCCATCCGCCGCGCCCGTTAGATCGGCGACACCGGTGACGTCCGGTTCCCGTACCGGGTCGGGCACACCGACCGCCATCGTGAGCAGATCGATGGCGGCCCGCATGGCACCGGTCGTCGGCCACCCGAACCGTGTCGCCAACCGGGTCAACCGGTCGTCGACCTGTGCACGGGTCACCGTCGCGCCATCACTGCGTACCCCGATCGCGGCCCGTACCAGGTCGATCAGCGGCGCGAGCCGGCGCCGGTCACCGTACGCCGCGCATGCGACCGCCAACACCTGCGTTCGTGCGCCGGCCGCGAACCGCGGCGACGTCACGTCGTAGCCGGTCGCGAACCGCTCGACCTGCGCGGCGAACCGTGTCTTGCCCAGCCCGGCTTCGCCGGTCAGCAACAGCACGCGTGGTTCGCCCCGGTCGTCGACCTCGGCAAGACGGCTCGCGACCCAGGCGAGTTCGGCCTCGCGGCCGACGAACGGGGCCTCGTCGCCCATGCCGGCCCGGGTGCCCGGCGCGTCCAGCATGCCGAGCAGTTCGTAGCTGTCCACCGGGGCTCGCTTGCCCTTGAGGCGCAACGGCCGCAGCTGGCGCCACGATGCGACGCGCCGCGTCGAGCTTGCGGTGCTCTCGCCGGCGTAGATGGCGCCGATCGCGGCCGCATCCGCCAACCGCGCAGCGGTGTTCACCGCGTCGCCGATCACCGTGTATTCGAGGCCTGCCTGGATGCCGGCGACCACGTCGCCGGTGTTCAGCCCGACCCGAAGTCCGGCCGGCGCGCTGCCGCCGCGCTCGTCGTCGAGTACCCGCCGCACCGCGCGCTGCATCGACAGCGCGGCGCGCACGGCGCGCTCGGCATCGTCCTCGTGCGCGACCGGCGCCCCGAACACCGCCATGATGCCGTCGCCGGTCAGCTTGTCCACGTGGCCGCCGAACGTCTTGACGGCGCCGGCGAGCGCGGCCGTCACGCGGTCGGTCACCGCGCCGACGCGCTCCGGGTCGAGATCCTCGGCCCACGCGGTGAAGTCGGAAAGGTCTCCGAAGAGCACGGTGACCACGCGACGCTCGGCGGCTGGCAACGGCGCCGTGGTCCCCAACGGCGTACCGCAGTTGTGGCAGAAGTTGGCGCCGGGCACCGCCACCGTGCCACAGACCGGACACGTCACGTCGAGTCCTGCGGCACCGGATCGCCGATCGCCCCGACGTCGGTCGTGTCGTGTTCGAGGTATGCGAGCGCGGCGCGGACCGTCCATTCCGCCGCAGGCACCAGCGCCGGTTCGAGGTCGGGATAGACCTGCGCGACCACGTCCGCCGGTGTCCGCGCGCCGTTCGCGAGCGCCGCCCGCACCTGAACAATCCGCTCCTCGCGATGTGCACGATACGCACGCGCGATCTCGCCGCAGTCCGGCAGCAGCGGGCCGTGACCGGTGAGAACGGGTACGCCGTCGAAGCGCGCGAGCCGATCGAGCGTGGCCAGGTAGTCGGCAAGGTTGCCGTCCGGCCACGCCACGACTGTGGTGCCGCGGCCCAGGATCGTGTCGCCGGTGCAGATGCCCCGATCCACTCCTGCCGATACCACGAAGGACACCGAATCCGCCGTGTGACCCGGGGTGGCGATCACCTCGATGGTGACGCCGGCAGCGTCGATGCGGTCGCCATCGGTCAGCGGCGCGGCGTCACGGCACAGCGTCGGGTCGGCCGCCGCCACCGGTACGCCGTCCAGCAGTTCTCGCAGACGCTCCACGCCGTCGGAGTGATCGAGATGCCGATGCGTCAGCACGATCAACTCGACGGGTCCGGCCGCCGCCACGGCTGCGAGGTGCCCCTCGTCCGCCGGCCCCGGATCCACCACGATCGCGGTTCCGGATCCCAGGCCCCGCAGCACCCAGGTGTTCGTGCCGTCTAGCGTCATCGGCCCCGGGTTGGGCGCCCGGAGCAGCGAGGCGAACGCGTTGCTCCCAGACCCAGACGGCATAGCGCCATCTTGACACCGCCACACAGCGGACCGTTAGGCGGTTCGCCCGGTGCGGACCGCTGCGTGGCGCGCTGTCCGCTTCTGGCAAGATCGTTTCCGGCGGTACGTCGCCGCGATGCTACGGCGATGCCACCGTGTGGCGTCCATGCCGAGCGCCGGCTTAGTCGGCGACCTCCACGATAACCTCGACCTCGACGGGCGCGCCGAGCGGCAACTCCGCGACTCCAACGGCGCTGCGGGCGTGCTGGCCGGCGTCGCCGAACACCGACGCGAACAGCTCCGAGGCGCCGTTGATCACGCCGGGCTGACCGGTGAATCCCTCCGCCGAGGCGACGAATCCGGTGACCTTGACGACGCGGCGCACCCGGCCGAGGCCGACGATGCCCTCGATGACCGCAAGGCCATTGAGCGCGCAGCGGGCGGCCAGCTGCTTGGCTTCCTCGACGGTCACCTCCGCGCCGACCTTGCCCGTCGCCGGCAGCTTGCCGTCGATCATCGGAAGCTGACCGGACACGTAGACGTGATTGCCGGACCGCACCGCTGGCACGTACGCGGCGAGCGGCGGTGAACTGGTCGGCAGCTCCAGTCCAAGTTCGGCAAGGCGAGCGTACGGATCCGTCACGACGACTCCTTCGGCCGCTTCAGGTAGGCGACCAGTTGCTCGCTGTTCGGGCCTGGAATCACCGCGACAAGCTCCCAGCCGTCCTGGCCCCAGTTGTCGAGAATCTGCTTCGTCGCGTGGACGAGCAGCGGGACGGTGGCGTACTCCCATTTCTGCATGGAGCGCACGATATCCCTCGCCACCATCGCCGCGGCTAGGTGGTGAGCGCACCGACGGTTCGCGACGGATACTCCGAGCGCTCGTGGTCGCGACTCCTACGGTTACAGTCGGGTTCGTGGCGGATACCTCTACCGGCCGTGGTGCGATCTTGCCCGAATGGCAGGCGCGGTTGCACATCGTGACCGGCAAGGGCGGCACCGGCAAGACCACGGTTGCGGGTGCGCTCGCCCTCGCGCTCGCCGGCGGCGGGCGCCGTACCCTCGTCATCGAGGTCGAAGGCCGGCAGGGCATCGCGCCGCTCTTCAACGTCGGCCCATTGCCCTACGCGGAACGGCGCGTGGCCACCACACCGGACGGCGGCGAGGTGCACGCGCTCGCGGTGGACGCCGAGGAAGCTCTCCTCGAATACCTGGACATGTTCTACAAGCTGGGGCTGGCCGGTCGCGCGCTGCAGCGATTCGGTGCCATCGACTTCGCCACCACTATCGCGCCCGGCCTGCGCGACGTGCTGCTGACGGGCAAGGTGAAGGAGGCCACTTCGCGGCGGCGCGACGGACACCGTGTCTACGACGCGGTGATCCTCGACGCGCCGCCCACCGGTCGGATCGGCCGGTTCCTCAACGTGACCGCGGAGACGGCACGGCTCGCGAAGGTCGGTCCGATCAAGACGCAGAGCGAAGGTGTAGCAGCCGTGCTGCGCTCGCCGATGACCGCGGTACACATCGTCACGATGCTCGAGGAGATGCCGATCCAGGAGACCGCGGATGCGATGCGCGAGCTCAACGGCCTCGGCATCCCGATCGGCCGCGTCATCATCAATGCGACACGCCCGGCGTTGCTCGGAGGTGCCCGACCAACCAGCGCCGAAATCAAGCGCGGTCTGGCCGCGGCCGGGCTCGCGACCGGACGAGCCGCGGTCGGTGGCCTCGTCGACGAGGTCAAGGACTACCTGGTACGGCAGAGCGTGGAGGCATCGTTGCGCACCGAGCTGGCCGAGCTCGGCGTTCCCATGATCGAGCTGCCGTTCCTGCCCGGCGGAGTGAACCGCGCGGGCTTGACGGCTCTCGCCGACGTGCTGCGTTGACGCGCGGATACCCTCTTAAGAGTGGCGGCAGAAAGCGCGGGGACGGGGCGGGGCGACCGACCACCGGACCAGACCGCGCCCGGCGCACCGGTCTTGGACATCGACGCGATCCTTGCCGACCCGGGCATCCGGATCGTGGTGTGTTGCGGGTCGGGCGGTGTCGGTAAGACAACGACCGCTGCCGCGCTCGGCCTGCGCGCCGCGGAAGTGCACGGTCGTCGGACCGTCGTGCTGACCATCGACCCGGCGCGGCGCCTCGCGCAGTCGCTCGGGCTTACCGAGCTGGACAACACGCCGCGGCAGGTCAAGGGCGTCAGCGCGGCGAGCGGCGGCGAGCTGCACGCCATGATGCTCGACATGAAGCGGACGTTTGACGAGGTCGTGCTGACACATACCGACGCGGCACGCGCCGAGGAGATCTTCGCCAACCCGTTCTACCAGGCCATGAGTTCCACCTTCTCGGGCACGCAGGAATACATGGCCATGGAGAAGCTCGGACAGCTCCGCGCGCGCGATGAGTGGGACATGATCGTCGTCGACACCCCGCCGTCCCGGTCGGCGCTGGACTTCCTCGACGCGCCGCAGCGGCTGTCCCGATTCCTTGATGGCCGCATGCTGCGACTGCTGCTGGCACCGGCCCGCGCCGGCGGCCGGAGCATGTTCTCGCTCGTAACCGCGTCGCTCGGAGTCTTTTCCAAGGCCGTGCAGAAGATCCTCGGCGGCCAGCTGCTCGCCGATCTGTCGGGATTCGTCTCCGCGCTCGACTCGACGTTCGGTGGATTCCGTGATCGCGCCGAACGCACCTACCAGATCCTGCAGGCACCCGAGACGGCGTTTCTCGTCCTGGCCGCTCCGGAGCCGGATGCGGTGCGCGAGGCGAGCTATTTCGCTGGGCGGTTGGCACGCGACCGCATGCCGTTGCAGGGACTGATCTTGAACCGTACCCATCAGGTGTCGGCGACCGACCTGTCCGCGGACGACGCGCTCACCGCGGCCGCCGCGCTCGACGAGCAAGGCGAACACCCGGCAGCGGCGGACGCACTGCGCATCCACGCCGCGCTGTGTCACCAGGTGGCGCGAGAGGTCGCGGTGGCGACCCGGTTCAGCGCCGCACACCCACGGGTACCCACAATCGCCGTTGCGGCGCAGCCCGTCGACGTGCATGACGTCGACGGGCTGCGTGAAATAGGAATCGCACTCGCCGGACAGGATGGGCCCCGAGACGCCCGACCGGCGAACGGAGACTAACTAACCGGTAGGAACAAGATCGCTCTTCTTGACACCCTCGCGCAGCAGCGCTGCCTCGAAGGTCTTCTTCCAACTGGCCACCTGTGGGTGCCGCCGCAACAGTGCACGACGCTCCCGCTCGGTCATGCCGCCCCACACCCCGAATTCGATCCGGTTGTCCAATGCGTCGGCCAGGCATTCATACCGGACCGGGCAGCTGCGGCAGATGCGCTTCGCGACGTTCTGCTCAGCACCTTGGACGAACAACGCATCCGGATCACCGCTGCGGCATGCAGCAAGGCTTGGCCAGTCTGCGATCATCCCCATTTGTCCACCGTCCCCCCTTCTGTCTCCCCCCAGTACGTTGGCGTGTCGTCAACGCACCCGATGTCTCGAAGCGGCTCGGGTCGATGGGACCCGAATCTCCTCGCCGCCGGTGTCTCCCGTTGCCGGTCAACGACGAGATACACGCCGTCGCCCCACCATGGGAGTGACGTGCGGTAATCCGCCGACCCATCATGCTCCGTAGTCATGCGATTACGCAACGTTGAAGGCAAAATTCGTCAAAGCGGACAGGCCATCACTAAACGCGCCGACGGATCCTTCCCGGCGATCACGGGATCCGCGCCGGTTGCGTGCGATACCTGCCGAAGTCAGCACGCGGCACGTAACACATGGGCCTCGCGCGCCGCATGGCTCACAAGGCTCTGTAATCCGACCCGAAGTTCGCCGCGACGTGCTATTGAGCGTCGTCCTCTACTCTTAGGTCCGTGATTCGGATTCGTAGGGGCGACCGGAGCATTCTCGCCAACGGGGTCTCGCTGGTCATCTGTGGCTTGTTAGCCGGCGTCGTGGTCGCCGCCGCGGCGTTCCCAGCGGTCGCGTTGACCGGTCTGGCGGCCAAGGCTGGCGCCGACAACTTCGACAGTCTGCCGTCGGTGCTTCAGGTTCCGAAGGCGCCGCAGATCACTAACGTCTACGCATCCGACGGCACGACGCTCATCACGTCGTTGTTCGACGAGAACCGCCGCGACGTGCCGATCAACCAGATCTCGCAAGTGATGCAGGACGCCGTGGTGGCGTCCGAGGACAAGCGGTTCTTCGTACACAACGGTGTGGACTTGCGCGGTGTGGCGCGTGCGTTCGTCGCCGACTCCAACGACGAGTCACAGCAGGGCGCGTCGACGATCACCATGCAGTACGTACGGCTGGCCACCTCGTATTCCGCTACTTCGCCGCAGGAAGTCGTCGACGCCACCGAGGACTCGCCGGCACGAAAGCTTCGTGAGGCGCACCTCGCCATCGCGTTGGAGAAGCAGCTCACCGAGGAACATGGCGGCGACAAGCACGCGGCAAAGCTCGACATCCTCGACCGCTATCTGAACATCGCGCCGTTCGGGCACGGCGCATATGGCATCTACGCCGCCGCCGAGGTGTATTTCAACGAGCCACCAAAGGATCTGACGCTTCCGCAAGCCGCACTGATCGCAGGTCTGCTGCAAGGCACGACGAAATACGACCCGTCGACGCCGGCCGGGCTCGCGAACGCGGTAGCCCGGCGGGACAAGCACGTGCTGCCGGAGATGGTGGACATGAAGTTCATCACGCCGGCGCAGAAGGCTCACATAGTCGGGACGGCGGCCGGTTTGAAGTTGCACCCGACGCCCAACGGTTGCGTCTCCGCGCGGGCGTCGTACGGATTCTTCTGCGACTACCTCTACCGGTGGTGGTTGCAGCAGCCCGCCCTCGGCGCCGACGAGTTCGAGCGACTGAACCGGCTTGAGACCGGCGGATACAAGATCATCTCGACGTTGAACGTGAAGGATCAAGCCGCCGCGATGAAACACATCGAAAACACCGATCGGACCGGCAACTCGTCGGCCATGATGGTGGCCGCGGTCGAGCCGAAGACCGGCTACGTCGACGTCGTGGCGGTGAACCGCAACTACAGCAACGACGAGAGTCACAACGGCAAGAGCACCGATCCGAAGGCGCCACGAGGCTCGGTCGGCAGCTATCCAAACACCACGATTCCGCTCGTGACGGGCAGTCCGACGAACCTGGGCTATCAGTTCGGCTCGACGTTCAAGATGTTCACGATGGTCGCCGCGTTGGAAGCGGGCGTGCCACTTTCGTACCGGATCAACGCGCCGGAGCAGTACCACTCGAACTTCCCGTACACGGGCGACGGAACTTGTAACGGCTACTACTGCCCGAAGAACTCGAGCACCGGCGATGTCGGCGACTGGAACATGTGGCAGGCGTACGGCAAGTCAGTCAACACCTACTTCGTACCGCTGGAGGATCGCATCGGGACATCCGGTCCGATCGACGTGGCGCGCCGGCTCGGCATCACGATTCCGGCCTCGAGCGGCATCAACCCGGCTAGCTTCGGCTCGTTCACGCTGGGCGTCATCCAGGTGACCCCGCTGCAAATGGCGTCGGCGTACGGCACGATCGCGAACAGCGGTATGCGGTGCACGCCTCTCCCGGTCAAGTCGATCACCGACCCCAACGGCACTCAGCTGGACATCGCAAAGCCGCAGTGCTCGCAGGTTATCGATCCGGACATCGCGAACGTGGCGCTCGACGCCGCGCGCTGCCCCATCGGCAACCAGTCGGCGTTCGGCATGTGCAATGGCACGACCGCGCAAGCCGTCGGCGGGCAGGTGACCACGACCGTCAAGGGCAAGACGGTGCGCCGGCCGATCGCTGGCAAGACCGGAACGACGGACAACAACCAGACGTACGCACTCATCGCGATGACCCCGCAGCTAGCGGTCGCCGGCGTGCTGGCCGATCCGGATAATGCCACGAAGCGGCAGACTCTGCCGCGGCCGTCCATCAATACGGTGGTGGCACTAACGTTGCGAGACTCGCTCAAGGGCGTTCCGATTGTGCAGTTCCCGAAGCCGAACCGCCAGATAGCGTTCGGCACGCAGGTCTCCATCCCGGGCGTGACGTGTGCATCGGTGGGGACCGCGAGGTCCAAGCTGCGAAGCGCCGGATTCACCGTGATCCAGATGCGGACAACGGTCGCGTCGCCGTGTCCAGCCGGCTCGGTCGCGTCGACGGACCCGAGCGGCTCGTCGGCCCGTGGCACACCGATCGCGATCTTCGTGAGCAACGGCAAGGGCCAGCGTCCGCCGCCCTGCATCCTTCCCATCTGTCCGCCCGGCGGTGGAGGTGGAGGCGGAGGCGGAGGCCCCGGCCCGCCACCGCCCTGCACGGGCAACGTGTGCCCGCCCGGAGGGGGCGGCGGCGGCTAATCCGACTCCGACGAAGCGCGCTGGTCGCGCCCGAGCCGCCGTGCTCGGGCGCGATCTGTCGCTCAGACGGTGCGGCTAGCGCGAATTGCCAGCCAGCGGCGGTCCTCCGCGCGGCGAGCACGGTGCTCCGCGCGCGGTTCGGCTACTGCGCGATTTGTCGGCGCACCTCAGCGGCCACCCGCCCACCCTCAGCGCGGCCGGCAACCTCCGCCTGGGCCGCCTTCATCGCCGCGCCCATCGCCTGCTTGCCGGACAGGTCCAGGCCGTCGAGGGCCTGCGTGACGGCGACCGCGAGCTCCTCGTCGGACAGCTGCTTCGGCAGATACGCCTCGAGAACCCGCTCCTCGTGGCGCTCCCGTTCGGCCTGTTCCGCCCGTCCGGCGTCGGCGAACGCCGTGGCCGCGTCGCGGCGCTTCTTCATCTCACGCCGCAGCACCGCCTCGACCTCTTGATCGGTCAAGGTCCGGGCGGCCGACCCGGAGACCTCCTCGGTGCGGACCGCGGCGATGGCCATCCGCAGCGTCGAGACAACCAGTTCGTCGCGCGCCTTGATGGCAGTGCGCAGGTCGGCTTCGAGGCGGTCCTTGAACGTCGTCATGCCACGAGAAACTACTCTGAGCCGCATGCGTTCGCGTTCAGTTATCCGGGCCGGTGCGACCGCCGCCGTTACCGTTGGCGCCACGACACTTGCGTATGCCACGTTGATCGAGCGGAACATGTTCACGCTGCGCCGTGTCGACGTCCCAGCGCTCGCACCCGATGCCGAACCCCTACGCCTGCTGCACATCTCGGACCTGCATCTCACGCCGGGCCAGCGCGGTAAGCAATCGTGGGTACGCGAACTCGTCGGCACCGACCCCGACCTGATCGTGGTGACCGGCGACAACATCGCGCACCCGGACGCGGTGACTGCCGTCGCGCACGCGCTCGGCCCGGTGCTCGATCGTCCTGGCGTGTTCGTGTTCGGTTCGAACGACTACCGCGGTCCGGTGTTCAAGAACCCGTTCGGCTACTTCGACCGGGACCGCCCCTACGTCCAGGGCGTCGAGTTGCCGACCGAAGAGCTGCGCGAACTCTTCGTCGCGGCGGGCTGGGTGGACCTCAACAACGCGCGCGCGACGCTGAAGGCGGGCGGTCGCACCGTGGAGGCGGTCGGCGTCGACGATCCGCATGTCGAGCGCGACGACTACGACTCGGTGGCTGGTCCGGCGTCACCGGCCGTCGACCTGCGCATCGGTCTGACCCACACCCCGGAGCCGTACGTCCTCGACGCAATGGCTGCCGACGGCTTCGACCTACTGCTCGCCGGCCACACACATGGTGGCCAGGTGCGCGTCCCGGGCATTGGCGCGCTCGTGACGAACTGCGGGTTGGACCGTCACATGGCACGCGGGCTGCACCGGTGGCCGGCCGGCGACCGGCGTACGTGGTTGCACGTCTCGGCCGGTCTGGGTACGCATCCGACGGCGCCGATCCGCTTCGCGTGTCGACCCGAGGCAACCCTGTTGACGGTCATCCCGCGGTGACCTCACGTCCCGCTTGGCCTAGCCGAGAAACCCGGATTTGCGGGGCCCGGGGCGTCGGTTACGATTGCCCGGCACGCCGGGGTGTGGCGCAGCTTGGTAGCGCGCTTCGTTCGGGACGAAGAGGCCGTGGGTTCAAATCCCGCCACCCCGACCACGCAGAATCCGCACGTTATGG
>DATFRR010000305.1:0-11475 GCA_035263025.1 Micromonosporaceae bacterium
GCCTCGGCGCGCAGCGGTGCGCGGCAGACCGCCGGACGCGCCCAGCTGCTCGGACGGCCGACGATGGCGGTGCCCGGACCGGTTACGTCGGCGATGTCGGTCGGTGCACACCAGATCCTGCGAGGCATCGGCGCGCGCCTCGTGACGAACGCCGCCGAGGTGATCGAGGAGGTTGGACAGATCGGAGACGACTTGGCACCGCTCGTACACGGTCGGGAACGCGACCGTGACAGGCTCGGCCCGACGCTGAATCAGGTGCTCGACGGCGTACCGTCCCGACGGTCGGCCGGCGCGGAGACGGTGGCGGCCAACGCCGGCCTGTCGTTACGGATCGTGTTGCGCTCGCTGCCCGCATTGGTGGAACTCGGATTCGTGACGCGCGACGACGTCGGTTGGCGGCTAGCTCCAACCCGGCGCGCGGCATGATCCTTGGCCCTGGCCGGCGAACCGCGCGATGCGCGGCGGGCGCGCCGCGATGACTCGCGGCCCCAAGCCAACGCGGCGTGATTGTTGGCCTGACCGGGCGCGCCGCGATTGACGTCGACCGGCGATCGCGGCACCGTCGCTGGCATGGCGACAAGCGGCGCGACGTCCGCCCGTGAACCGACCCCCGAGACGCCGGCGGCGCGATCGAAGCAGCCACGAAAGCGCCACGCGTCGGCGGATCACGCGGGATCGGCGGCGATGCGCGACGCGCTGCCGGACGGGATGCGATCGGTCGTCGACGCCTACGAACGTCACCTCGTCAGCGAGCGCGATCGGTCACCGCACACCGTGCGCGCCTACGTCGGCGATGTCGTTTCGTTGCTGGATCACGCCGTACGGATGCGGTGCGACGACGTGGGTGAGCTCGACCTGGTCGCGTTGCGGAGCTGGTTGGCCCGGCTGCGCACCACGGGTGCCGCGCGTACGTCATTGGCCCGACGGGCGGCGTCGGCGCGCGGGTTCACCGCTTGGGCGCATCGGGAGGGTGTGCTCGCGCATGACCCGGGTGCGCGCCTCGCGAGCCCGAAGGCACGGCGCGATCTGCCGGGCGTGCTGCGAGAGGATCAGGCCGCGACACTGGTGTCCGCGCCGGCACGGCGCCGCGCCGCCGCATCCACGGGACGACCCGCTGCGCAAAACCGACGACAGCGCGGCACCGGAAACGTGGACCAAAGCATGGACGTCGCGCTCGCGCTGCGCGACGCGGCGGTGCTCGAACTGCTTTACGCGTCCGGGGTCCGCGTGAGCGAACTGTGCGGGTTGGATATCGGAGAGGTCGACCACGATCGTCGCGTGATCCGGGTTCTCGGCAAGGGCGCGAAGGAGCGAAGCGCGCCATATGGCGTACCGGCGGCGAGGGCCATTGACGCGTGGCTGCGACACGGGCGCCCAGCCATCGCGACTCCACGCAGCGGCACCGCTCTGCTGCTCGGCGCGCGTGGCGGACGGCTGCAGCCGACCACCGTACGGCAGATCGTCGCGGCGTACGCCGACGCCACCGGCCTGCCGCACACCTCGCCGCACGGACTTCGCCACAGCGCCGCGACCCATCTCCTCGAGCACGGCGCCGACCTCCGAGCCGTCCAGGAGTTGCTGGGTCACGCGTCGCTTGCCACCACACAGATCTACACACATGTCTCGATCGAGCGACTGCGGAGCGCCTACCGCCAGGCCCACCCGCGCGCATAGCGCCCCCACCCCCGCGCGCATAGCGCCCACCCGCGCGCATGGCGCCCCAGCCAGCCGTCGCCTCGGGACTTGCTTACATCGAGGGCTGACAACGTCTGACCGCGGCAAAGATACTGATCCCATGTGGACAGCGACGTCGGCCACCCACAACGACAAACCCAGTTCGGGTGGGCCAATGCAGGCCGTGGTAAGGGCGACAGCATGGACAATCGCCACCGTCGCCGCGATTGGCCTCACCGGCTGGCTGGTGTTTCTGTTCTTCTCGAACCCGACCGTCACCGTCTTCACCTCGCCGTCCGGTTCGAGTGCGCAATGCCATTCCCTGGCGGCCATCGCCACTGGCCACGACTCTCCCGACGGCATCGATGCCGGCTATATCACCAACGGTGCGGCCGCCACTGAACAGGCCATCGACGCCGCATGCGACGAGAAGCGCATCGGCAAGCTCACGCTGATCGCACTGATCGTCGCCCCCACCACCATCATCGACGTTGCCTTCGTGGCGGCCGTACGCCGTTATCGGATGGGACCCGCCCGCCAGCCCGCATAGCCCGGCCGCAAACCCGGGGCTAGGCAGCCACGCATCCGGCGCGCCTAGGATCATGGATGTGAACCCGCCGCCCGAGCCGATCCCCGGTGCGCGGCTGTTGTTCTCAATCGATCCGGCCGTCGCCTACTTGAACCATGGTTCGTTCGGTGCCGTCCCTACCCCCGTCCAGCGCCAGCAACAGCGCCTGCGCGACGAGATGGAGGCCAACCCGCAGCGGTTCTTCACCACGTTGTGGGAGCGTGTCGGCCACGCGCGCACCCACCTGTCGACGTTCCTCGGCGCCGACCCGGCCGGTACGGCCTTCGTCTCGAATGTGACGGCGGCGGTCAGCATCGTGCTGCGATCCTTGCGCCTCGGTGCCGGTGACGAGGTGGTGACGACGTCGTACGGGTACGGAGCGGTAGACCTTGCCGTCGACCACATCACGTCACGGGTCGACGCGGCGCATGTGACCGTGCCGCTATCGCTGTCCGCGTCCGACGACGACATCGTCGCGGCGGTCACCG
Source organism: Micromonosporaceae bacterium (assembly GCA_035263025.1). Lineage (GTDB taxonomy): Bacteria > Actinomycetota > Actinomycetes > Mycobacteriales > Micromonosporaceae > DASQPR01. Next base: position 2,731 of record DATFRR010000305.1, read on the forward strand.
AGAGCATCGATGCCGATCGGACGCGTCTGGTCATCGTCGACCACGTAACGTCGATGACCGCCCGCGTCATGCCGGTGGCGCGACTGGTCGCGGCGGCACGTGCCCGGCACGTACCCGTGATGGTCGACGCGGCACACGCACCCGGCGCGCACGACGTGAACGTCGATGCGATCGGCGCCGACTTCTGGGTCGGCAACCTGCACAAGTGGATGTACGCACCGCGACCGACGGCGATCCTGTCCGTCGCGGCGCCGTGGCGCGAGCGGATCGAGCCGCCGATCGTGTCCTGGGCCGACCGGGACGGCTTCCCGGCCAACCTGGAGATGGGCGGCACGCTCGACTACACGGCGTGGCTCGCCGCACCGACCGGGCTCTACGTGTTGCGTACGTTGGGAGTCGACCGCGTCCGCGCCCACAATGCCCAGCTCGCCGCCTACGGGCAGCGCGTGGTCGGTGCCGCGCTCGGGTTGCTCAGCCCGTCGGAGTTGCCGAACCCCGGCGGCGCCACCGCGAGCATGCGGATCCTGCCGCTGCCTCGGCACGTCGCGACGACCGAGGCGGACGCGATCGCGCTACGCAATCGGATCGCCGAAGAGCTGCGGGTCGTGGTGCCGGTGCACTCGTGGTTCGGCCGCGGGCTGCTTCGACTGTCCGCACAGGTCTACAACCACGCGGACGAATACGACCGGCTCGCCACCGGCCTGTCGCGTGTGCTCGCCTCGCTGGCCTGACCCGCCGGTGCCCACGACGGGAAGAGCCCCATGACGGTAAGACCCGCACGACGGGACGAGCCGCAAGCACGGCAACAAGGTCACGACGGGAACAGCCGCACCTGACCCCGGCCGATGAGGGACAACGGATCGAGATACTCCTGCCCGCGGATCAGCCCCCAGTGCAGACACGACGTGCCTGACGGGCAGTGCGACGGCCACGTCGACACGGTGCCGATCGGCGTGCCGGCCGCGACCCGATCGCCGGCCCGGACCGTCGCGACCACCGGCTCGTACGTAGTCCGGAGGCCGCCGGCATGCGTGATGCTGACGATTGGTACGCCGGCCACCTTCCCGGCGAAGGACACGGTGCCCGGACCGGCGGCGACGACCCGCGCGCCAGCGGCCGCGGCCAGATCTACACCACGGTGTCCCGGCAACCACGGCTGGGGCGGCAGTTCGAACGGCCGCAGAACGGTTGGCGTCCCGGCAAGCGGCCACCGGAACGTCGCCACATCGCCGAGCGCCACCGGCGGATCCGCGCCAATGGGCGCCGCGATCCCAGAGCCGGCCGCCCCGGCCGACCCCGGCGCCGTCGAGGTCGTCCACGCGGCGGCCGCATGCATCGCAACCGCCGGAGCGAGCAGCGCGGCGACCACGCCGATGACCACGCCCGCGATCACGCCCAGGCGCCGGAGCGCGCCGCAGACCGGCCGTACCCGCGAACTCATGACGTGAGCTTGACCACGTCGGCGCCGGCACACCACCGCGGACCGGGCTGCCTGGGGACGGCAAGGGCGCTTGTGCACGACCCCTAAGCGTCGAACCTGTGAGAACTCGGGGAATGTCCGGATGTCAGATCGTTGCCCGAAGGTGGGACGATTGACGCGGACCGCCGATAGATGCCGTGCCCGCCGGTGCGGAACGCTCGGCCTCCCTCAAGGAGACGACACCCATGGACGAGAAGAGCCACTTCTTCCGCAACACGCTGCTCATCGTCGGCGGCGTGATCGTGGCGGGCTGGATCGCGCTGGCGGTGATCCACTTCGTGCTTTCCATCTTCTGGTACATCGTGGTCGGCGCGTTGGTCGTCGGCGGCGGTTACTACCTCTACGGTCGCGCGAAGAAGTCGCTGCAGGGCGGCCGCATGCCGCGCCAGCTTCGCCGGTAGAACTCGCAAGTCGGCCCGTCGCGTCGCTAAGACGCGGCGGGCGGAGAGCCCGTGCTAGGCGCCGAACCCCGGTTCGGTCGGCAGTGAGATGTCGGGCTTCTCGAGCTCCTCGACGTTGACATCCTTGAACGTGATCACGCGTACGTTCTTCACGAACCGCGCCGGGCGATACATGTCCCACACCCAGGCATCGTGCATCTCGACCTCGAAGTAGACCTCGCCGTCGGAGTTCCGCACGTGTAGGTCGACCTGGTTCGCAAGGTAGAAGCGGCGTTCCGTCTCGACGACGTAGGAGAACTGCCGAACGATGTCGCGGTACTCCCGATAGAGCTGCAGCTCCATCTCGGTCTCGTACTTTTCGAGATCTTCAGCGCTCATCGTTCTCCACATCTGGCGCGTCCGGCCCGGCCCCCACCGGTCGCCCGAGCCGCGCAGCTCGGCCTACCGTCTATTCTCGCCCATCCAGGTCGATCATGAGCTCTTGCCCGTCGGATGCCACGCTGACGGTACCGCGCCGGTGCCGACCGCCAGCGACCGCTGCCACATTCACGTAGGAGAACCGGTGCTCCGAGCAGGCGCCGTGTTCGACCAGCGCCGCCGAATGCTCCGGCGTCGCATAGCCCTTGTGCTCCTCGAACCCGTATTGCGGGAACGTCTCGGACAGCTCGCACATGATCCGATCCCGGGTCACCTTCGCGATCACGCTCGCCGCGGCCACGCACGCCGCGACCTGGTCACCCTTCCAAACCGCGAGGCCTGGTACGCCGAGACCGTCGATCGGGAACCCGTCGGTCAGCACGTAGTCGGGGCGCACCGAGAGGCCCGCCAACGCGCGCCGCATAGCGGCCTTGTTGCAGACATGCAAGCCACGTTCGTCGATCTCGCCGGGCGGGATGATCACCACCGCGTACGCCAGCGTCCGCGCCACGACCTCGGCATAGACGCGTTCCCGGATCAGCGGCGTGAGCAGCTTCGAGTCGTTGAGTCCCGGCACGTCGCCCCGGCGCCCGGCCGGCAACACGGCGGCGGCCGCGACCAGCGGACCCGCGCACGCGCCACGGCCGGCCTCGTCCGCGCCGGCCACGTGGGCGAATCCCCGGCGGCGCAGCGCCTGCTCCATCGCGTACATCCCGGCGTCCCGAGCCAAGATGGTCCGCGTCGGGGGCAGCATCCCCACAGCCTACGGCCGGGTCCGACGCGTCACCGTCCGCCGGGGGCGGGGATGCGTGCATCAGAGGCGGGTACGGAGAACCAACCGACCCGCCCGAGCGGCCAGAACAGCACGATCGCGCGGCCGATCACTGACTTCACCGGAATGGTCGACGCGTCGATGTCGCCGGTCTCGGCGTACTGCTCGCGCGAGTCGCCGGAGAAGAATCGGTTGTCACCCATCACCCACAGCCGACCGGGCGGCACGACGATGTCGAACCGGTCCGGGCTGGCCGGCAGAGCGACGCCGCCGTCGTGATCGAGATACGGCTCGCTTAGCGCCACCCCGTTGATCATCAGCCGGCCCCTGCTGTCGCAGCAGACGACGTGGTCGCCGCCGACGCCGATGACGCGCTTGATGAAGTCGTCCTCGTTCGGGCTGGTACGCCACGAGACCGGCGAGTGGAACACGATCACTTCGCCGCGCTTAGGTGCCCGGAAGTCGTACACGAGCTTGTTGACCAGCACCCGGTCGTTGATGTTGAGGGTGTGCTCCATCGAGCCGGACGGGATGTAGAACGTCTGCAGCACGAAAGCCCGGACAAGCATGGCCGCGGCGACCGCGAGCACCACGAGGATCGCTACCTCGCGCAGCAACAGCCGACGGCGTGGTGTGGGAGCCGCGTGTTTTGGCCCGGCCTTATCTGCACGGCCGCGCCGGATGATCGTCGGTACCACCGTCACGCACGGAGCGTACGACGCGATACCGCCGATAACCGACACATCGCTTAAGAACGCGAAAAGTAGTAGAGACCCGAATTGTGCAGTAGGCCGCTACTTGTACTTGGGTGGTGGCTGTGAGTCGCGCGCGCGAGCGTCAGCTCGCCGGCTTCTCCCGAAGCTCCTTGATCTTCGCCTTCTTGCCGCGAAGCTGGCGCAGGTAGTAGAGCTTGGCCCGACGTACGTCGCCGCGCGTCACGACCTCGATCCGGTCGATGGCGGGGCTGTTGAGCGGATAGGTCCGCTCGACGCCGACACCGAAGCTCACCTTCCGTACGGTGAACGTTTCCTGCAGGCCGGAACCCTGCCGTCGGATCACTACGCCCTGGAAGATCTGCACACGAGACCGGTTGCCCTCGACGACGCGGGCATGCACCTTGAGGGTGTCGCCGGCGCGGAACGGAACGATGTCGGTGCGGATGGACTGGGCGTCGAGCGCGTCCAGCGTCTTCATCTCGTGAATCCCTTGAGATATGGCGCTCCGTTGCCGGCGCGCGGACGAGTCAAGCTGATCGCACGCGCACCTCGACGGCCCGGTGAGCCGGTGCCTCGGAGCGGTGGGATCCTCGGCTCAGCGGGATGCGGGCGTCGCGCCCGAAAGCGCGCTCCACCCAGCGGCCGCGCCGGCCGGCAGGTACAACCTCACTACTGTGCCACATCGGGCGCCTCGATCAGAAATCCGGCGTCCCATCCGGCGGCGGCAACAGGTCCGGGCGACGCTGCTCGGTGCGCTCCCGCGCGCGGTCGCGCCGCCACCGGGCGATCCGTCCATGGTCGCCGGACCGCAACACCTCGGGTACGGCGAACCCGCGCCACTCCGGCGGCTTGGTATAGACGGGCGCCTCGAGTACGCCGTCGGTGTGCGATTCGTCATCCAGCGATGCCGCGTTGCCCAGCACACCTGGGATGAGCCGGGTCAGCGCCTCCATGATCACCAGTACCGCGACCTCGCCACCGAAGAGCACGTAGTCGCCGATCGAGACCTCAGTCACCGCCATCCGGGTTGCCGCGTGCTGTACGACCCGCTCGTCGATCCCCTCGTACCGGCCGCACGCGAAGATCAAGTGGGACTCGGTCGCGAGATCGGCGGCCAGCGCGTGGGTGAGCGGGACTCCGGCCGGGCTCGGCACCACGAGCCGCGGTCGCGGCTGGCTCGCCCCCGGGACCAGTTCGTCGAGCGCCTCGCCCCACGGTTCCGGCCGCATCACCATGCCGGCGCCGCCGCCGTACGGCGTGTCGTCGACCGTACGGTGCACGTCGTGCGTCCAGCGCCGCAAGTCGTGTACGGCCACGTCGAGTACGCCGGCGGACCTGGCACGGCCGAGCAGCGACAGGTCCAGCGGAGCGAAGTACTCCGGAAAGATCGTGATGATGTCGATCTTCATGATTCCCGCGTCAGAGATCGAGCAGACCGTCGGGTGGTGTGATCACCACATACCCGCCTGCTATATCGACGGTCGGCACGATCGCGCTCACGAACGGCACGAGACTCTGGCGACCATCCGGCCGGTCGACGATCAACATGTCGGCACCGGGGCCATGATCCACTCGTACGATGTCGCCGACGTGCTCGCCCTCGGCGGCGTCCACCCGCACAGCGAGCCCGACCAGCTGGAAGTCGTGAAACTCGTCGGGATCGTCGGACGGCTCGACATCGGCCGCGTCGACCAGGAGCTTCACGCCGCGCAGGCGCTCCGCGCCGTCCCGATCTTCGACGCCCTCGAACGCCACCAGCAGCCGGTCCGTGCCGCTCGACGAGTGACCGCGGAGCGCCTCGATGGTCAGTGGCCCGGCCGTTGCCGGATCGGTGGCGACCACCGAGCCGACAACGTACCGGGCCTCTGGTTCGTCCGTGGTTACCGCGACGACGACCTCTCCTCGGACGCCGTGCGCGCGCACGACCGAGCCGATCACGAGCTCCATCGCGAGCGGTCGCCGATCAGTAGGAGTCGACGATGTCGACGCGGACCTGCCGACCGCCGATCGAGGTGATGACCTGGCGGAGTGCCTTGGCGGTGCGGCCGTTGCGGCCGATCACCGTACCAAGATCCTCCGGATGCACCCGGATCTCGAGGCGCTGGCCACGACGGGAGTCGATGAGCCGGACGCGTACGTCATCCGGGTGGTCGACGATGCCCTTGACCAGGTGCTCGAGCGCCGGCCTGAGGGTGGTGTCAGGCCTGGTCGGAAGCGTCGCCATCGGTCACGCCCTCGGTCGCTGGTGCCTCGGTCGCTGGTGCCTCCGTCGCTGATGCCTCAGCCGCCTCAGCTGGTGCGCCCTCGGCAGGTGCGGCATCGGCCGAGGCCTTGGCAGCCTTCTTGGCCGGAGCCTTCTTGGCTGGCTTGGCCTCGGGCGCCGGCGCGAGTCCAGCCGCCGTCTGTGCTTCGGCCTCGTAGCGGGCCTTGCGATCCACGCGCGGGGCGGCGACCTTGAGCGGCTCCGGCGCGGGTAGGCCCTTGAACTTCTGCCAGTCCCCGGTCTTCTCGAGGATGCGCTGCACCGGCTCGCTCGGCTGCGCGCCGACGCCAAGCCAATACTGCACGCGCTCGGAGTTGACCTCGATCAGGGACGGTTCCTGCTTGGGCTGGTAGAGCCCGATGAATTCGATCGCCTTGCCGTCGCGCTTGGTGCGCGAGTCGGCCACGACGATGCGGTACTGCGGATTGCGGATCTTTCCCATCCGCAGAAGCCGGATCTTGACGGCCACGTGTGTCGCTCCTGTAGGTGTTCGCGCCGAGCCTGCCCGCGCTCATCGTGGGGTGATGTGTTCGGGAAACTCGTGGGTGGCGTCGCTACCGGAGAGAGGGTCGGTACGCGCCGGATGCCAGGCGCCTATTCTGCCAGATCCCGACCGGACTTCACGAATCACCCACCAGATCCGATGTGCTGACCACAGTCGCGAAGTAGCGGTGCAGGGTCGCCGCGGTGGCGGCGGACAGGTGCTCAGCCGTGAAGATCGTTCCGTCCGGCCCCTTCTTATCGAAGGTGTGCATGGCGTCGATCGGGAACACCACGTCGTATCCCAGGTCGCCACCCACCCGGGCGGTCGACTCGCAACACCGGTTGGTCTGGATGCCACAGACCACGATCTGCGAGATCCCTTGCGCGGTCAGCCAGGAGTGCAGGTCCGGCGCGCCGTGGAACGCGGAGTGAACCTCCTTCTCGACGTCGAGGTCGGGCGTGAGGTCGGCCACCACCGGCTTGAAGTCGTGCTCGGGTGCGTCCGGCGCGAACGGGCCGCCGTCGCGGTCGGTGTGGCGGACCCGGACGATCGGCCGACCGGAGGCCTGCCAGGCGCCGACCAGCCGGCCGACATTCGCCTCGGCCTCCGGGTTGTCACGGTGGCCCAGCGCCGGGCTGTCGAACGCCTTCTGTACGTCGATCACGACGAGCGCCGCGGTGGGCTCCAGTTCCACAGTCATGTCATCATCCTGCCCGGCGCCGGTGCGGTTCGACACCCGCGTCTGGTGGGCGTTCCCCGCACCGGCGGCGGCCTCGCAGCGGTTCGGCCGGCACCGATCATCGTGCGCGCGGACGGTCCCAGCCAGCCGCGGGGCGCTGCGGGATCGGCCATGACGAGTCGGGCGTGAAGTCACACCACGTGCCGTCGAACGGAAACTTGCTCGTCTCGGCAAGCCTGGCGAGCCGCTCCCCCTCGTCCCGGATCGCGGCTGCCTCGTCCGCCGTCCAGTAGCCGTCCTTGCCGGTCAGCGCGTCGAACTCGTCGGCGTCCTTCCACGACCACGTGCCATCCGGTGCAATCCGCAGATCGAGCGCCTGGTCGACCGAGTCGACGCCGCACACGTCGCCGTCGTCCCACCGCACGTACGGCGTTTCAAGGTTTCCGTACCAACCTTGAAAGTCGCCGCTATCGGCGGCGAAGAACCACCACACCGAATGCGACGCGCCGCGCGGCATGAAGATCGCGACATCGGACCCCTGCCAGGTGAGCGCTACAAGTCGCGGCTCGGCCAGTCGGTCCAACGGGGCGTCGTGCACGGTCCGGCCGTCGCGGTCGATGATCCGCCAGAAGGTCGTGCCGGCCGGGTACCACAGCAGCAGCCCACGGTCGTCGTCGGCGATGACGCGGGCCGCCTGCATGAACACGATCGTGTCGTCTCGGAAGTCGCGGCGCAGGACGGTCCGGCCAACGTCGAAGCGGCCCACATCGAAGCGGCCCACGTTGGAGCGGCCCACGTTGGAGCGGCTCGCCGCGCGGCCATGGTCCCGGCCGGCCGGAAGGTCGACCAGCCCCATGCTCAGTACGACCGGCCGAGGATCGCGATCATGCCGGGCTCGTCGTCCTCGTCGGGCACGGTGCCGTCCGGGCGGACCAGGCACCGAACGGTTACGGCCGACGCATTCGCCTTCGCCTCGCCGTCGAGGCCGACGTGAGCCCACGGCAGTCGCGCCCAACCGGTAGCCGATGCCTCGATCGCTTCGTCCACAGTGGATACGTCGACGGTGTGCGACTCGCGGTAGGCAAGCGCCTCGTCGTAGAGCGCTTGTTGATCCGCCTCGAGAGCAGCTCGTACGGCGGAGACGACGTCGTCGAGAGCGGTCGGCGACTTCTCGCCGGTCGTCCGCCGCACCACGACCACGCGCCCGTCGGCGAGGTCGCGGGGGCCGATCTCGACCCGTACCGGATAGCCCTTGAGCTCGGCGTCGACGGCGCGCCGCCCGAAGGGCGTGTCCACGCGGTCGTCGAACCCCACGCGCACACCCGAGTCGCGCAGCGTGTCGCGCACCTTCGCGGCGGTGGTCGCCACGCCGTCGCCGTCCTTGACGACCATCACGTACGCCTGGATCGGCGCGAGGCGAGGCGGCACGCGCAGCCCGTTGTCGTCGCCGTGGCACATGATCAGGCCGCCGATCATGCGTGTCGAGCTGCCCCAGGACGTGGTGTAGCAAAGTTCGTGCGAACCAGTCGCGCT
>DATFRR010000306.1:0-4765 GCA_035263025.1 Micromonosporaceae bacterium
ATGACACCGCACATGTCCGCCTTTGGCGTCCCGCACATTGCCGGTACGGTCTACGACCCAGGCGCCGTCAATGCCAGCGGCTGCACCGTCATCACCACCGACGGTGCGGGCCGGCATATTGACGAGTGGGTCGGCATCTCGGGCACGGTGCGCAACTGCGCCGGCGGTGTCACCCCGTGGGGCACCTGGCTCACCTGCGAAGAAACCTTCATCAACGCGGGTACGGCGTGGTCGGCTGCCGGCCAAACGGGCACGTACGAAAAACACCACGGGTACGTCTTCGAGATCCTCGCCGGTGACTCGGCGCACCAGATTCCCAAGCCCATCAAGGCATTCGGGCGGTACGAGCACGAAGCGTTGGCCGTAGAACCGAATCTGCGTCACGTCTACTTGTCCGAAGACTCCAGCGGACCCAACGGACTGTTCTACCGCTGGACCGCACCGCACGGCACCCGCCTCAAGGTTGGCCTCGCCAACCAACTCTCCGACACAGCTGGCACGTTGGAAGCCATGCAGATCCGCCTCGACGACGGCAGCATCGTCCCGGACGTTACGTACGTCACGTCGGCTCAACTCGGCCGCCCGTTCAAGGTCACATGGGTCGAAGTACCGGACCGGGATGCGGTGTCCACGCCGACCCGCGCTCAGTTCGCCGACGGGACCGTCACGCGGGGCAAGAAGTTCGAAGGTGTGTGGAGCAACGACCGCGGCGCGTACGTCGTCAACAGTTTCGCGTTCGGCGCGAGCGATCTGCCCGCGGACGCAACGCGGCACGACGGCATGGTCTGGTTCTACGACTACGCTGACGAAACGATCACGCTGGTTACGTACTTCCCGCACAACCCCGCAGCGGAAACCGAAGGCACGTTCCCGAAATACGCCGACCTCACCTTCGACGGTCCGGACAATGTCACCGTCACGCCGTGGGGCACGCTCGTTCTCGCCGAGGATGGCGTACGCGCCTCCCACGTCCTGAGCTCCGTACCCGGCGGCCCGACGTATGCCATCGCCCGGAACCAACTCAGCATTGGTACGAGTAACGGCGCACCGACCTACTCTGAGTTCACCGGCCCCACGTTCTCCCCGGACGGCAAGATTCTCTTCGTCAACATCCAAAGCCCCGGCATAACGCTGGCCATCACCGGTCCGTGGGCGAAGTACCTCGGGTAGCCGCAGTCCGCTTACGACGGTGCCGCATTCGTGTGGCGCGCGCGGCCTCCGGGCGAGGCGGGATCTTGTTACCGGTTCCTGGTCTTGCCTGGAGGCCTCTCGCGGCGCGCGGTCACGATCCAAGCCCGGGAGTCAAAGAACACGCCCGACCCGCTGTCGTGCGCGGCAAGCGCAGCGTGCAGGCGACGGGTAGCGTCGGCAGCGTCGGTCGAATCCATGGCCGCCAACATGGTGCGCGTGCTCCAGAGGCCCAACACGAAGTCGCTAGCCGCGTCGGCATCACGGCCGTAATAGACCGGCTCGTGTACGTCGGCGAGCTCGATGTCGGTGAAGCCTGCATCGGTAAGGATTGTGCGTACGGTCGCCGGATCGCCAAACGAGAACGCGTCAGCGACACCGCTCGTTTGAGACTGACCATCCGCGTGGGTGCTCAAACGTTGTCCAGTCAATGCGTCGCGAACCGCCGACGCCCACTCGTTGCGATCTCGGTCCTGCCACACCATCAGTGCCAGGCGACCACCCGGGCGCAACGCACTGCCGATGTTGGCAAACGCGGCCACCGGATCGGCGAAGAACATGACACCGAAGCGGCTGATCGCGATGTCGAACGACGCCGGTTCGAACGGGTGGACCTGCGCGTCGGCTTGCTCGTACGACACGTTGCCAAGCCGCTCGGCCGCGGTCAGTTCGCGTGCCCGCTCGAGCATGCCGCTGGACAGATCGACGCCGAGCACGTGGCCGTAAACCGCCGCCCGACCGGCATCGCGGGTCGTCTGACCGGTGCCGCAACCGATGTCCAGCACACAGTCGCTTGCGACGATCGCGGTCTCAGCTCGGAATCTCTCGTTGTGCAGCCGGACTTCGGCGTCATCCTGGTCTGGGTGTCGCAGCCGGTGCTCCCCCGCCGGGCCGTCCCAGACCTGCGCCATCTGCGCGTTGCCTCGCGGAGCCGTGCCGTCCGTGTCTGTCATCGAGCCGCCTCTCGTCTCATCACGCTAGGCGGTCTCGCGACGTTGCATCGCCAGCTTTGTTCGACCGACCAACACTGCCGGCGGGCGGTCCGCGCGCGCAACCGCCACCATGGACGGATGGATTACGAGGTGACGATCACCGACGCTGTCGCCCGTCCGACCGCCGTGGTCGCGGCGACGTGTACGTGGCAGGAGTTTCCACAGTTGTGGGGGCAACTTCTCGGCGAGGTATGGGATTGCCTGCGCGCGGGCGGCATCAACCGCGGCTGCCGCAACATCATGCTGTACCTCGACGACGTACCCAATGTCGAGGTCGGCGTCCTCCTCGACCAGCCATGTCAGCTCACCGGGCGGGTCGTCGCCTCAGCACTGCCGTCCGGCACCGTAGCAATGACGACTCACCGTGGACCGTTCCATAAAGTCGGATCCGCACACGACGCCGTCGTCAGTTGGTGTGGCGCGAACGAGCGCCAGCTCACGGGTACGCGCTGGGAAGTGTACGGACCGCACAACGACAATCCCGCCGAGCAATGGACCGAGGTGTACTGGCAACTTGGGTGACATCGTTACCCAGCCAGTTCGGTCTGGTCCTCCTGCTCAGCGAGCCACCTCAGGTGCGTCTCCCACGCGGACTGTTTGGTGGTGCCCAGTGCCGCGCCGATCTGCGACCACGACGCACCCGTTGCCCGTGCCGTACGCACCGCGAGCTGCCTGCCGTACCCCGCTTTTCGAATCAGGACCTCGCCGAGCGCAAGCAGGTCCAATGCTTCCTCGCGGGTCAGCGGAGCCGCCTGTGGATCGGAATCCTCAACGCCCGGCGGCGCCAACGCGTCCCGCCGGCGAAGCTCATCAAACCGAGCCGCCGCGGTCAGCAACGTGACCTGTTGTTCTCTCTCATCTGGTGTCGCCATACCTCCCATCGTTGCGTCAGATCATCCTGACGTCAAGTGGATCTGACGTAGGCGTCAGCTGACGGCCCGCCGTCAGCTTGACGGCCTGTTGATCACGTCGCCATGTGGGAAACCAGGTTGCGGTCTGGGGCCGCCGGCCACAATGCTTCAAGGCGACGGGTACCGCCTGAGATGGCTTTTCGCGGGCGTCGCAGCGTGCAACACGCGGCCCGACCCCGGGTTGGCGCACTTGCACACACTCGGCTAAAGTTCTCATCCGTCGCCGGAACACGCACGCGATGTGCGGACGTAGCGCAGCTGGTAGCGCATCACCTTGCCAAGGTGAGGGTCGCGGGTTCGAATCCCGTCGTCCGCTCGGGGGCCGTCAGGCCATCCTCGGTGGAGTGGCCGAGAGGCGAGGCAACGGCCTGCAAAGCCGTGTACACGGGTTCAAATCCCGTCTCCACCTCGAAGGCACGTTGATCCGGGCGATTAGCTCAGCGGGAGAGCGCTTCCCTGACACGGAAGAGGTCACTGGTTCAATCCCAGTATCGCCCACCAAGAAACCGCAGCTAGATCGGCTCGTTACCAGATCTTGGTAACGAGCCAATTCACCTGTGTTCCTTACTTGGGAGCAAACGGGGAGCACAAGATCGATGATGCGCCGGACGACATCGGTGCCCGCCTGTCGCGTCCGCGCTGCCCTCTGCAGCCATGCCTCTCGATGCCCCGGACCACTGTCGTCGTGCGGCGGGAGCAAACACCTAGTGGCCGCAGTGACATGCCCTGATGCCGGCGATCATGGGGCCTTTGTACTGAGCGGCGACAAACCGTACGCGACGTTTCTGGGCCACCATCGCGGTGATGGTCGAGTTGTTGGATGAGCACGTAGATCTCGCGTGCGATGTAGCACTTGATGCATCGGATGACTTCGCGTCGGCTGTGGCCCTGCGCGATGCGCCGGTCGGGGACTGTAAACGATCTTGTGTACGAGCCTCTGGCGTGACGCCACGGCTCGTATACCGTGGGGGATCCGCGCAGCCCGACAACCTGACACCCCGGCCAGGAATCGATACGACCGGCTTGTCCACGTACGACAACCCGGCGGCCGCCGCACCGAATGGGGGCAAGGTGCAGGTCATTGATACGTCGCTGCTCAAGCTAAACGGTGCGTTTCCGGATGCACCGCCGCCAGGCCACGTCTCTCTCGCACCAGGTGATGCCGGCCTCATTGATCCGTGGGCTGTGACACGTGGCACCGGCGTAGTTGATCCCCTTACGCAGGACATCATGGATGCGACCATCGATGTGATCCGGGTGCCCAAGCCATGAGCGACGTCTGGGAGGATGCCTGGGAGACCATTGGCGCCGCGTTCCAGCGGCTGGCAGAGTCTCTCCGATCGGCGTTGCCGGCGTTGTCGTGCTCCGCGGGACACAGTGACAACAGCGCTTTCCCATTCAGGGCATACGCCGCTTTCACGGGAGGCATCGACGAAGACGTCGTTGTCTCTGTGGACTTCCAGAGAGTGGAAGGCGGGCTCCGGTACGCCGCCGACATCGCCCTTGATGACGGTCACGTTCTAGATGATGGACCGACCGGCATCATCCACATCGGTGCTGGCCTGCAATCCGCGAGCGGCGAAATCGATGCTGTCGTGGACGACATTGTTCTGTTCATACAGGCGAGTGAGCCAGTAATTCGAAGCCGCGTGGACTCGGCGCATTGATGTCTCT
>DATFRR010000307.1:0-19650 GCA_035263025.1 Micromonosporaceae bacterium
AGCGAGATCGAGATAGCGGTCGGCAAGGAACCTCGCCGGTCCCGCCGCCTCGTCATAGTCGTAGTCATCCCAGAGCCGGTGCTGCGGCGAGATGTTCACGTAGCGCCGGTCGACGGCGTCGGCGATGCGGCCGTGTTCCGCGACCTCGGCCGGCCGGCGCAGGTCGATCACGGTACGGATGCCCAGCAGCGCGAATGCATCGGTGTCGGTCGCGTCGAGCTTGGTGAGGGTGTCGGAGCGGTAGAGCCGTCCGGTGCGGATCCGCCGGCCGTCGACGGTCGGGCAGCCGCCGACATCGCGGAAGTTGTCGAGGGACGCGAACATCGGTGCGTTCACGGCCTCTGTCACGCGCCCACTGTATCCGCCGTCGGTAAGAGCGACATGAACGGCCGGCGGATGCCCGGCGTCCAGTTCGTCGCGTGGAGCAAATTGCCGGCTGCGCATAGGCTGAGCACCTGGTAGATCCGCGTCATTGCTGGGGAGGCGACGCGTGGACGACGAATTGGCGCAACTCACACAATTTCCTCCCATCAGTTCGGACACCGCGCACCACCGCGTCGACGGGACGGGACGCTGCATCCGCTGTCACGAGCCGTTTCCATGCGCCGCGTGGTGGGAGCTCGCGAAGGAACGCACGGTCGGTGCGGCACCGCAACGCTCGCGCCGGTGGCCGGCGCTCGGGTACGCCGCATTGGCAGTGCTCACGGTCGGCGGCATCGCCGGTGTCACGCTCGGCGGCGGACGCTCGACGCCACCGCGTCGTGCCGGGCCGGCTCCGACCGTCACTGTCACGATGCACCAGTCGCCGGCCTACCCGTCCGCGACCCAATCAGTGACGAGCGTGCCAGCTGGCCGTACCACCGGCGCCGCATCGCCAGGCACCGCCGAGACGCGAGCGGGCGCGGCGCCTACTGGCGCGCCACTACCAACCCCGGGTGGCGGTTCGGCGGTCGTTCGGCCGCCGGCGCCGACCACGCGACCGCCTGCTCCGCCGTCGACCAAGCCGAAACCGACGCCGACGCCGACGCCCTCGCCCAGCGGATCGCCGGGCGACGGTCTTTGCCTACTTGGACTGATCTGCATCCACGTCCACTGAGCCGGTGGTCCGGACGGACCGATGAGCCTGGCGCGGACGGCGCCAACGTCCAGAATATGGGCGCGCCCTTCCACGGTACGGGCGTGTGTGCGAGACTACGGGGCGTGACAACGGTTCAGACCGTACCCGCGATTATCGACTAGCGCGCGCAGCCCTCCACCTGCGCGCGCAGACCTCCCGCATCCCGCGGGGGGTCTTTTTGTTTGCGGCTCTTGGCTTCCGCCGCCGGTCGGATGAGCGGGACGGTCCGGGCCAACGAAAGGAACGCACCATGACGGTCAAGGTCTTCGACACCACGCTTCGCGACGGCGCGCAGCGCGAGGGCATCACATATTCGGTAGCCGACAAGCTCGCCGTCGCGCGGCTGCTCGACGAATTCGGCGTCGCGTTCATCGAGGGCGGTTGGCCGGGCGCGATGCCGAAGGACACCGAATTCTTCGCCCGCGCCCGAAAGGAACTGGACCTGCGCCACGCCGACTTGGTCGCGTTCGGCGCGACGCGCAAGGTCGGCGTCGACGTCGCGCAGGATCCCCAGGTGCGCGCGCTGCTCGAGGCCGAGACGCCGGTGGTGTGCCTGGTGGCGAAGTCGGACATCCGGCACGTCGAGCGGGCACTTCGTACGTCGGCCGAGGAAAACCTCGCGATGGTCCACGACACCGTGACGTACCTGCGCCGCGAGGGCCGGCGCGTGATGGTCGACTGCGAGCATTTCTTCGACGGGTTCCGGTTCGATACCGACTACGGCGCCTCGGTCGTGGCGACCGCCGCGCGCGCTGGCGCCGAGGTCGTCGTGCTGTGCGACACGAACGGCGGCATGCTGCCGTCGTGGATCGGCGGCGCCATCGGCGCGCTGCGGGAGCGGCTGCCGGCCGACGTGGCCGGCGTGGTCGATCTCGGCATCCACTGCCAGAACGACACCTCGTGCGCGGTCGCCAACACCGTCGCCGCGGTCGAGGCCGGGGTGGGACAGGTGCAGTGCACCGCGAACGGATACGGCGAGCGGCCCGGCAACGCTGATCTCTTCGCGGTGGTCGCGAACCTGGAACTCAAGCTCGGACTGCGCGTGCTGCCGGAGGGCTGCCTGGAACAAGCGGTCCGCGTCTCGCACGCGATCGCCGAGATCGCAAATCTCGCGCCGGACACCCACCAGGCCTATGTCGGTGCCGCCGCCTTCGCACACAAGGCCGGGCTGCACGCGAGCGCGATCAAGGTCGACCCGTTGCTCTACAACCACATCGATCCGGGCGTCGTCGGCAATGACATGAAGATCCTCGTCACCGAGATGGCCGGCCGCGCGAGCATCGAGTTGAAGTCCCGCGAGCTTGGCCTCGACCTGTCCGGCGAACCGGACACGCTGACCCGAGTGACGAACTCGGTCAAGGAGTTGGAGGCGGCCGGCTGGTCATTCGAGGCCGCCGACGCGTCGTTCGAGCTTCTCGTGCGCGCGTCGCTGCCAGGCGGCGTGGTCGCGCCGTTCCACCTCGAGTCTTACCGCGTCATCGTGGAACATCGCGCGGACGGCGACGTGGTCAGCGAGGCCACGGTCAAATTACGGGTACGCGGTGAGCGCGTGCTTTCCACCGCGGAAGGCAACGGTCCCGTCAACGCGCTCGACAATGCGCTGCGGTCGGGTCTGCGATCGGCGTACCCGGAGGTCGACACGTTCGAACTCGCCGACTACAAGGTGCGCATCCTGGCCGGCTCCCACGGCACGGGCGCGGTCACGCGGGTGCTCGTCGACACCGCGAGCCTCGACGCCACCCATGGCGATGTGGCCACCGTTGAACCCGGCCGTGACCAGGCGGCCGGCCGCGACTGGACCACGGTCGGCGTTCACGAGAACGTCGTTGAGGCAAGCTGGCACGCGCTCGTCGACGCGCTGACCTACGGTCTGGTGCGTTCCGGTCAGCCGACCGGAAGCGTGAGCGTCGCGTAGATCGCCTTGTGGTCCGTGCCCGGCACCTGGCCCGAGCCGAAGCGGATCACGCCGATCCGCGGGTCGGCGAACATGTGGTCGAGCGTGACCGGCGGAATGGGCCGCCCGTCGTAGGGCCACGTGGTGTCCAGACCCTGGCCGACCTGGGCGGCCACGTCGCGGTACCCAGTGGCGAGCAGCGTCCGCAGCCGGTGCTGGTCGAGCGTCGAGTTGAAGTCGCCGATCAGCAGCCGGACGGCGCCGTGCGGGCTGGCCGGCGGCTCCTGGTCGATGCTGCCGTTCCAGATCGATTCGGCGCTCGGACCGACCGGCGCGGCGGTGTGCACCGCCTCGATTAGGACCGGCAACGCACCTGGGACGACCACGGTCGCGAACTCCTGGCCGTACCCGCCGGCGAGATGCCGATATCCGGTGTCCCGGATCGGGTAGCGAGAGAAGATCGCCGATCCGACCGCGCCGTAAATCGGGGTCTGCGCGCTATACGGGAACATCGCGTTGATGCCCGCAGCGGCAAGCGCAGCCTGTGCCTCCGGCGTGTACTCGTCGAGCGCGAGGACGTCAGTGAGGTGCTGCCGCGCGAGACCGAGGATGGTGGCCGGATCCGCCGCGCCGATCTTCATGTTGGAGCTCAGCACGTGCAACGTTGGACCGGGACCGGGGTTGGGGCTGCCGACGGCGAGTGGTACGAGTCCCCACACCAGTGCGGTCACGGCCGCGGTAGCGACCGCCGATGCCCACCAGCGGCGAGCCACCAGCGCAAGTCCAACGAAGAGAATCCCGAGCCCGGCGACGTACGGCGTGAACACCAGCGGGGTGCTCAGAAACCACGTGCGCTCCAGCCCGAACACGCGCATGATCGCGAACGCCGCGAGCAGGCTAGCCAGTGTCCAGCACACCGGTGTGGTGAACCGCCGCCGTCCGCTCCGGCGCACTTCGTTCCGGTGCGATGTCGGCGCGTCATGCGCCCCGACGGGGGACGGCGAGGCATCGGCCGCCGACGGATCAACGGGAGGCTGCGGATCCGTGGTGGCCGTGTCGGGGTCCATCGCCGTACGGTATCCGGTCGACCTGTGCCGGTGGCGGCGATGGCAAGCTGTCCCAACGATTCCTGTCCGGGGCTGGCGTTCACAGCCAAGATGTCGACAATGTTGCGGTGACCTCGCACCCCCACCCGCGCGACCCGCGCGACACCGCGACCGGCGCGGATGCTCTGACCGGCGCGGACGCTGTTACCGCCGTCGACGCTGCAACCGAGACTGCCGAGCCCG
The DNA here is from genome assembly GCA_035263025.1 of Micromonosporaceae bacterium. Taxonomy (GTDB): domain Bacteria; phylum Actinomycetota; class Actinomycetes; order Mycobacteriales; family Micromonosporaceae; genus DASQPR01. The sequence continues at coordinate 4,301 of DATFRR010000307.1, forward strand.
ACGATCTGACGCGGCTGTCGGACGCCGCCACCATCGACGCGCAAATGCTGCACGAGCGCCTCGAACACATCGCCGCGCACGTCGAACGCCTTGCCGGGCTGCGCGACGTCCACCAGCCGGCGTGGCTGCGTCGAACCACCGAGGAGCCGCGGATTCCGGTGATCATCGCGGTGCTCGTCGCCGTGGCGTTGCAGGGCTTCGTGCCGCACAACCTTGCGTTCTCCCCGTGGTGGCTGCTGCCCGCACTCGAGCTGCTGCTGCTCGTTGTCATCATCCTGTTCCGCCAGACGTCGATCGACCGGCAGGCCGCCACCCTGCGCGCACTAGGGCTGACGTTGGTCGGGGCGGCGAGCCTGGCAACGGCGTGGTCGGCGGTCGAGCTCGTTAACGAACTGCTGCACCATTCAGCGAACAGCTCGGTGGCGCACGCCGGCCCGCTGTTGCGGGTGGGCGGCGGGATCTGGCTCACCAACGTGATCGTGTTCGCGCTGTGGTATTGGGAGATGGACCGCGGCGGTCCGGTGGCGCGCGCGTGCGGGACGCACAGCCACACCGACTTCCTCTTCGCGCAGATGACCGCGCCGGAGTTCGTCCCGAAGGACTGGGAGCCGGCGTTCCTCGACTATCTCTACCTGTCGTTCACGAACGCGACGGCGTTCAGCCCGACGGATACCTTGCCGCTGTCGCGCTGGGCGAAGCTCACGATGATGTTCCAGTCCGCCGTGTCGCTTGCGACAGTCGCGCTGGTGGTGGCGCGCGCCGTGAACGTGTTGACGTGACTGGCCGGCGCTGACGCATGGCGTCGGTTCGTTAGCCCACGGCCTCGATGAGGCGCGCGCGGAGCGCAGCGGCGCGCGCCGCAAACGTGCGCTGTGCCGTGACGTATTCGGCGCGACCTTCGGCCGTTTCCACGTGCACCGGCGGATAGCCGAGCGCCCCGAGGTCGTAGGGGCTCGCGCGCATGTCGAGCGTACGGATCTCGCGAGCGAGCCCGAAGCAGTCGGCTACGAGTTCACTCGGGATCAACGGCGACAGCTTGTACGCCCACTTATAGAGGTCCATGTTCGCGTGTAGACAGCCGGGCTGGTCGAGATCCGGCTGATTCTCGCGGGTGGGCCGCAACACGTTCAGCGGACGCGCCGGCTCGGTGAAGAAGCGGTACGCGTCGAAGTGGCTGCACCGCACCCGATTCGCTTCGACCACGGCAGCGGTGTCGTTAGCAGACAGGCGAAGCGGCCAGTTGGCGTGCCGAAGTTCGTCGGCGGACTGCCGGTAGACCATCGCCCACTCGTGCATGCCGAAGCATCCCAGGTGTGGGGGCCGCGATGCGGTGTTGCGGAGCAGGTCCACGATCCACGCGATCGCGTCGCCTCGGCGGTGCCGTACCCGCGCTGCATCAAGGATGAGTCCGGCCGGCCGTGACACGTAGTCCGCGCCGAACTCGACGGCGTCCGCTCCGACCAGCGTGACGTCCGCACCGGGATGCCATCGGCGAAGTTGACGCGGCCGCCACGAGTAGTACGTGAAGAGGAAGTCCTCGACCGGATGCTTGCGGCCGACCGTGCGCCGATCCCGATGCGCGCCAACCCATGCGTCGACGCGTGCTTCGTGTGCCGCGCGCCGCGCACGCCACTGCGGCTCGGCGACAACGGACAGCGTCGGCATGACGCTAAGCCTACCGACGCCGGCTTGGCGCGATGATCGACGCGACCGCGGTCTCATTGTCTTGCTCGCGCCGCAATTCGGGCCACGCACGACAATGAGACCGCACTCGTGGTGATTGTGCGGACCAGACGATCGCGGCGGACGCCCGTTCCGGGACGGCTCCCGCCGGGGGATAGATTCGGGGTTGAGCAGCCAGGCATCGCGGTCGGCCGGTGGAGAGGGAGAGTCTCGTGCGTATTGCGCGGTTTGTGCATGACGGTGGCATGTCGTTCGGCGTCGTCGAGGGCGATCCGGGCACTGGTACGTCCGGGATGACGGTCGCGGCCATCGACGGCCACCCCTTCGCCGATCTCACGTTCAGCGGCGGGCGGTGGGCGCTCGACGACGTACGGATGCTGTCGCCGATCCTGCCAAGCAAGGTCGTCTGCGTCGGGCGCAACTACGCTGACCACGCCGCCGAACTGGGCAACGACGTGCCGAAGGAACCGCTGATCTTCCTCAAGCCATCGACGTCGATCATCGGCAACCATGACGCGATCAAGCTGCCGCCACAGTCGAAGCAGGTCGAGCACGAGGCCGAGCTGGCGGTCGTGATCGGCGCTACCGGCGCGCGGCGCGTCGACCGCGCCGGCGCGAGTGCGGCAATCTTCGGTTACACGGCCGCCAACGACGTCACGGCACGTGACCTGCAGCGCAGCGACGGCCAGTGGACTCGCGCGAAGGGCTTCGACTCGTTCTGCCCGATCGGTCCGTGGATCGTGACCGGCCTGGACGCCGCCGATCTCGAGGTCCGCTGCGAGGTCAACGACGAGGTCCGGCAACTGGGGCGTACGAAGGATCTGGTGTTCGACGTGCCCACCCTGATCTCGTACGTGTCGCACATCATGACGTTGCTGCCCGGCGACGTGATCCTCACCGGTACGCCGGCCGGAGTGTCCCCGATCGTCGACGGCGACACCTGCACGGTGTCGATCGAGGGTGTGGGTACGCTCACAAACCGGGTCGTGACGCTGGACTGAACGCGGTCGGTCCCGCTTTGCCGGCCTGCGGGCGTCGGGTACAGTTCTCCTTCGGCGCCACCACGGGCCAATTGGGGTATGGGGTAATTGGCAGCCCAACTGATTCTGGTTCAGTTAGTCTAGGTTCGAGTCCTGGTACCCCAGCGACCGATGTGTCGTGTCCACGTCAGGGCGTGACCCCCGGTTCAGCAAGATCGTACGGCCCCGTCGTCTAGTGGCCTAGGACGCCGCCCTCTCAAGGCGGTAGCGTGGGTTCGAATCCCATCGGGGCTACCAAGCCACAAGCCTCCATCTGCGAGAGCTTGTGGCTATTTGTATCCAGCGGCAATGTCGATTACGACCGCGCTGACGGCAACGTTCTCGCGAACGCGAGGCGTTCGGACACTCGCGATCCTGCGAAACAGCCTGCACCCGCCGACGTATGCGCAACTAGTTAGGGTGCGTCCCAGCGGACTGCGGGCCGGGCACGTCTACACCATTCGGGCATCGATATGAGTTGACATCGCGTCATACGGTGTGCGCCACAGTAGACGGATCCTTACCCGAGGAGCCCCGATGATCCGTTCCGCACATGCCGCCAGCTGCTGCCGTGTGTCTGATCGGGCCGATCGCTCCCGATGGGTTGTGGCCGCAGTGGCCGCGATTCTGACCGTGGCTTTGACCGCGTGCTCAAGCGGGCCCAAGCCGTCGACCTCGCTTGGCGGTCTCGCGAACGGGCCGTCGCCGACGAGCGGCGCGTCCGGTCTGGTCCCGTCGGGCGGGCCGGGCAGCGGATCGGCAACGCCGCCGACGACTCGTGGTGGCGGCTCGGGGGGTGGCGTCACCGGCGGCAGCGCAAATGGTGGTGGCGGCCAATCGGATTCGCCGGCACCGTTGGGGGTGACCGCGCTGCTGGACCACGGCGGGCCGGCCAGTGCGGATGCCTGCCCGACGACGTTCACCGCAACGGGCACGATTGGCGCCAACGGCCCGGTCGACACCCAGTACAAGGTCGAAGTCATCCTCAACGACGCTCGGGAACTCGACTCGGATCCAATCGCTGTCCACTTCGACCGGACCGGCTCGCAGCCGTTAACGTACACATTCGCGACGCCCCTCGCCCCGAACTACAAGATCCAGGTGAGCGTCGAACTCCTCGGCAAGGACTACGGCACCAGCACCAACTACGTCATATTCCACACCGCTTGCAATGCCACCGAGCAGAGCAGCCGCGCCGACTACGGGCTCTGCGGACAGGTCTCGTCGCTTATCTTCACTGTGCTCCAGCCGATCGGCCCACAGCGTCAGGTGCTGCAGGCCGAGTTCTACGACGCCGCCCACCCGGATGGCCCGCACACCACGGTCTCCTACCCGTACGACTTCCCGGCCGGAACCGGGCTGATCCACGACTACAAGGTGTCCCGCCTGATCCTCAAGCCCGGCCAGGTCATCGCCGTGATTATCACGATGCCAAGCGGCGTGAAGCTCGGACCGTACGGGCTGAAATGCACGGGCACCGCTTGACCCGCGCGCAGGGCTCGGCGCACGCCGAGGCTTCGAGCTTGCCCGTACCGGTTCCGCTGCGCAGAATCGGCCCCGCGCCACGAGGCGCGGGGCCGATCCGTATCTGTGCCGCGGCGTGGTTGCCGAAATGCCGCGGCGTGTCGGCTACTTGATGACCACGCGCACTAGTACGTCGGAACCGGTACTGCTGAAGCCGACCGCCTTGATCGGTGCCAGGTTGGCGCGATCCGCGGCACTCATGTCGCCGCCGGCGAGGTCGAGCACCCGCTGAATGTCGAGGTACACGGCACTCGTCGCGTCGGACATGCCAGACATCGTCTCCTGGAACAGGCTTGACGAGCCGAGCGAGCCACCGGTCGCGGGGTTGCCGATCGTTGCCGTGATCGACGTCCCGTTCTGCGTGACGTTGATGCCATCCGGCAGTTGACCCTTGGTCAACTGGTTGAAGGAATCCATCAGGGACGTCGCGGCCGACTCGCTGCGTGCCTCGACGTTGATGAGCAGGTTCGGCATGTCGTTGCTGACGCCGGTGAACGCGACGCTCAGCTGCTTCGACGTGAGCAGTTGCGTGACGCCCGTGAGAAGGAACTGGCTGACCGCATCCGGCGGTCCACCGGGCGCGAAACCGCCACCGCCCGATGGGTCATTGCCGAGGGGATCACCGTCGAATGGATCGCCGCCAGCGAGCGGATCCGGTCCGGCCAAGGACTGCGTGCTCGAACCGAGCGCGAGAAGGCCTACGAGGCTGCCCAACGACTTCGCTGTCTCGCTGGACGGATCGAGACCGGAGATCGACGCGCCGGCGATGGTCGCCGACGGCATCGCCCGAAGAGTCGACATGACCTTCGTCCCGGACGTGACCGCGGTGCCCTCGGCGTGTATCCGTAGCTCGAGGCCGTCGCCGGTGACCTTCCCGCCGATGGCGATCTGCGCGGTCGCGGTCTTGCTGTTCGCGCCGCCCAGCAGCCCACCGTCGAGGCCACCGAACAGGCTGAGTGGCGCTCCGAGCTGTCCCGAGAGCAAGGACGTCATCTTGCTGAGGTCGGCGTAGGCCAGGAGCAGGTTGCCGTCGCCGACGTGGGAAACCGTACGACGGAATGTGATGTCGTCGGCGAGTGAACCGTCGCGTGCGGCCTTCACCGCCGCGGTCGCCTCCGCCTGCATGTCGCCGTCGCCGCCGGCGATTAGTGCGTACCCGCCTTCCATCGCGAAGCCGAACGAGTCCGCGCCCTTGCGTTGCCGGAGGGCAGAAAGCGTCGCGGCGGCCTTCGTGTCGTTCGTGCTGGCCAACGCGATCAGCACGACCGGCTTGCCGTGATCCGACCACACGGCGACGCCCGCTTGGCCGCCGAACCACGGCTGCACGTCCGACTTGAAGTCGAGGCCGACCTGCTTGGAGATCTCCGTCTCGGCTCGCGTGATGAGTTCGCTCGCGGACTTCGTGTTCGGGAACTTCTTGACGAGGTTGTTGACGGTCAGCTTGTTAGCGACGCCGGGGTTGACGTCGATGCGCGCGAACGCACCGATCGATGCCGGCATTGCGGTCTCGGGTTCGGTGATGTCCGAACCGGTCCAGGCTCGGACGCCGGCGTATGCACCGACTCCGGCAAGCAACGTGACGACAACTGCGGACGACGCGATGATCGCGCGCCGCCGTCGGATGCCGCGCTTCGGTGCTGCGTCGCCGAATTGGACGAACGTCGGCTGCGGCGCGGTTGGATCGTAGTCCGGCGCGCCAGTCAGGTATGTGGTGCCGGCGTCGATGACGGGACCGGGAGTCTGCGGGATTGTGGTGTCGCCGGCGGGCTGCTGCGGGACTGTTGGCTCGCCGCTTGGCCGCGCAAATTGCGAGTTGGGTATGGGTGCGTCAGGCGACGGCGTGGATTCGGTCACGAGTGGACTGTCCTTCCGGGGGAAGCATCGCGCGTTCCGGGTGGGATGCGTCGCCACTCGATGTTATCGGTTACCGACAAACCGGGCGTGCACGTTTATGCCGTGCCGTTCCTCCGTGCGGTCACGGTGTGTCGTCGATCCGCCATGCGCTGATGGCCCACAAGCCAACACCAACACACGCGACGTTGCGTCGTGCGACGGCACATACCCGCAGTGCGCGTGTCTGACCAGTGCGCGTTACAGACCAGACAAGCGCTGACCAGCGCGTACGACGGCCATTGCGTGCCGGTCACCGGGGCGCCGGCCGAGCCGTTCGATCGGACCCGACACACTGATCGCGGCGATCACCCGACCGGTCCGATCGCGTACCGGCGCCGACACACTCGCGACCCCCGGCTCGCGCTCGGCAACGCTGGCCGCCCAGCCACGGCGGCGCACCTCGGCGAGCGTACGGCCGGTGAACTTGGACCGAGGCAGCAGCGGCATGACGGCCTCGGGCGGCTCCCACGCCAGCAACACCTGCGCGGCCGAGCCAGCTGTCATGGGAAGGACCGCGCCGACCGGCACGGTGTCGCGCAGCCCGCTGGCCCGTTCGGCGGCCGCCACGCAGATCCGTTCGTCGGCGCGACGAAGATAGAGCTGTGCGCTCTCGCCGCTGGCGTCCCGGAGCGCCGCCACCATCGGCTCGGCGGCGGTCAGCAAAACGTCCGGCGCCGCGTTGGCCAGCTCACCGAGGCGTGGGCCGGGCCGCCAGCGGCCTTGCGGGTCGCGGACGAGCATGCGGTGAATCTCCAGGGCCTGCGCCAGCCGGTGCGCGGTGGCCCGCGGCAGCTTCGTGCGCTCCACGAGCTCAGCGAGGCTCGCGCCGTCAACACACGCGGCGAGGATCACGACCGCCTTGTCGAGCACGCCGACACCGCTGATACTCTGTCCCATAGCGCGAAACATACCTCCCAAATTATAGGATGTCCAGATGGTGGGAGTTGAGCCGTGACCGGACGTACCCTCGCGGAGAAGGTCTGGGATGCGCACGTGGTGCGCCCCGGCGAGCAGCCGGGAGAACCCGATCTTCTCTACGTTGATCTACATCTGCTGCACGAAGTGACCAGCCCGCAGGCGTTCGACGGGCTGCGCGCCGAAGGTCGGCGAGTGCGACGGCCGGATCTGACGATCGCGACCGAGGACCACAACACGCCAACCGACAGCCTCACCACGATCGCCGAACCGGTATCCCGGGCGCAGATCGAGGCGTTGCGCCGCAACTGCGCCGAGTTCGGCATCACCGCGCATCCGCTTGGCGATGCCGAGCAGGGCATCGTGCACGTGCTCGGACCGCAGATCGGTCTGACTCAGCCGGGCATGACGATCGTGTGCGGCGACTCACACACGTCGACGCACGGTGCGTTCGGTGCGTTGGCGTTCGGCATCGGCACCAGCGAGGTCGAGCATGTACTCGCGACGCAAACGCTGCCACAGTCGCGACCGAAGACGATGGCGGTGACCGTCGACGGCGACCTCTCGCACGGCGTGACGGCGAAGGACCTTGTGCTTGCGTTGATTTCGCGGGTCGGCACCGGTGGCGGGCGCGGCCACGTCGTCGAATACCGCGGAAAGGCGATCGAGGCGCTGTCCATGGAGGGGCGCATGACGATCGCGAACATGTCGATCGAGTGGGGTGCGAAGGCGGGCATGATGGCGCCCGACGACACCACGTTCTCGTACGTCGAGGGACGCAAGTACGCGCCGTCCGGCAAGGAGTGGGAAGCAGCGCTCGACTACTGGCGGACACTGCGTACCGACGCTGGTGCGACGTACGACGCGGAAGTTCGTCTCGATGCGGCGGCACTGCAGCCGTTTGTCACGTGGGGAACGAACCCCGGGCAAGGCGTGAGCTTGGACGGTGTCGTACCCGATCCGTCGACATTCGCGGATGAGGGCAGCCGACAAGCAGCGCAGCGTGCGCTCGCGTACATGGCGCTGGAACCGGGTACCCGGATGCACGACATCTCGGTCGACGTCGTGTTCCTCGGCTCGTGTACGAACGGCCGGCTCGAGGATCTGCGCGCCGCGGCGGATGTGTTGCGTGGCAGGCGCGTGGCTCAGTCGGTACGGATGCTCGTCGTACCCGGCTCGGCGGCGGTTCGTGCGCAAGCCGAATCCGAGGGTCTGCACAAGGTATTCGAGGCGGCCGGTGCCGAGTGGCGGTTCGCCGGCTGCTCGATGTGTCTTGGCATGAACCCTGACACGTTGCGGCCGGGCCAACGGTCAGCGTCCACATCGAACCGCAACTTCGAAGGTCGTCAGGGTCCAGGTGGCCGAACCCATCTGGTCTCGCCGCCGGTTGCCGCGGCAACCGCGGTCGCCGGTCATTTCGCGGCGCCAGCCGATCTCAACTGACGACCGGTTGCAGACGAGGAGTCTCTACCATGCAGAAGTTCACCGTTCACACCGGCACGGCGCTGCCGCTGCGGCGCTCCGATGTGGATACTGACCAGATCATCCCGGCCGTCTACTTGAAGCGCATCACGAAGACCGGGTTCGCCGACGGCCTCTTCCGCGCATGGCGCGACACCGATGCGGCCTTTCCGCTGGAGAAGCCGGCATTCGCTGGCGCGACGATTCTCGTTGCTGGGCCTGAGTTTGGCACCGGTTCGTCTCGCGAACACGCAGTCTGGGCACTGCGCGACTGGGGTTTCCGCGCGGTCATCGCGCCGAGCTTCGGCGACATCTTCCGCGGCAACTCGTTGAAGGAAGGACTCGTTCCGGTCGAACTGCCGCTGGCCGCTGTCGAGGAGCTGTGGACACTCGTTGAGTCCGAGCCGACCGTGCAAGTGACTGTCGACGTCACGACACGAAAAGTTTTGGCACAGAGCCGTTCCTGGCCCTTCGCGTTGGATGACTTCGCCCGCTTGCGGCTTGTGGAAGGACTCGACGACATCGCATTGACCCTGCGTGCGGCAGGTGCGATCGGTGACTACGAGGCGAAGCGCGCATCCTTCCTGCCCGCCGTGCACTGACTGCCGACCCCGCCAAACGCTGTTCCCGTTGCCCTCCAAGGGGACCAAATGTGCCTGAGGATTTGAATCCTTGGCGCAAAAGGAATAGCGTGCGCGCAGAATGGCCAAAGATGGCCATCATTTGGTACGGGAGGAAACTCGTGAACAAGGCCGAGCTGATCGATGCGCTCTCGGTTCGCCTGGGCGAAAAGAAGACGGCTACCGCTGCGCTCGACGCGGTGCTCGCCGAGATCCAGGCGGTAGTCACCAAGGGCGACAAGGTTTCCATCACCGGATTCGGTGTGTTCGAGAAGCGAGTGCGCGCGGCACGCATGGCACGCAACCCGCGGACCGGCGAAGCCGTTCGGGTGAAGAAGACCGCCATCCCTGCGTTCCGCGCGGGTGCTGGCTTCAAGGACATGGTGGCAAGTGGCAAGGCGCCGACGGTCCGCAAGACCACGGCAAAGGCCACCACGCGGTCGACCGCGAAGGCCACCACCGCCAAGGCGACGACGGCACGCAAGACCACGGCCAAGGCCGCCACGGCGAAGGCGACGCCGGCCAAGAAGACCGTCGCGCGCAAGACGACCGCGGCGACCGCGGCCCGCAAGACCGCAGCGACGAAGACCGTCGCACGCAAGGCGCCGGCGTCGAAGACCGCCGCGAAGAAGGCACCGGCCCGCAAGGCTCGGTGACACCGCCGCGGAGCGTTGCCGCACGGCGCCAGATCAGCGCCGTCAAGAAACTCGATCGCGGGTGTCGATCCAGGAGGATCGGCACCCGCGACGTGTTTAAGCGAGACGGAAGTGCGTGCTTCAACCAGTGGTGCTCGCGACCGCTACAAGTCCAGCCGATCAGCGGCGACAAGCGCGTTACCACTAAAACTGAGCACCCAGCTCGCACCCTTGCCGGTGTGGTACGAATCGGTCGCGAGCCCGTTCGGTGGCTTGAATTCGGCAACCGTCGCGGGAATCACGCCGCCTTGGCTCGACACGACGATGCGGCCGTATTCGCTGACTAGCGCCCGCAATCGGTCCGCGACAACATGCGGCGACGCTTCGGATTGTTCGGCGAACACCCAGTCGGTGCGCACCGGCAGACCTATCTCGGACACCGAGTCCACACAGCGCACGAGTGGCGCCGAGTAGACGCGGACCGGTTGAAACAATGACAACAACGGGGCGAGTGCGTGCGCCTGCGCGATGCCGTTGTCGTCGAGCGGCCGCTCGTCATCCGACGGTGGCCCGGGTTGTGCTGCCCACTCGGCGCGACTGCCCGCCTCGGCGTGCCGCACCAACACCGCGACGCCGGTGACCGGTGGCAGCGCGGCGAACGCCGCGACGACGCCGCGATCGTGTGCGTACGTCAGGAGACCGGTTGCCTCGTACGGTGCCACCCACCGAAGCTCGTCTACTTCATCGTTGGTGACGAACGTCGACGGCGACGACTCTTGCATCGACCAGAAGTCGACGACCTTCTCGATGTCGGGCTCACCGGTCAGGTAGTTCGTCGACGGTAGACGCACCTCGGGGATCCCGGTCGCGCCGGTCTCTTCCCGTACCTCGCGAACCGCGGCCGCGAGCGGATGTTCCTCCGAGGCGAGCTTGCCCTTCGGCAGCGACCAATCGTCATAGCGGTTGCGGTGCACGATCGCGATCCGGGCAGGACCGAGCGGATCCGCGGGAGGGTCGTCCCGTCGCCAGATCACCCCGCCGGCCGAGCGGATCACGCTCATGTCAGCCACGCGATGAGTCGTTCCTGGCTGGCCTCGGCCCAGCACCGCGGAAACTCGCGTCGACTCGCAATGACCGCCGCGCGTTCGCGCTCGATCAGGCGGCCGGCCGTGATCGCGAGGCCGACGTTGTCCGGGTCGGCCAACGCAATGCCGAGCCAAGTGTCTGCGGCGACCGCCGCGTCCTGGTGCGCACCGAGCGCATCGGTCACCGCCGCGAGGGCCATGCCGAGGTCGGCAGCCGCTGCGCCGACGGCCGGTGCTACCGCGTCCGCCGCGTAGCGAGCCCGCTTGGCTCGCTTGCGCACCTCGTGCCACTCGTCGTCCGGTGCGGCCGCGTCGAGTTCGCCGGCGCCGCTCACCCCGCCGCCGCCGTCGGCGAGCTTGCGCCATGGTCGTGCGACCAGGCGAGGAAGCAACGCCACGGCCGGTCCGAGTGCCGCGTCCGTCACCGGTGGCGCCGCGCCGGTGAGGACGAGCGTGTTTACCAGCCGGCCATAGCGATCGCTATCCATGGTGGCGGCGAGCTTGTCCAGCGCCTCCTCATGGCGCGCCACGAGCTCGGCGTCGATTCGCGCGATCGCCGCGACGTTCAGCGGGCTCACTGGATCGCGGGTCACCGTGCGGCGCAGTCTTGCCCGCAACACCTCCACATCGCGTGCCGCACCGAGCATCTCGCCGATCCACGCGAGCTCCTTGCGCAGCGGCATCACCCAGTCGGCCAGGAGCGGCTTGAACGTCCAGAGGTCGGCGCGCAACCGGCGGATGCCTACCCGCATTTGGTGCACGGCGGTGTCGCCGCCCGGCAACGGCGCACGCAGGCGCACCAGCGGGTCGTGCGTCAACGTACGGACGATGTCGGTACGCAGCGCGTAGGTCACCACGTCGGCGGCACTGGCGTCCCGGTCGGGCGGCGTGGTCGGCGCGACGAGGTCCGGTGCGCGTTGTGCCGCCTCACCCAGCGCGCGGACGTGCTTCGCGGTGAACTCGCCCTCGGTCGCGCCGGCCGCGAGCAATGCGTTTGCCACCTTGCGCAGCACCTTGCGTTTGCCGCTCTTGCGTTCCACTTCGATCTCGCGGAACGCCGAGCGCACCTGTGTTCCGTCGACGACCGCGACGCGATCGTCGGCGACCTCGGCGAGCACCAGGTCGCTGTCGTCGAGGAGATGGTGTCGGACTCTCGTGGTGCGCAGCGTCACGGCCGGCCGCAGATCCGCGCCGCGCGCGTAGATGGTCACCAGGGCAGCCAACTCCGGTGGCAGATGCGAGGCGTCGCCCGGCCGATCGATCTCGTGCCGCGTGCCCGGGACGTCGGTCGGCAGCTTGACCGTCCACGGCTCGCTCTCGTCGCCGCGACGGAAGCGCAGCGACACGCCCGCGCGGGCGAGACGGAGATCCTCGGTGTCGTAATACGTGGCACGCAACCGGATCGGCGGGTACGTGACGATGCGACCGCCGGCCGGCACACACGAAGTCAGGTCGGGCAGGCTGAACCGCGCGTCAACCTCGAACTTGCCTTCCTCCTCGACCATCGTGAAAGCCTAGACGTGGTCAGCTCGGGCGCTCAACGATGCCGCCGAGCAACGCCTCCTGAAGGTTGGTGGCATCACCGGCTGCCTCGGTCTGGGTCCACGATCCGTCGCGGCGTAACTCGAACGCGACGGTCTGATCGCTCATCGCACGCGTGAGGAGCCGGTCGAGACTCGCTTGCGCGTCCGCGTCGGTCACCCGTACCAACGCCTCGACGCGCCGGTCGAGGTTGCGGTGCATGAGGTCGGCGGAGCCGATCCAGATCTCGGTCGCGGCGTCGGTGCCGAAGCGGTAGATGCGTGAGTGCTCGAGGAAACGCCCGAGAATCGAGCGGACGCGGATGTTCTCCGAGAGTCCGGGCACCCCCGGCCGGAGCGCGCACATGCTGCGCACCAGGCACTCGACGCGTACGCCGGCCTGCGCCGCGCGGTAGAGCGCGTCGATGGTTTCCTCGTCCACCAGTGCGTTGCACTTGATCTGAATGAGCGCCGGCTCGCCGTTCTTGGCGAGCACGTTCTGCCCCTCGATCCGTTCGATGATGCCGGACCGCACGCCGTAGGGTGCGACAAGCAATCGGCGGTATGCGGTCTGCCGGCTGTAGCCGGTCAGCATGTTGAACAGGTCGGTGAGGTCGGCGCCGATTTCCGGATCCGCGGTGAGCAGACCCAGGTCTTCGTATGCCCGCGCGGTCTTCGGGTGGTAGTTGCCGGTGCCCACGTGTGCGTAGCGGCGGATCTGGCTGCCTTCGCGCCGCACCACCAGGGCGACCTTGCAGTGCGTCTTGAGGCCGACGAGACCGTAGACCACGTGGCAGCCGGCCTTCTCCAGGGTTCGTGCCCATCCGATGTTCGCCTGTTCGTCGAAGCGCGCCTTGACTTCCACGATGACGACGACCTGTTTGCCGGCCTCGGCAGCGTCGACGAGCGCGTCGATGACCGGCGAGTCGCCCGACGTCCGGTAGAGCGTCTGCTTGATGGCCAACACGTCCGGGTCGCCGGCGGCCTGCTCGATGAACCGTTGCACGCTCGTCGAGAACGAGTGGTACGGGTGATGCACGAGTACGTCGCCGTCCCGCAGCATCGCGAATACGCTGCGCCGACCGGTCGACTCGCCGCCGCCGAGCACGTGTGTCGGCTCGCTTTCCAGGAAGCGTGGATGCGTGGCAGGAACGAACGGCTTGTCCTTGAGATCCGGCCGATCGACGTCGTCGTGCAGGCTCCACAGCGCAGAGAGGTCGAGAACACCGGGCACCCGCAACACGTCGCCTGGATCCATGTCGAGTTCGCGCACAAGCAACTCGAGCACGTGATCCGACATCGTCGACGCGACCTCGAGGCGCACCGGTGGGCCGAACCGGCGCCGCGCGAGTTCGCGTTCGAGGGCCTGCAGCAGATCCTCGTCGCGGTCGTCGTCGACCTCGAGCTCGGCGTTTCGCGTGACGCGGAACACGTGGTGCTCGACGATCCGCATGCCGGAGAACAGCGCGCCGAGGTGCGCCGCGATCAGGTCCTCGAGTGGCAGGTAGCGCACCCGTACGCGCTGATCGCCGCCCACCAGCACTAGACGCGGCACGTTGTTAGGAACCTTCACGCGTGCGAAGAACTCCGGGCCGCTGTCCGGATCGCGCGCCACGACGGCGAGATTCAGAGCAAGGCCGGAGATATACGGGAACGGATGCGCCGGATCGACCGCGAGCGGAGTTAACACCGGGAAGACCTGGCTGCGGAAGTAGTCGCGCATGCGATCGCGCTCGTTGCCGTCGAGATCCGCCCAGTGCACGATCTCCACGCCGGCCTCGGACAGCTTCGGCCCGACGAAGTCCTCGAAACACCGCGCGTGCCGCGCGACCAACTCGGCGGTCCGCTCGGTGATCAGCGTGAGCTGCTCGCGGATCGACATGCCGTCGGCGGTGCGCAGTGGCAGCCCGGTCTGCAGCCGCCGCTTCAGCTCGGCGACCCGCACCATGTAGAACTCGTCGAGGTTGCTCGCGAAGATGGCCAGGAACTTGGCCCGCTCGAGCAGCGGCCGCGCCTGATCTTCGGCGAGCGTCAACACGCGCGCGTTGAAGTCAAGCCACGACAACTCGCGGTTGATGAACCGGTCGTCCGGCAACGGCTCCTCGTCCGGCGGTGGCGCGTCGGCGTCGGCTACCGCATCGAAGCCGAACACCGCCGGGGTCGAGGAGGTCGGTGGGGTCGGCGTCGCGGGTTCCGGCGATGCGCTGGTACGGCCACCGGAGGCTCCCTCGACCGTCCGCTCACCGGCATGATCCGTCGAGATCATGGCGGGCCGGCTCTCGTGTGCCGAGGTGTCCGCCTCGGGTCGGTCGGCGCTCAGCGTGACCTCTGAGTCGCGCGTGTACCCGTTCACCGCGTACGCATGATCGGCTGCCATGCCGGACAGCACCGCAGCCGGTTGGCGTCGGGATCCGCCGCCTTCCGGACGGCGCGCCGCCGTGGCATCCCCGTTCGGCCGCTCGACCGTCGCGTTGCGTCCTTCCTCGCGATCGCGTTCGGCCGGGTTCGCGGCCTCCGACGGCCCTGGGCCGGTCGGCTCACGGGACCGTGCCGCCTGAGATCCGCTGCCCCGAGTGCCGGCACCACGCCGCTGGCCGCCGGCCGAAGATCGGCGCGGCCGCGGCGCGCTACGCCCTTCGCTTGCCGGATTGTCCGCGCGCGCCGAGCGGTTTGGCGTCGGGTCGGGGGCGGCTGAATCGGCGGCGTTCACGCTCTCCATCATCACAGCAAGGACGGGGGACGGAAGGCCCTGACGGCAAATGCGTTGGCTACATCGTCACAAGGGCGATCCGGACGACCCGGCGGTCCGGGTCGCACTCGAGCCGCACGCGCTGACCGAGCCGCAGCAACCGCAGACCGGATGCCTCGAACGCGGCGGGCGGCACGTCGACGCGCGTTCCGTCGTCGCGCAGCACGGTGGCCGCGTGGCTCACCGGATCGAACGTTTCGACGGTCGCCTGCACGGTGCCGACGCTAACAAACCGCGCGGATCGCG
>DATFRR010000308.1:0-4588 GCA_035263025.1 Micromonosporaceae bacterium
GGATGATCCGTCGTGCTCAGCGGTGGTGTCGTCTGCGCGAGGCTGGTCGCGTCCACCGCCCGCCAGCTGTTTGCGTCGAAGCAGAACGTGACCGAGGCGACGTTCTTCGTCGTGTCGACATATCGGACCTGAGGCTTCGACAGCTTCGGCTCACCGGTCGCGATCACGCCCGCGTCGAACGAGGTGCGCAGGCTCTGTTGCAGCCCGGCACCGTTGCCGCCGCCGAGTTGGAGGAACGCTTCATATTGGGAGTCGCCGGTGTCGTAGGCGTGCACGTAGGCAGCCATGTATTTCTCGTAGGTCGCGACGATCGCCTTCTCGTCGGTGCTGGAGACTGCCGGCAGACTGGTCGGCGCCGGCCCCGAGTCGGATGCCGCGCTGGCAGCGCAACCGGCGACGCCAAACAGTGCCAGGACGGCGGCCGAAACCAAGATCGCAGGGGTACGTCGGCGTAGGTGCGACCGCACAGTGTCTCCTTCTCACGACAAACGGCGCTGTCCATCACAATGTCGACCGGAGCGGAAGTCAACCCCGCCCCTGACCGAATCGACCCGTACAGTGATGTACGCCACGTTTGAGCCGTACCCTCGACGGACCGATTCGACGCCCGCAACCGGCGTAACGCGACCGAGTGTGCCGCTTACGTGCACTCGGTGCCAAGTTTCGAAAGGCCATCCATATGACGACCTGGGACATGATCAAGGCGGAGCGGGCGGCACTGGTCGAGGCGCTCGCCGCGCTGCCTTCGGACGCCTGGGACGCGCCATCACTCGCGTCCAAGTGGACGGTGCGAGACGTGGTCGCCCACATGATCGCGACGGCTCAGATGAATCCTCCGAAGTTTGTCGGCGCGATGATGGGCGCGGGGTTCAACTTCCAGACGATGACCGCGAAGCGCATCGCGGATGTCAAGGCCGGGCGGTCGGACGCGGACCTTGTCGAGACGTACCGGTCCCTGGTCGGCGCACGGTCGGCACCGCCCGGACCGGCGCCGTCCTGGCTCGGCGAAACTATCGTCCATGGCGAGGACATCTTCCGCGCGCTCGGCGCATACCGGGCGCACCCCGCCGAACACGTCGTTACCGTCGGCAACTTCTACAGCAAGTCAAATCTGCTGATCGGCGCGAAGCGCCGCATCGAGGGTGTCACGCTTCGCGCGACCGACACGAATTGGATAGTCGGCATGGGGCCGGAGGTAAACGGCGCAGCAGTTGCCCTGGTGATGGCGATGACCGGCCGCAAGGTTGCATTGGACGATCTCACCGGTCCCGGCGTGGAACTTCTGCGGTCGCGGTCGTGACGCTCCCGCGAATCGGGATCGAGCATCGCTTGCGAATGCTGAGGTAGCCCGCGGAGGTCGCACCGGGGCACGAACGATGGAGGACCCATGGCGAGGCTCGGTTGGCAGGTCGACGGTCCGGCGGGCGCGCCCGTCCTGGTGTTGGGATCGTCGCTCGGCACGACGCGCGACATGTGGCGCCCGCAGGTGGCGGCGCTCGCCGAACGGTTCCGCGTGCTGCGCTACGACCACCGCGGACACGGCGCGTCGGCGGTGGTCGACGGTCGATACACCATCGCGGACCTCGGCAACGACGTGCTCGACCTACTCGACTCGGCGGATGTCGATCGCGTGCACTACGCCGGAGTGTCGCTCGGCGGCATGGTCGGCATGTGGCTCGCGAGCCACGCACCGGAGCGGCTGGACCGAATGGCGCTGTTGTGCACGTCGGCGTACCTGCCGCCGGCATCGGCGTGGGCGGAGCGCGCGTCGGCGGTGCTGGGCGACGGCATGCCCGCCATCGCCGACGTAGTGGTCGGCCGGTGGTTCACGCCCGCGTTCGCGGCCGTGTCGCCCGACGTCGTCGCTGCCGCTCGCGCGATGTTGGTGGGTACGCCGCCGGTCGGGTACGCCGGCTGCTGCGCCGCGATCGAACAGATGGACCAACGCGACGACCTCGCGAAGATCAGTGCTCCGACGCTTGTGATCGCGGGCGAGGACGATCCGGCCATTCCGCCGGAGCACGGCCGCGCAATCGCCGACGCCGTCCCGGGTGCCCGGTTCGAGCTGGTCCCCGGTGCTCATATCGCGAGCCTCGAGTCCGCTGCCACCGTGACGGCGCTGCTCATCAGCCACTTCGACGGTGCCGGCGGGTGACGCGGCTCGGATAACATCGCCTCCGGCCTCCGATCAACTCGGGCCGGCCACGCGATACGGTCGAATGTGCCGAGGCGGCTGCGGCCACCGCGATGCAGATCCGTGCCGAAGGCCCTGACTGCGGGGCGGGGGAGCTGGGTGGGAACGGTCGAGAGCTGGTTGTCCAGCGTGCCAGACGGCCCGATGTACGTGATCCTCGCGATCGTCATCGGCATGGAAAGCATGGGCATACCCGTGCCCGGCGAGATCGCGCTCGTCTCCGCGGCGCTGCTCGCCGTGTCTGGTCACGCCGACATCTTCTGGGTCGCGGTCGCGGCGACGCTCGGCGCGATCATCGGAGACTCGATCGGATATGCCATCGGCCGCCGGGGTGGCCGATCGTTCCTGGAGCGAATGGGTCGGCGCTTCCCGCGTCACCTCGGCCCACCGCAAATCGCTAGCGCGGAACGGACGTTCCAGCGGTGGGGCGTGGCAGCGATCTTCTTCGGTCGCTTCGTTGCCCTGCTGCGCATACTCGCCGGCCCGCTCGCCGGTGCGCTGCGGGTGCCGTACCCGAAATTCCTGGCCGCGAACGCCGCCGGCGGTGCGGTGTGGGCGACCGGCACGGCGCTGCTGGTCTATTACGTCGGCAAGGCCGCTGAGACCTGGTTGTCGCGCTTCAGCTGGGTGGCCCTGGCAGTGGCCGTGGTCGGTGGCGTGGTCACGACGCTGGTGCTGCGGCACCGAGCACACCGGCGATTCCAGGCGGTCGCCGACCAGCTGGCGCACACGCGCGCAGCCGGTGACGATGCCAACGACGCGGACGCGGTCGGTGTCGACGCGGACCCGTCACGGAGCGGGGCGGTCGGTCCGCCCGGCCCGACCACATGACACCGACGGTCGGTCCGTGGTCCGGGCACGATGACATCTGGCGCTACTTGGACGAGCTCGCCGTAGGTCCGGCGGTGCCACGCGCCCGAACGCTGCACCGGATGCGTGGCCTCGTCGACGCGCTCGGTCGGCCACAGCAGGTGTTCCCGTCCATCCACGTGACCGGTACGAACGGGAAGGGCTCGACGGTCGCGTACGCGGCGGCATTGCTCGCCGGCAGCGGACTGCGCGTCGGCACGTACACCAGCCCGCACCTGCACCACCTCACCGAACGGGTCCGCGTCGACGGCCAGCCGGTCGACCAGGACCGGATGGGCGACGCGATCGCTCGAGTGGTGAAGGCGGCACCGGACGGTGTCGACCACAGCTGGTTCGAGGTCATCACGGCGGCGGCCTACGTTCTGCTGGCCGAGTCGGAGATCGATGTCGCGGTGGTGGAGGTCGGTGCGCTCGGCCGGGTGGACGCCACGAACGTGATAGACGCATCGGTGGCCGTGGTCACGAACATCGAGATCGAGCACGCCGACCGGGCCGGGCCGACCCGGCGCCACATCGCCACCGAGAAGTCGGGCATCGTACGACACGGTGCGACGCTCGTGCTCGGCGAGCCGGACCCATCACTGGCTGACGTCTGGTCGGCGCGGCGGGCCGGTCGAATCGTTCGTACCGGCGCGGACTACGGCGCGCGGAACCGTCGGCGTACGGAGTCGGGCACGTTCGCCGACCTGTGGACTCCGTGGGCGGAGCGCGACGCGGTACGGATCGGCGCGGCCGGTGCGTACCAGTGCGCAAACGCAGCCACCGCGCTCGCCGCCGCCGAGGCATACCTGGGCCGTGCGGTAAGCCCGTCCGCGGTCGCGTCCGCGCTTGCGGATACCCGGGTCGGCGGACGCTGGGACGTGGTCGGCCACCGTCCGACGATCGTGCTCGACGCGGCACACAATGCGGCCGGTGCAGCCGCGGTCGCGGGTACCGTCGCCGAGGAGTTGGCCGACCTACGGCCGCGGGTGCTCGTGGTCGGCGTACGCGGCCGCCGCTCGCCTGCCGGGCTGCTCGCCGCGTTGCGGCCGGAGCAGTTCGACCACGTCGTGTGCACCGAGCCACCGGCCGCCGACGCGTGCCCGGCCGGCATGGTCGCCGCCGCGCTGCGCGAGCCGCCCGCCGGCGGCGGCGCGCTGAGTGCCGCCGGCCCCGCGCTGCCCGAGTCGATCTCCGTCGAGGCGGTGCCCGCCTGGCCGGACGCGCTCGCCCGGGCCGGAGATCTCGCCGGTGCGTCCGGCGCGGTGCTCGTGACCGGGTCGCTCTACCTGGTCGGCGCGGCACACGGCGCGCTGGTCGGGTAGCCGATGAGTAGCGCAGCCGCGAGGCACCAAACGACAGCCGACGAGTAGCGCAGCCGCGAGGCACCAAACGACAGCACAGCCGTTCAGACCGGGCGCCGTCCAGCGAATCCGCAGTCCTCTCGGTGGTACGAGCCGATGTCGTCGTCACCCTCGAGCCAGCACCACAGCACGCGTACGCCGTCCCGCTCACCCGGAAAGTCGAGCAGAAGGGGCGCGTACC
>DATFRR010000309.1:0-3194 GCA_035263025.1 Micromonosporaceae bacterium
GCGTCGGCATGCTCGAGTCGTGCCGCCGGCCGGAATTAGTCTGCGAGATCACGCTGCAGCCGGTGCGCCGGCATGGCGTAGACGCCGCGATCCTGTTCAGCGACATCGTTGTCCCGCTGTCCGCGGCCGGTGTGGACGTGGAGATCCAGCCCGGCGTTGGGCCGGTCGTCGCCGACCCGGTCCGAGCGTTGGCCGACCTTGACCGCGTACCGGAGCTCGCGCCGGACGACGTGCCGTACGTGAGCGAAGCGGTGCGGCTGCTCGTCGCGGAACTCGGCGACGTACCACTGATCGGCTTCGCCGGCGCGCCGTTCACGCTGGCGAGCTACCTCGTCGAGGGCGGACCGTCCCGGCACCACGTGAAGACGAAGGCATTGATGTATGGAGCGCCCGACGTGTGGCACGCGCTCTGTGCTCGCCTGGCGCAGATCGCCGCCACCTTCCTTCGAGTGCAGATCGAGGCCGGGGTCAGCGCGGTCCAGCTCTTCGACTCATGGGCCGGCGCGCTGTCCGAAGCGGACTACCGCCGGTATGTCCTGCCGCACTCGACCGCGGTGCTCGGCGCCCTCGAGACCGGGTCCGACAGCGCTCTCGCTGGCAGCTCGGTGCCCCGCATCCATTTCGGAGTCGATACCGCAGCCCTACTGCCGGCCATGGGCGAGGCAGGCGCGGATGTGGTGGGCGTCGATTGGCGTACCCCGCTCGACCAGGCCGCCGCGCGGATCGGCAACCGATCCGTGCAGGGCAACCTCGATCCGGCCGTGTTGTTCGCACCGTTCGACGTCATCGAGCACGAGGTGCGTCGGGTGCTCGACGAGGGTCGCGCGGCACGCGGACACGTGTTCAACCTCGGCCACGGCGTGCTGCCGGACACCGATCCAGACGTGCTGACCCGTGTGGTCGATCTCGTACACAAGCTGTCGGCGCGATGAACGGGCTGTTTGTCGGCGCTTCGCGCCAGGGAGCCGCATGAGGCGGCACGTCGCGATCGTCGGGGGCGGCATCGCCGGATTGTCGGCCGCGCTCGCGTTGAACGATGCGCTCGGCGACGACGTGACGCTGACCGTTGTGGAGCAGAGCGACCGGCTCGGCGGCAAGCTGCGCACCGGCGCGGTCGGCGGACGGCTCGTGGAGACCGGCGCCGAGACGTTCCTGGTGCGTGAGGCGGACGATCCGAACGGCGCGCCGAGTGCGGCAGTGGAACTCGTCGGCCGCGTCGGGCTCGGCGGCTCGCTCCGGTATCCGGCGACGCTGGCCGCCTCGATGTACGCGGCCGGTGAGTTCCGCTCCATCCCGGCCGGCACGCTCATGGGCGTACCCGCGGATGTTTCGTCGTGGCCCGGGATCGGCGGCGCCGCACGGGCGATCGACACCGACCACGACGACGGCCGTCCGATCCTCGCCGTGGGCGATGACGTTGCGGTTGGTGCGTTGGTACGCCGGCGGTACGGCGACGCGGTTGTGGACGACCTCGTGGATCCGTTGCTCGGCGGCGTCTACGCGGGCCGCGCCGACGATCTGTCGGTCGCGGTGACGATGCCCGGACTGGCGGCGGCCTGCCGGACCGAGCGCACCCTGCAGGCGGCCGTCCAGGCGACGCTCGCGCGACGTGTGGCGGCGCCGTCGGACGGGGGTCCGATCCTGGGTGGCGGCCTCGCTGGCGAACCCGGTGGCGAGCCCGGTGGCGGCCCGGCGCTGGGCGGCATGGCATCGGGGGAGTTGGCGTCCGGCGCGGGTGGTTCGGGCTTCGCGGCGGGTGTCGGCGCCACGCTTGCGCGCGCGTTCGCGTCCGGTGGCGACATTGCGACAAATGGCGGCGTAGCCATCCCTGGCCCGTCCGGTGACAACCGCGCGGCGATGCCGGCGTTCGCCACGATCGATGGTGGGCTCAGCCGGTTGATCGCCGCGATCGACAAGGCGTTGCCGTCGGCAACCATGGTGCTGGGCCGCCCGGTGCGGAACGTGGCACGTTCGAACGGTGGCTGGCGGGTAATGCACGGATCAACCACTGACGCCCACGCGCTCGACGTCGACGCGGTCGTACTCGCGGTTCCGTCGCATCCCGCGGCCCGCCTGTTGGCGCCGATCGCGCCGGCGTCGGCCGAGGCGGTCGGCATGCTGGACTACGCGAGCATCGCCTTGGTGACGTTGGTGTTGCCGGCACACGCGCTGGACGACTCGCCGTTGGCCGGGCGGTCGGGCGCCCTGGTGCCGGCGACCGCTGGACACCCAATCAAAGCGGTAACGGTGTTCTCCACGAAGTGGGTCAATCAGCCCGACGGCGCGGTGCTGTTGCGGGCTTCGCTCGGCCGATACGGCGACGAGCAGGTGCTGCAGACAAGCGACGATGGCCTGATCGATCTCGTCCGCACGGATCTCGGCGAGCTGCTGGGCGGACCGCTCGCCGATCCGCGGCACGCCGCAGTCACGCGGTGGGGCGGCGCGCTCCCGCAGTACGCCCCGGGTCACCTCGACCGCGTACGCATCGCACGCGACGCGTTGCCGTCCACGATCGTGCTCGCCGGTGCCGCGTACGACGGCGTCGGCATTCCCGCTTGCATCCGGTCCGGCTGGCGGGCCGCGGCTCAACTTATCGAGGTATTGCAGTCATGACAGACATCGATGGCGCTGGGACCAGCGCCGCTGGCAACAACGAGGCTGGCAACGATGAGGCTGGCAACAACGAGGCTGGCAGTGACAAGGCTGGCAGTGACAAGGCTGGCAGTGACGGCGCGGACGAGCGCACAAAGGCGGCGCGCATCCGTGACATCAACGCGTCGATCCGCTACACGATGTGGTCGGTATTCCGCGCTCAAACGCCGCTGCCGGCGGTACGGGACGCGTTGACCGCCGAGGCTGAAGGTCTCTTCGACCAGCTCGCCGCTAAGGACGTCGTGATTCGTGGGACGTACGACGTCGCTGGACTACGCGCCGACGCCGACCTGATGATTTGGTGGCACGCCGCCACGAGCGACGCACTCCAGGACGCGTACGGGCGAGTGCGCCGCACGGTGCTCGGCCGCCACATTGCACCCGTCTGGTCGCAGATGGCGATCCACCGGCCGGCCGAGTTCAACAAGAGTCATCTGCCGGCATTCCTCGCTGGCGAGCCGGCACGGGCGTACCTGTGCGTCTACCCATTCGTGCGGTCGTACGAGTGGTATCTGCTGCCCGACGCGGAACGCCGCGACATG
>DATFRR010000310.1:0-13811 GCA_035263025.1 Micromonosporaceae bacterium
CGAACGTGGACAGGCAACCGAGTCGGCCGCCGGTGCCGTGTGTGCCGGTCGACATCGCGCCGGAAATGGTCTGTACGTCGATGTCGCCGAGATTCGGCATCGCCAGGCCAAGCGCAGCCAGCACGTCGTTCAGTTCCCGCAGCCGGGTGCCGGCGCCGACCGTGACGAGCCGCTCGGACTTGTCGACCGCGACCACCGAGGTGAGCGTGGACAGGTCGATGCGTACGCCGTCGGTCGCGGCGGCACCGGTGAACGAGTGGCCGGCGCCGACCGCTTTGACGGTCAACCCGTCGCTCGCGGCCTCACCGATGGCGCGCGCGACGTCGTCCGCGTTCGCCGGTCGTACCACCCGGGCCGCGGTGGCTCGTTGATTGCCGGCCCAGTTGGCCCACTGGGTCGGCGGGGTCGCGGTACGCATCGTTGACGTGCCTCCCGACCAGGCGTGCGACGCAACGTGAATGCGCCTCAGCTAATCCGATGTCGAATCTGGCGGACCGTTGTGGCTCCGCGCTCGTTGAGTATTGCGATGCCGATGGCTGCTGCACGGGCACGTTCGATCCCGCCACGGCAGCCGCGGAGACCGAACTGCATCGCGAAGACCGAACCGCAACCGCGAAGACCGAACGGCAATCGCGAATACCGAACCGTAACGCCTGGTAGAACCCGGCCGCGTTGGATCGGGTAGACCGTGCCGGGCGCGTACACAGGAGTAGCAGTGACAACACAAGCTTCCCGGGTGGCGCCACCGCGCAGCGAGGCCGCGACCGAGGATCCGAACACCGACGAGGCACGCGAGCCTGACGGCGGTGTGTTGACGACGGCCAGCGCGTCACACGCGCCAGGCGATGACGGTGCCGGGCCAGGCAGCCACGGTGCCGCGCCAGGCAGCCATGCTGCCGTGCCAGGCAGCCAGGCTGCCGTGACGGGTACGAACGCGAGTGCCACCGGCACCCGTACCCGCGCCGACGCCAGCGTGCTCGGCGCGAACGAATCGACGACGGCGCGCGTCGGGGCACCCGCGAAGCAGGGCAATGTCGGCCCGCGAGTGGAGGCCGGCCGGGGGAGGCACAGCGACTCGGTCAGGGGGAACAACACACGCATGGACGGCACAGACGCGGACCTCACGGTAGGCGCTCCGGAATTTTCCGACGGGCCTGGTTCGCCGCGGAACGAGAGCGCCAGCGCCGTCGCCACCTACGGAACAAACGTTGGTACGAACATTGGACCGCTGCGCCGCGTACCCGTCCAAGGCCGAAGCGTGGCACGAGTGGCCCGCATGCTCGACGCGTGCGCGGAACTCGTCGACGAGATCGGGTACGAGGAGCTGACCACGACGCTGCTCGCCGAGCGCGCCGGTGTCGCGATCGGCTCGATCTACCAGTTCTTCCCGGACAAGCGGGCCGTCGTGCAGGCGTTGACGCTACGCAACCTCGAGATGTATCTGGCCCGGTTGTCGGGCCGGCTCTCCGCGTCGACATTCATCCACTGGTGGGACGGAGTGGACGCGGGCATCGACGAGTACATCGACCTGCACCGTACCGTGCCGGGCTTTCGTACCCTGCACTTCGGCAACGTGGTCGACGTACACCTGCTCGACGAGGAGCGCGACAACAACGCGGTGATCGCGAGCGCTCTGGTCGGCCTGCTCGTCGCCGACCTGGACCTGCAGGGCGGCCCGAACGTCGAATTCGCGGTCATGATTGCCGTCGAGGCGGCGGACGCCCTGATCCAGCTGGCGTTCCGGCGTGACCCGAATGGCGACCCGCGCGTGCTCGCCGAGGCAAAGTCGTTGATCCGGGAGTACCTGCAGCGTCAGGCCGCGTGACCGGTTAGAGGAACGTCTGCCGCTCGCCGCGATAGGTCGGTACGGTCGCCGCGATGGCCGCGCGGTCGGGCGTGGAACCGTCGATCAGGTGCAGCTCGTCGACGTGTTCACACACCTCACCCGCCTTCGCGTGCCGGAACCAGACGCGATCGCCGACCCGCAGATCCGCCGCCGCATCGCCGACCAGCGGCGTCTGCACCTCGCCGGCGCCCTCGGTGCCGATCAGGCGCAGCCCCGGCGGCAGTGCCGCGCTCGGCAGCCGGCTGGGGTCGGCGGGGCCGGACGCGATCCAGCCGCCGCCGAGCACCGTGGCGATGTTCGGTGTCGGGCGGCGGACCACGGTCAGCGCGAAGTAGGCCGACGGTGTCGGCTGCCAGCGGCGGTAGGCGTCGAAGAGCGTCGGGCCGTAAAGACCGGAGCCAGCTGTCACTTCGGTGACCGCCGGATCGGCGGCGGTAGTCGGCACGCTGCCGGTGCCGCCGCCGTTCACGAACTCGAGGTCGGCGTGTTTCCGCACCTCGTCCACGACGGCGCAGCGTCGCGCGACAAGTTCGGCCATTGAACGGCGTTGCATGGTCCGGATCGCGGTGCCGCGCAATCGCTGCCCGGGCGGCGCGTCGCCGAGGCCGGCGATCTGCGCCTCGTACGACATCAAGCCGACCAGCCGCACACCGGGGCGGGACGCGATCAAGGCGGCGAGCGCGCCCGCTTGGTCCGGGCTGTGCACCG
This sequence comes from Micromonosporaceae bacterium, assembly GCA_035263025.1. GTDB lineage: Bacteria > Actinomycetota > Actinomycetes > Mycobacteriales > Micromonosporaceae > DASQPR01. The sequence goes on from DATFRR010000310.1 coordinate 2,555, forward strand.
GCGACCGGCGTACGCCGACGTGCAGCCGCCCACCGGCAAGCCGCCACGACGCGTCCAGGTCGAGGCAGACGCGTACCGGCTCGCGTTGTTCGGGAGCGATCACTCGGTCGAGAAAATCGAGCTGTTCGGTCGAGTCGACCATGATCGTGATGGCCGTCGCGAGGCTCGCGTCGGTGGCCAGTTCACGCAGTCCGGCGCGGTGCGCCGACGGGTACGCGACCAGCACGTCGTCGCTGATCCCGCCGCGTACTAGCCAGACCGCCTCGGGCACGGTGTACGCCATGATCCCGTGCCAGCCGGGTCGATCGAGCACTCGGCGTAGCAGGTCGCGGCAGCGTACGGACTTGCTCGCAACTCGGATCGGCACGCCCGCGGCGGCCTTCTCGAGCGCCGCCGCGTTCGCGTCGAACGCCGCTAGGTCGACGACCGCGAACGGCGGGTCGAGGGCGCTAGTGGCGGCGTCAAGGCGGCCGCGCAGCGCCAAGGCATCGGCGGAAGCGATGGGCACGGCGGTCACCATATCCCCTTGCGGTAACCCCGGCGCGGCGCCGAACCTAACACTGAGCGGGGACGCGCAGGTGGTCGTACCGCACGTTTACAGTTAGACGTCAGGGCTGGATCTGTCACGGGACTGCACCGGTCTCCCGCCGGAACGTCTCAGGCCGGAGAATGCACGTGACGTCAGGTCGATTACGGCGTGAGGCCGATCACGGCATGGGGGTGCCAGGGGTGGATGCGGGTCGGGCAGCCGGGGTGCCGGACGCCCCGGCGGCTTTGTCGGGATCCGCGGCGCTGAAAGCCTTGATGCAGATCCGCGCGTTCCGTCGCCTCTGGGCGGTGCTTGGCCTTTCGTCCCTCGGTGACTGGCTCGGCCTGCTGGCGACGTCGATCTTCGCCGCGCAGCAGGTCAGTGGCTCGGCCGCAAAAGGCGCCGCGTTCGGTGGCGTGATCGCGGTTCGCATGCTGCCGGCGCTGATCCTTGGCCCGGTGGCCGGTGTGGTGGCCGATCGCTGGGACCGCCGATACACCATGGTCGTCTGCGACGTGGCGCGGTTCTTCCTGTTCGCGTCGATCCCGACCGTCGCGCTCGCGACCAGCAACCCGAGGCTTACCGTGGCGTGGGCGGCGATCGCGACATTCATCATCGAGACCACTCAAATGGTGTGGGCGCCGGCAAAGGATTCTTCGGTGCCGAATCTGCTGCCACGCGAGCGGTTGGAGAGCGCTAATCAACTGACGCTAGCCACCACGTACGGCATCGCGCCGATCGCGTCGGTGATCGTGCTCGCCGCGATCACGTGGATCGTGGAGGGCATCCATGCCGGGTCGCCACAGAGCCCAGTGCAAGCCACGCATGTCGCGCTCTACTTCAACGCGCTGACCTTCCTAGCCACCGCGCTGACCGTCTCGATCGGCATCCCGGAGATCAGTGGCCGGGCGGTCGAGCGGCCAGCGAAGCGGCCTAGCGTGTTGCGGGACTTCGTCGGCGGCTGGGCATACGTGGCGAAGACCCGACTCGTCCGAGGGCTCGTCTTCGGCATCTTCGGTGCGTTCGCCGGCGCGGGCGTGGTGGTCGGCACCGCGAAGTTCTACGCGGTCTCCCTCGGCGGTGGCGACCTCGCGTTCTACATCCTGTTCGGCAGCATCTTCGTCGGTCTAGCGATCGGCATCGTGGCCGGACCGCGGATCGTCGGCGGGCTGTCTCGGCGCCGCTGGTTCGGACTGTCCATCATCTGGGCGGCGATCTCGGTCACGCTGCTCGCCTTCGCGTGGCATCTGTTGATCGCCGTGCTCGGCGCGCTGTGCGTCGGGATCGGCGCCGGGATGGCGTTCCTGTCCGGCACTACGCTGCTCGGCAAGGAGGTCACCGACGACGTCCGCGGGCGAGTGTTCGCGTTCATTCAGACCGGCACTCAGGTCACCCTGCTGCTGACGATTTCGCTGTCCAGCTTCCTGGTCGGCATCGGCGGCTCGCGGAGCCTTCTGGGCTTCAACGTTTCGACGACCCGACCGCTGCTACTCGCGGCGGGTGTGTTCGGCACCATCGCTGGCATCGCGTCGCTCAAACAGATGGACGACAAGCCCGGCGTGCCGCTGCTCGCCGATGTGGTCGCCGCGGTCCGCGGCCGCCAACTCGGCGCATCTGACGCCGAGTTGCCCGAGATCGTGAGCGCCGGCCGGCCGCTGCCAGGCATGGGCCGCTTCATCGTGTTCGAGGGTGGCGAGGGCGCCGGCAAGTCGACACAGGTGCAACGTCTTGCCGAGACCTTGCACGGCTATGGCCGGGTCGTGGTCACTACGCGCGAGCCGGGCGCGACCGCGGTCGGTTCGCGCATCCGGTCGATCGTCTTGGAGCCGCAGCCGCCTGGCGAAGCGGATGGTGACGACGAGGAGCGGTCCGTCTCGCCGCGGGCGGAAGCGCTGCTCTACGCGGCCGACCGCGCGCACCATGTGGCCACCGTGATCACGCCGGCGCTGCAGCGCGGCGCGGTGGTGATCAGCGACCGGTACGTGGACTCGTCGCTGGCGTATCAGGGCGCCGGGCGAACGCTGCCGCCCGACGAGGTGGCATGGCTGTCCCGGTGGGCCACCGGCGGTCTGCGGCCAGATCTCGTCGTGCTGCTCGACATCGATCCGCTCGAAGGGCTGCGCCGGGCGGCCCGACGTAGCCACGCGGATCGCCTCGAATCCGAGTCCCTCGAGTTCCATGTCCGCGTCCGCGACGCATTCCTCGCGCTCGCCGCCACGGATCCCGATCGATACCTGGTGGTCGACGCGTCGTTGCCCGTCGAGGTCATCGCATTCATGGTGCGCGAACGGATTCACCGCATGCTGCCGCCGACCGCGCCGGTGCCACAGGCGGGTGCCGGCACGCCAACCCCCACCGTGCCGGCCGCCCAGCCCGGTTCGTGGGCGGCGTTGAACGAGACCCAAGGCCCCAACGGTGCGCCGAGCGTCTCGGAGGCATACGGGCATGAGCCGCATGACCTACGTACCGACCCGGTGCCGGCGCCGCCCACCGATGCGCTACCCGCCGAGACCTCACCCGCCGAGCTCGACGCAGCGACCGCCGCAGCGGTCGACAACGCGATGGATGCCGATAAGCCCATGGACGCTGACAAGGCCGTCGACGATGCCGAGACATTACGGCGCTCCACGGTGGACAGCCGATGGCGGTGACGACGGTCGCGGCCGGTGGCGTGTGGACCGCGCTCGTCGGGCAGGAGGACGCCGTCGCAACGCTCTCGGCCGCGGCGGCCGCGGCCGGTGCGATGGTGCGACGCGAGCCGGTTCCGCCCGGTGCGATGACGCATGCGTGGCTGTTCACCGGACCGGCTGGATCGGGTCGATCCGTCGCCGCCCGTGCGTTCGCCGCCGCTTTGCAGTGCGCCGACGGTGGATGCGGGACGTGTACGGCCTGCCATACGGCGCTCGCGGGTACGCACGCCGACGTACGGTTCGTGGTGCCCGAGGGGCTCAGCATCGGCGTGAGCGAGATGCGGTCGCTGGTGCTGCGGGCACAGACCGCCCCGACGCTCGGACGTTGGCAGGTGTTGCTCGTCGAGGACGCCGATCGGCTGACCGAACAGGCCGGCAATGCGCTTCTAAAGGCGATCGAAGAACCGCCGCCGCGCACGGTGTTTCTGTTGTGTACGCCGTCGACGCACCCGGACGACGTATCCGTGACGGTACGTTCGCGGTGCCGTGTGGTCGCGCTCCGGCAACCGTCCGCGGCCGCGGTCGCGTCCGTCCTCATCGATCGCGACAGCGTAAGCGAGACGATCGCGGCGTGGGCCGCCGCCGCGGCAATGGGCCACGTCGGCCGGGCGCGCCGCCTCGCGCGCGATCCGGATGCCCAGGCGCGCCGCTCGGCCGTGCTGGCGATCCCTGGCCGCCTGACGGGCATCGGCGCGTGTTTCGACGCCGCGAGCGCGCTCATCTCGGCGGCCGAGGCGGAAGCCGCGGCGACCACAGCGGAACTCGACTCGAAAGAGCGGAGCGAGTTGGAGACTGCGCTCGGTGCCGGCGGGACGGGGCGCGGTGCCTCGGGTGCCATCCGCGGTGCGGCCGGTGTGTTGAAGGATCTCGAACGCCGGCAGCGATCGCGGGCCACTCGGACACAACGGGACGCCGTGGACCGCGCACTTGTCGACCTCGCTGGCTTCTACCGCGACGTGTTGGCACTCGTGCTCGGTGCGCCGGTGGCACCCGTACACGTGGACGTCTCGAGCACTGCCGCCCAGGCGGCGGCGCGGTGGACGGCCGAGGGGACGCTGCGGCGACTCGAGGCGATCCTCGAGTGCCGTCAGGCCATCGAGGAGAACGTTAAGCCGCGGATCGCCGTAGAGGCCATGATGCTCGCGCTCTGGCAAGGTTCGACAAACACGGTGTGATCCGCTGGGTTCACGCGGCGCGCCAGCGAACCGGAGGCCGCCGGCGCAGGCGGTGACGTGGTTATCCACAGACGACGATGCCGGCCTTCCCCGATCGTCACGGCGTGCCGTAGTTTCGATTCGGATCACTTGCGGCCGCTGGTGGTCCGGCTCGACGGCGAGAGGGCGGACGCCGGTGGCGCGTGAGATCGACGAAGCTTTCATTGACGAGGCGATCGAGCGCTATCAGCGCGTCGAGACCCAGCTTGCCGAGTTCAATCAGGCGTGCGCCGCGATGGAGGTGACGGTCCGTTCGCCCGACGGACTCGTCGAGGTCGTCGTGACGCTCGCCGGCACCATCCGCGACGTGGTCATCGACGATCGGCTGCTCGGCGAACCGGGTCGCACGGTGTCCACATCGGTGCGTCTGGCGGTGACCGCCGCGGCCGACGCGGCGGCATGGGCGCGCCAGAAGCTACACGCGGAAACGTTCGCCGACTATCAGCCGGTGGGGAGGGTCTGATGGAGCTGGACGAACTGGAGACACGACTCGACGCGGCGGCCGATCGCTTGGCGCGCGCGGCACGGGCACTGCCGGGGCTCGATCCGGGCTCGCGGCCGTTCGGCGCGGACGGACCCGGCCGACTCGGCGAGCTCGGCCGGGCCATGTCGACCCAGTTCACTGCTGCCCTCGACGCTCGAGACCGGGCAGCCGGATCGGCGGGTTCCGCGGTAGCACACCTCGGCGCGGGCATGCGCCACGCGGCGGCCGGCTATCGCGATGTCGATGCAGATCGCGGCGGTCAGTCACCAGCGGGCGGTGGCGCGTGATGGATCTCCTCGACCGTGTCTACCCGCCCGCGAGCGATCTGCTGAGCCGTGTCGACCGTGCGCTTCTGAGCCTCGGCGCGCCACCCGGACATCCGGTCTGGTCGGTGCTGCGCGCAGTCGGCGCCTCGCCCGCCGACGCGGTCGCACACTTCGTCGCGCTAGACCCGGGCGTGCTGACCGAGGCCGCCAGGGCGGTGCGGACCTCGACGTCGGAGTGGCACGAAATCGTCGCGGGCCTACCACGCTCGATCGACTCGCAGGGCGTGGCAGCGGAGGCGTATGTCAACGCCTGGCCCGGCATCGCCACCCATCTCGAAGACCTCGCCGGTGGCCTTGACGACACGTCGGCTTTCCTCGGTGCGGTCGCCGACTGGATGGCTCGCAGCCGACGGTCGCTAGCCGGAACCCTTGCCACGTGCCTCGGTTCGCAAGAGGCGCTGATGCTCCGCGCGGGCGAACTCAGCGGCACGAGTCACGCGGTGATCGTCTCGGCCGCCGATCTCGGCGCACAGGTGCTGGCCATGGTTTCGCATTGCCTCGACGACGGCTGGCAGGTCCGCGATCGGTTCGCGACCGTGCTGACCGAAGCCGGTCCCGTCGATCGCGGTCCGGCGCCCAGTGTCCAGTCGGGCCATCGGATCGACGTGCGCTAGCCAGAATCGAAGCCGAAACAGCTCGCCCCGGACCGCGCGCACACAGCCCAGGCCAAACACGCGCCAGCGGCGCCAGCTGCGAGACTCGCGTCTCGCGACCGACGCCGCGGCTCCTGCACCCCCCGCAGGTCTGTGTTACCCGTACAACGTCGTGATCGCAATTTCGTGACGGGCCACTCGAAAGGAATTTTTCCGGCCAATAGGGCGCGGTGCGGCATCCCGTCGGTATCACTAAAGTGGCTGCATGGGGATGCTGTGCGCGGTGAGCTTCAACCGGTACGGCCGGCTCTTCTACTTCGATCCTGCCGGCCTGTCGTTCGGCGTTGGCGACCGCGTGTTGGTACCCACTGACGACGGTCCCGAGGTGGCGGAGTGCGTCTGGGCGCCACAGTGGGTGTCGGACGACACCGAAGGCTTCCCCACGCTGCTCGGGCTCGCCGGTGACGAGGACCTGCGGCGATCGCAGACCCAGCGGGAGCGCAAGGCTGCTGCGAAGGTCGCCGCCAAGCAGCTCATTCGCGATCACGACCTGCCGATGAAGGTGGTCGCCGTCGACCACATCGTGGAGGCCGAAGGATCGACCGGCGGCCGCACCACGATCTACTTCACTGCACCGCACCGCGTCGACTTCCGCGCGCTGGTCCGAGACCTCGGTGCGACGCTGCACTGCCGAGTCGAGTTGCGCCAGCTCGCGGCTCGTGACTCGGCGCGCGTACAGGGCGGCATCGGCTCGTGCGGGCGTGACCTGTGCTGCGCCACGTTCCTCACCGACTTCGAGCCGGTCAGCATCCGGATGGCCAAGGACCAGGAGCTGCCGCTGAATCCGCTGCGCATTTCCGGCGCCTGCGGCCGGTTGATGTGTTGCTTGAAGTACGAACATCCGCTGTACCAGCAATTTCAGGCGACCGCCCCGGCGGTCGGCACCCGGGTCAGCACACCGAACGGCGATGGTCGGGTCGTCGGGCATAGCGTGCCGCGCGACGCCGTCGTCGTACGGATGGACACCGACGGATCGCGGTGCCACTGTTCGCGGGCGTCGGTGTGCGGGTCGCGGCAGGCCTACGAGGAGCGGTACGACGCCGGCGCCCCAGCAACGGACGCCGCGATGGACTCCGAGTAGCTCACCGCACCACGATCGGTGGTTCGGCCAAACGGTAGGCGATCGGCTTGCGCGGCCGCACCCACGACGCGTGCGCGACGGTAGCCGCCGGGTTCGCCACCCAGCGGCGTCCCACGGTCGGCACCGCGATCGGGAAGATCGTCAACGCGCCACTCGCGTCGATGCGCAACCGCAGGAAGCTCTTCGAGTCGACGATCGACTGCGCCGAGAACAGCTCGTTGACGTTCACCCCGAAGGTGCTCGCGACGAGCAGGTAGAGGCAGAAGATCAGGGTCGCGACCACGCCGACCACGACGAGGTACACCGCACCCGCGAGAATCGGCAGCGGCCACCGTGCGTGCACGGCCGACATGCGCGACAGCAGCCAGGTGGCGCCGACGCCGAGCGCGAGCTGCGCGATCCCGTGCAGCAACCCCCACGTGATGCGTCTGAGGTTGCGGCCCGGTCCGCCGGTCGGCGACATCGCGAACGCGACCGCACCGCCGAGGAACAGCAGCGCGAGCAGTGCGATCGGCAGTTCCAGCCATTTGCGCTCGAGCGGGCTCGGATGGGAGAACAGGCCGATCAAGCTCACCATCAAAAGCGTGTGTACGGTGCCGAGCAGCCCGATGAATCCCGGGTTCCGCGTCGGCGCCCGGAACAACACGCCGGCCGCGTACCGGCGTGATCGAGCCTTGCTCGGGAACGTCTGCCGCAGGCGGTAGGACTGGGTCCGTTCCGCTCGTACCTGACGCACATTGGTCGGTGGCGGCGGAACCGCGATCTGCTCGGGCATGCGGTGGGTCGGGTAGAGGTACGCACCGCCGCCGCCGCAGTGGATCAGTTGCCGGCCCGGTCCCTCGTAGCGTGCGTAGTGGTGCAAGTCGCCAGAGAGCATCACGCGCACCGGTGCCCCGGTCGGCGCGATCACGGTACGGACGAAGAAGTCCACGGCGTCGTACGCCCCCGAGTCCCACGACGCTTCCACCCAGCTTGGCGTCGGCGTACACAGGATGACCTTGTGGTCCGGGCGGATCTCGGCCGCGACGCGGTGGAAGTAGTCGAGCTGCGGCTGGTCGATGTACGCCCCGAACTGCGTGTCGATGGCGAGCAGCCACCAGTCGTGTGGCAGCCGGATCGCGAAGTAGCTGCGTGACTGGCGGTGGTGCCAACCGCCGGTCAGCTCGCGCCCGGATCGCGCGAACAGCCGCAGGAATGAGCTGAGCCCGTCGTACCAGTCGTGGTTGCCGGGCAGCGCGTAGAGCGCGGGTGGACCGTCCGGCGGTGGGTAGGGCAACGCGGCGCGATAGGGACCCGCGGTCCGGTCTTCGTAGCGACTGCTCGACGGGATCGGGTAGACCTCGTCGCCGCCCATCATCAGGAAACGCCCGCGGGGCAGGCGGGCACCGTCCACCTCGATCGCGTCCTGGGACAGCAGGTAGGCGATCGTGTAGGTCGGATCGAAGCCGTCGCCTAGGTCGGCCACGTAGTCGAACCACAGATCGGAGTCGACGGCCGCGTGTGTCCGCTGGTCGTCGATGACGTCGGGCAGCGTGCCCTGCAGCTCGCGCTTGTCCAGGAACTCGCCGAAGGTGCTGGACAACACCACCTGTGCGGCGGTGGTGGCGAGCATTGTCGGGCTCAGCCAATGCACCGCGGGCTGCGGCGTGAAGCCGAGCGCGGCCGGCCGCAGTGTGGTCGGCCGAGGGTGCGGCGGTCGGCGCAATTCGGCGGTGGCCTGGTCCTCGGAGGTGCGCTGGTGCGGCGGCGTACCCATGGCGGTCATGAGTCGCAACGGTAGCGGTTCGGGTCGATGCGCGCGCCCTCCAATGCGGGCACATTCCGACCGCCGCTGGGTCGGGCGGTCGGCCGCGAACACCCGAGGCGCACTACCCTCCTTGGCATGGCAGGTGAGATCGAGCGCGGCGCGGGTCCGGACGGCAACATGCTCATGGCCGACGCCGACCGTGAAAAGGTGATCGCGGTCCTGCATGCGGCGGTCACCGAGGGCCGCATCACGCTGAGCGAATTCGAGGAGCGGGCCGCCGCGGTGCTCGCCGCCCGTACCTTCGGCGAGGTCGCACCGTTCACCCGTGACTTGCCGTCGCCTCCGGCGCCGCCGTCGACACGACCCATCACGGTCCGCGGTTCGTCGCTGCGTCGCGAGGGTCGGTGGACGGTGCCGGCGCGCATGCAGGTCGAGGCGCACGGCTCAGGGGTACGCCTCGACTTCACTGATGCGATCATCCTCACGCCGGTCGTGGAGCTCGAGTTCTACCTGCGTGGCAGCGGGGTGCGGCTGACCGTACCGGACGGCAGCACGATCGACATGAGCCACGTGTCGCTGACCGGATCCGCGGTGCACCATCGAGGGGTCAGCTCGGACCCGGCGCCCGGACGGACCCACTTCGTGGTCTACGGCGAAGCTCGTGGCAGCTCGATCCGGGCCCGGCATCCACGGCGGTCGCGATGGTGGTGGCCGTGGCGGCGTCAGAGATCGACGGCGCTGCCCGGCGCGATGCGACCGTAGTCGGATCCGCCGCGGCCGGCGAGCCACCGATCGATGAGTGCTTCGCCCTTGTCGGACAGCATCGCGTCGTGGATCGAGTAGGCCCGCCTCGGGTGGACCGCCAGCATGAACTCGATCGCTTCGGCGAGCTTGAGCCATGGTGCACACGTCGGAACGAGCAGCGTGTCGACTGCGCCATCCGGTACGAATAGCGAATCGCCTGGGTGGTAGATCGCGTCGTCCACCACGTACCCGATATTGGCGCAACCGGGCAGCCCGTCGTAGATCTCCGCGTGTGCACCGCCCACCGCGCGAACCGCGAATCCGCCTGCGGTGAACGTGTCGCCGGGGGCGACGGCGTGCGCTGCCGCCGCGAACGATGGCGCCTTCTCGGTCACCTGGGTGACCACCGGCGCCGGCATGAACACTCGCAACCCGGGGTTCGCTTGGTGGGCCGCGACAAGGCGGTCGAGGTCGATGTGGTCGCCGTGCTCGTGCGTGACCAACACGTCGCCGGCACCGACGAACGCCGCGTCCTCGGCCCACGTGCCAGGGTCGATGAGAAGATCGCGATCGCCATCCACGAGACGGACGCAGGCGTGCACGTGCTTGACCATCCGCATGTCGCCACCCTATCGTCCACGCCAGTCCAGCATGGACTCGCGATCGACAGTCGCCGAAGCGCGGTTCCCGCCGCGCCGCCGTTGGAGATAGTGTTCGGAAGCCGTGCGCGGTGCACGCGTTCGGCGGGAGGCGGCACGACCATGACGGAACCGGCGGATCTGACCGTCCTACGCATCCGCGCCCAGGACGCCATCGCGACGAAGCACTACGACGCGCTGCTGGGGCTGAGCTCGATGCTTCGCGGCGACCACGAGCTGTGGTCGACGTATTTCGCGCCGGAGTGCGCGATCGCCGCGCGCGCCACCGGTCGCGACGACGCGCGCGCGTTCCTCGACGAGGCGATCTCCGGCGGGTTCACCCAATACGAGCTGTTTCCGCAGCTCGTCATGCTGTTCTCGGTGGACCGCGACTGGGCGGACCTCGCCGCCCGCATGCGAGCGAATGTGCCGCCGCCAGCGCTCGAGATCCTCGACTGGCCCGCTCCGCGGCCGACTTTGCCGCTCGACCTCGACGCGCTGCGCCCGGATCGCGCCTCGTTGCTTCGCGAGCAGTTGCCCGAGCCCCAACCAAGCGCATGGGCGACGGCGGTGTCGACGCTCGGCTGGGTCACGCAGCATTGGGCGCCGGGCACCGATCCGATCGCGAGCCGGGACGCCGTGGAGATTCTCGAGTACGTCGCAAGCGGCGCGCGTTTTACCTGCGTGGAATACACGGTGGTGCTGTCGCAGGCGCTGAACGCGCTTGGCATTCCGGCCCGTTCCGTCGGCCTGATGACCGCGGACTATCACTTCGGGGTCGGCCGAGGCCACAACGTCTCCGAGGCATGGATCGACGACTTCGGCAAGTGGGTGCTGCTCGACGGGCAGAACGGCATGTGGTGGGCGGACGCGGACGGCACACCGCTCGGTCTCGTGGAGCTGCGGCGCCGGCTGGCCGACGGTGACGTACGGCCCAATCCGGCTACCACCGGCCGACTGGTGCCGAAGGACGAGGCGGACTTCTGGTGGCGTACGTTCGCCAGCGGTACGGTCGGCGGCCGGTCGACGGCGACGTGGCGAACGGGACCGTACGTGCCGGTGTTCGAGGGCCAAGACGTCGCCACGTGCACGTACCTGGTGCGCGACCCGGCCCAGGTCTACCCGGACCTGTCCGAGGTGTCGATCGGAAT
>DATFRR010000311.1:0-12521 GCA_035263025.1 Micromonosporaceae bacterium
CGTCGAGGACGTCATCCGCCCCGACCGCGTGGTGTTCGGCGTGAAGACCGAGTGGGCCCGCGACATGCTGTACGCCGCCCACAAGGGCACGTTCGACCTGGCCGCGACGGAGGACCGTGAGGTACCCGTCGTGATCACCGACTTCGCGACCGCGGAGCTTGTCAAGGTCGCCGCCAACGCGTTCCTGGCCACGAAGATCTCGTTCATCAACGCGATGGCCGAGGTGTGCGAAGCGGCCGGCGCGGACGTGACGCAGCTCTCGCGGGCGATCGGCTACGACGGCCGGATCGGCAACAAGTTCCTGCGCGCCGGCGTCGGCTTCGGCGGCGGGTGCCTGCCGAAGGACATCCGCGCATTCCAGGCCCGCGCGCAGGAACTCGGCGTCGGTGAGGCGTTGCGGTTCCTGCACGAGGTCGACCTCATCAACCAGCGCCGCCGCCAGAAGGTCGTGGAGATCGCCGCGGATCTGCTGGGCCGGCCGTACGGCCCCGCCGGGCCGGATCTTGTCGGCATGAGGGTCGCGGTGCTCGGCGCGTCGTTCAAGCCGAACACCGATGACGTCCGCGATTCGCCGGCACTATCGGTGGTTCGCCGGTTGTCTCGTGCCGGCGCCGACGTCGCCGTCTACGACCCGGAGGGGATGGTCAACGCGGAGCGCGAGGTCGCCGACGTGCGCTATGCCAAGACACTGGTCGACGCGGTCACCGGCGCCGATCTGGTCTGCGTTCTGACCGCCTGGGACGAGTTCCGCTACCTGGACCCGGCCGCGCTCGCCGACCTGGTTACGGCGCCGCGCATCATCGACGGCATGAACTGCCTGGACGCCACACAGTGGGTACGGGCCGGCTGGGAGTACCGCGGAATGGGCCGTACCGTCTCGCCGATGTCCGGCATCGACGGCTAGGCACGCGCTTCACCACGGTTTCGCTCTGTCTGAAGTGGCCTGAGCCGGCGGTGCCCGGACGATCGCATCGGCGTGGCGAATCCGTCGCAGTGGCGTCCAAGGGCGGACACTCGGCATCCTTCGGGGTAGCAACCGACGGGAGGCCGAGTGGGAACGTACCCGTGCTCAGCCTGCGGCGCGATCGCGGACACCGCGACCGGCTGCCCGAACTGCGGCCGATCCCTCAGCCAGGAGATCGATGCGTTGCATCGCACCATCGCGTCGATGCAGCGGCGCAGTCAGTCGTTGGACGTTGACCGTGAGGCATTGCGTCGCCGGGTCGAGGGTGCGATCGCGATTCGTACCATGCTGCAACGTGCCGACGAGGCAGAGCGCAGCTCACGTCGTCGTCGCGGCCGAGGGCGCAAGGGGCGAAGCAGCAAGCCCGCTGAGTCGGCTGCCGAACCGGTAGCGGACCCGCCGCCGAAGCAAGCACCCGCCGATTCGCCTGGCGCCACGGCCGCCACAGCCGCCACGGCCGCCACAGCCGCCACGGCCCAAGGATCCGCCGACGCGCCGGCCGCCACGACCACCACTTCACAAGCATCCGCCGACGCGCCGACCGCAAGCACGAGGTCCACAACGGCCGCCGCGACAGAATCCACGACGACCGTCCACTCTGCACCGCCCGACGCGGCAAGCGCCACGCCGCACGGTACGGGTACCGCGACGGCAACGCGACCGACTGGCGGCGGGCCACCGCCTCGCGTACCGCCGCGACAGGGCGCGCCGACCGCCGGTGAGCCCGGCCGTCCCCCGGGGCCGACGGGACCGACCGAACAGTCCGGACCGGGACATCATGCGCACCATGCGCCACACCCACCCGAGGCGACCGTACGGTCGGTGCAGAACCTCGTATTGGGCCTCGGCGCAGCGGTCATGGCGGTCGCGATCGGCTTGACGCCGTTCATCTACACGTCGCTCTCCGGCGGCATCAAGACGCTCATCCTGGCCTCGTTGACAGTCGTCGCACTCCTGTTGCCGATCTGGATCGCCAGACGCGGTCTGACCACCACGGCGGAGTGGATCGCGCCGCTCGGCATGGTGCTGATCCTGCTCGACGCGGAGGAATTGTGGGTCGGCGGGCTGCGACGCCTCGGGCTGAGCGCCACCGTGTACGCGGGGCTGGCCACTCTCGTCGCGGCCATCGTCGCGTACCTGTCGCACGAGGTCAGCAAGCTATCCATGTTGCGGTTTACCGCCGCCGCGTTCCTTCAGCCAGTGTTGCCACTGTTGCTCTACCCGTGGCTCGTCAACACCACGTCGTGGGCGTCGGCTCTTGCCGCGGTGGCAGCGGTCGATCTGGTGATCGCGCAGCGGACCCGCCAGCGGTACCCGGACGGGCGGTACCTGCGGATCGCCGTACGCGTCCTGCAAGAGGTCGTGACCGGCGGCGCGATAGTGCTGGCGACGATCGCGTTGATCCGTGCCCATGACGCGCGGTCCGCGACGCACGCGGGTGCGGCGCTGATGGCCGGTGCGGTGACCGGGCTCGCGGCGGGCCTGTTGTTCCGTCACCTGATCATGCGCGACGTGTGGGCGGGGATCGCGGCAATCGCATCCGTGTTGTGTTTCGGCCGGATCGGCGCGCTCGCGGAGCCCGGGCTGGGGCTCATTACGACGTCATTGGCGCTGGTCGCCACCGCGGTTCTGGTGCGCGCTCTGCCCGGCTACGCCCGGCTCGGCGGTCGGATCGGCGGCGCCGCGGCGGTCGCCTTCACCGCGGTGCTCATCGCGGTGCGCGGCTGGAGCGCGTTCGCCGGACCGATCGACGCCTCGACGCCAACGTGGAACGCGAGCCTCTCCCGTTATGCCGCGGTGGTCGCCGAGCACGTGCCCGCCAATGCCAGTCAGGTCGTGTCCGCCGTGGTGCTGACCACGTTCGGCGCAATGATCATGGCGTCGCCGGCGTGGCGCCGCATCAGCCTGGTCGGCGGCATCACGACGGCCGCGGTGCTCGCCCCCGGCGCCTGGCACCTGCCGTGGCCGGCCGCCATCGCGGCGGCGGGGATACCGGCAATTGCCCTCGGTGCGTTCAATCTGACCGCCGCGAACAAGCGCGAGAGTTGGATCGGCGTGGCCGCGGCATTGGTCAGCGGCGGGTACGCCGCCGTGATCGCGATGGCGCAGCCGATCGGACAAGCGGTTGTGCTGCTTGTCTTCGGGTTCGCCGGCATCGCCATCGGATACCCAGTGCTCGGCATGTCGTTGCGCCCGCAGGAACGCAGCCCGCGTGTCGGTGTCGAGCCCGATGCGGCGGCCGTCGCACCACCACCGAGCAAAACCCCACCGGTCGCGCCGCTACCGACCGACGACGGGCGGCCCGCGCTGGTCGACGAGTTGTTGAAAGTTCCGGCGAGTTCGCAGTCACGACCTCGCCCATGGCTGCGCTGGTTCGGCGTGACGTGGACGGGCAACTACGACACGCGCGCTGGCGACGCCGCCTGGGGCGCGGCGGCGCTGGCTCTACCGGGTTTCATCGCGGCATTCGTCGCGTCACTCGCGCCCGAGACGCCACACGTGAGCGCGATTCTCGCGGCGAGCTTTCTGATGCTCGCCGCGGTGCTGGTCGCGGTCGCGCTGAGCCAGGTCGCTCGCATCCAGCGAACCCCACTCACGGTCGGCGGTGCGACGCTGGCTTCGTTGGTCATCGCGATCGCCGCGATCCGGACGTCCGCGGCGCAGGCCGTCGACGTCGGCATCTCGCTGCTCCTGCTATCCACCGCGATCGTGTTGAGCATTGCGCCGTCGCTCACGACGGGGGTGCGCTTGCCTGGACGCTTCGTCGGCCGCGGTGCGCACCTGTTCTGGCTGGACAGTGACGAGGTGGCTGCGGCGGTCGCCACGGCCGCCGCGATCGCCTCCGTGGCACGGGTTGCATCGCTGGCCGCGCCGAGTCTTGTCATGGTGGCGATGGCCGTCGTGGTGCTGTGCGCGGCGGCCGGAACGCGAGCGCTGCCGGCGTCGTGGCGTGCCGGTCCGACCGCTGGCGCGTGGTTGATCGGCCTCGGCATCGCGGTGATTGCGAGCGTGCGCGCCATCCACGCGGCCATCGCGGTGGTGCACGTCAACCATCCGATCTGGCACGTCGACCCGCAGGGTTGGGGCGGGCGTGCCGCGCTCGCCGCCGGAGACGTCGCACAGGCGTCGATATCGCTGGTGTTGCTCGCCGCCGCGGCCGCGGTGGTGCTGCCACCGTTGCAGCGAAAGATGGCAGTCGCCGTGACGTTAGGACTCGCGTTGCTCGCCGCACCGGCGGCGCTGCACACGCCGCTGAACGGGCCGGTGATCGCGAGCGGCATCGGAGCGACCGTCGCCGGACTGGTCGCGGCACGATCGACGGAACGCGGCCCGAGCATGGTGTGTGGCACCGTCGCGAGCCTGCTGTTCGGCAACACGATCGTGACGAGCCTGACGAGTTCCGCCAACACGGTCGTCGCACTGGTCGGATCGGCCGCGGTGAACGCGGTCGTGGCGTTTACCGCGGCCGGCACCGTACGCCGGATCGAACTCGCCGCAGTGCAAGCAGCCGAGCCGCAACGCGCCCTGCCCGGCCGAGTCGAGGTGGGCGCTGCGACGGGCGCCGGGGCGGCTGCCGCCCAGCCGTACACCGCTCGCGGTGTCCGGCTGGCTCCGGGTCCGGTCGTGTCGCGTCCGGTCGCGCCCCGGCCGGTTTCCCGCCGCACCGGTGTCGCCATCGACGTCGAACACTTGGTGATGCTCGGCGGTGGCTCGCTCGGCGCTGGCATGATCGCGTTCGCCTCCGCGGCCGGGGTGGTCGCCGCCGCCGGGCACAAGCCCATGACGGTTGTCCTTGCCGCGTTCCTCGCCGGTCTGAGCCTCGCACTGGCGCTCGTCGCGAGCGTCGCGAAGCGGCTCGCCGCGCTGCTCCCGTTCGCCTCCGGTGCCGTGTCGATCGCCGGCCTCGGCGTCGGGTTGGCCGCCTTGTGGCTGCCGCCCGCGAACCGGTTCACCGACGTCGGTATCTTCGCGGCCGGCGGCGCGCTCCTCGCCGTGGTGGCCGAGATGATCCGCAGCAGCGTCGTCGTACCGCCGCCGCGACGCGTGATCCAGCCCGTACCCCGACCGGTGCGGCTGCCCCGCGAACGGCGCACCGCGGTGTTGCTTGCCGCCGGCCCGGCCGCGACGCTGGCGCTTGCCACGCTGGCCAACTCGGTGCTGGCGGCGCTAATCGGGCCGTACCGCTGGGCGCATGCGTCGATGGTGTGGACCGGTCCACCGAACGATTCCGTGGACGCGCTCGGCGGCTGGGCGCACCGGCTCATCAGCCAGCCGGCCGGCATCGGCACCGCGATCCTGCTGACCGCGGCCGGCGCGCTCACCGCCATCGGGTTCGGCGGGTCCCGCCAGGCACTGATCGGTCGTACGGTCGCGGTGGTCGTACCCGGCTTGGCGGTGACGTTGCTTCTCACGCCGTACCTCGTACGCGCACCGTGGCCGTACGGACCGATCGCCGCCGTCACGGTTGCCGCGATCTGCCACCTCGCGCTGGCGCTGACCCGTGAACTGCCGGAAAGCGAGGCAGCGTCGGCATTGCGGGCCGCCCGCCAGACGGTGATCGGCATCGCGGTCGCGAGCGGTGGCGCAGGCATCGCGGGCGGCCTCGCGACGCCCGCCACGACCATCGCTACGGTCGCGACGGCCACCGGTGCGGGCACGGTCGCCGCCGTCTGGGGCCGCATCCCGATCAGCCGCATCACGGGCTGGATTCTCGCCGCGGCCGGCGCGCAATCGCTCGCCTTGGTGATCTGTCTCGATGAGCATCTCGCGCCCTACAACGCGGCGTTCGTCGTCGGTGGCGTGGCCGCGGGACTGCTCATCGCCGCCGCGCTGCTGCCGAGCCTGCGGCGCCGCGAGGCCCTCGCCGAATCGCTGACGGTGGAGATCAGCGCGTACGCCGGCGCGGTCGTCGCCCTGATCCTCGCGGCCCAGCGGCTCGATCACCTCGCGATTTTCCTGTCCGCCTGGGGCGCCGTGCTTGGCGTGGCGGCCGCCCGCCAGCGACGCTCCAACCTCTACCGTCACCTGCTGTTGTGGCATGGGGCGCTACACCTGGCAGTGGGTCTGTGCCTGCTCGTGAAGGTGCAATCGGTGGGCATCCCGGAGGCCTACTCGCTCACCGTGGCCGCGGTCGCCGTCGTCGCCGGCTGGTTTGAACGCCGGTGGCACCCAGAGTTGACAAGCTGGGTGACCTACGGCGTGGCGCTCACGGCTGCGCTCGCCCCGAGCCTCGTCATCGAGATCGCCACGGGTCAGACGCTGCTGCGTCGCACACTGCTGCTCGCTGGGGCGGCCGGTGTCACGGTCTTCGGCGCGATTCGGCGCCAGCAGGCTCCGGTGATCATCGGCGCCGTGACCTTGCTCGGCGCGACCATCAACGAGCTAGCCCGCTACTCGACGACCGCGTTGATCCTGGTGTTGATGGCGATCATCGCCGCGGTTCTCATCGGCGTCGGCGCGACCTACGAGAAGCGCAGCCGCAACATGCAGCGAGTCCGAAACCTCCTCGATCGCCTGCAGTGACCGGTGCGCGGTTCTACAGAGTCCCTCTCAGCGCGGCATCTTTCTCAGCGACGAGTTCGGCCAAGCCCGCCTGGAAGTCGCTCATGCGCTTGCGCAGCTTCGGGTCGGACGCGCCCAGGATCCGAACGGCGAGCAGTCCGGCGTTTCGGGACCCACCGATCGACACCGTCGCCACCGGCACACCGGCCGGCATCTGCACGATGGACAGCAGCGAATCCATGCCGTCCAAGAACTGCAGCGGCACGGGTACGCCGATCACCGGCAGCGGAGTCGCGGCGGCCAGCATGCCGGGCAGGTGTGCGGCGCCGCCCGCGCCGGCGATGATCACCTTGAGGCCGCGATCGGCCGCCTGCTTCGCGTAACTCAACATCTTTTGGGGGGTACGGTGTGCCGACACGACGCCGACCTCGTAGTCGACACCGAACTCGTCGAGCGCGTCGGCCGCCGCTCGCATCGTCGGCCAGTCCGAGTCACTGCCCATCACGAGGCCGACCACCGGTGACGTACTGATCGGGCTCATCTCGTCTCCAAGTCCTCGCGCTGGCCGGAGGCGGCCGCCTCGTCCGGGTCGACGCCGGCGTGCAACCACGCCACCGCTCGTGCCGTGGCGGCACGAAGTGCCGTGAGGTCGTTGCCGAGCGCGGTCACGTGACCGAGCTTGCGACCCGGACGCGGTTGCTTGCCATAGAGGTGGAGCTTGACACCCGGCTCGGCCGCCATCATGTGATGGATGCGCTCGTCGATGGGCATACCGCCAGTGGGGCCGCCAAGTACGTTTGCCATCACCACCCAGCGCGCCACCGGGCGAGTGTCGCCGAGCGGATAGTCGAGTACGGCCCGCAGGTGTTGCTCGAATTGCGACGTCCGCGACCCCTCGATCGTCCAATGGCCGGAGTTGTGCGGCCGCATCGCAAGTTCGTTGACGAGCAGCCGGTCGCCGTCATCGAACATCTCGACCGCGAGCAGACCGACAACGCCGAGTTCGGTGGCGATGCCGATCGCGAGCTGTTGAGCGGCGATCGCGGCGGTGGCGTCGAGCCCAGGAGCGGGCGCGATCACCTCGACGCAGATGCCGTCCCGCTGCACGGTTTCCACGACCGGGTACGCAGCCACCTGACCAAAAGGCGACCGCGCGACCAATGCGGCGACCTCACGACGTAGCGCTACGCGTTCCTCGACGATCAGCGGCGTACCAGTGGCGATGATCGAGGCCGCGTCCTCGACCGTTTCGACGATCCAGACGCCGCGGCCGTCGTACCCACCGATCGTCGCCTTGAGCACGACGGGCCAGGCGCCCGCGGCGAACGCCTCGACGTCCGCGGCCGAGGAGACCTTGGCCCACCGAGGGATCGGCGCGCCCATCCGGCCGAGCTGGTCCCGCATGGCGGCCTTGTCCTGCGCGAACCGCAACGCCGCCGAACTCGGCGCCACGGTGACGCCGTCCGCCTCGATCGCCCGAATCAGATCGCCCGGCACATGCTCGTGGTCGAACGTCACGACGTCGCAGCCCTTGGCGAAGCGGCGCAGCACGTCCAGGTCGCTGTGCGAGCCGATCTGGACGTCGGCGGCGACGAGCGCGGCACCGTCATCCGGCGACGCGGCAAGCACGCGAAGCGACTGTCCGAGCGCGATCGCGGCCTGGTGCGTCATGCGGGCGAGTTGCCCGCCACCGACCATGCCGACGACCGGCAGTCCGGTCCGGGTATCCATGGTTTCGCCAGCGTACCCGGACCGCCGCGACGCAATTCGGTGGCCGCACCGCGGAACGCCAGTCGCCGCCGGCTTACCCGGTGGACGCGCCAGTGAGTTGGTCGGCGAGCGCGTCGGGCACCGTCACCGGCCGGTCGCAGACGAAGCCTCGGCATACGTAGGCGGTCGCTGCCCCGTCGTACATCCGTCGATGGGCGAGCAGCGGCGCGCCCGGATCATCGGGCTGGCCGGCAACGATCACGGCGCCCGGGGTCGCCAGCGCGATCGCCGTGTGTACCAGCGGCGCGCGTTCGCTTTCGGTCGCACCGACGACGGCGACCTCTACCGGACCGTCGGCGAGCGCCTCGCCCACCGCGGCGGCCAACCCGGCGAACCGCGCCCGACTCGAGATGATCGGCTCGATGCGGGCCAACGCGGTGGCCGCCGCCTCGCGATAGCGGGTCTCGCCGGTCAGCGCGGTAAACGTGACCAGCGCTTCGCACAGCGCTGAACTGCCGGACGGCGTCGCGCCGTCGGTCGGATCGGCGGGACGTGCGACAAGCACCTCGGCGTCCGCGGCCGTGTCGTGGAAGCCACCGGAGCCATCGGTGAACTGGTCGAGCGCCGTGTCCAGCAGATCACGCGCGGCGTCGAGCCACCGTACGTCGCCGGTGGCCTGGTACAGCGTGGCAAAACCCTGCGCAACGCAGGCATAGTCGGCGAGCACACCGGCCGGTACGCCCACTGTGCCGTCGCGTGACACTCGCCGCAGCCGTCCGTCCACGATGTGCGTGCCGAGCAGTAGTTCACCGGCGCGTACCGCGGCGTCGCGAGCGACTTGCGCGCTGACGCCGGTCTGTTCGCCACGGCTCGCGCGGTGGTCGGGGCGTACCGGCGCCGGTCCGGCACCGTTGGTGCCGGCGCTGTTCGGCCCAGCGCCGTTCGGTCCGGCGCCATGAGAGCCGGCGCCATTGGTGCCGCGGCTCACCAGACCGCCGTGCAGTGCGTCGGCGACAGAGGCGTAGTGCGCCAGTGCGGTGATCGCCAGTCCGTTCCATTCGGCCAGGACCTTGTCGTCGCGATCCGGCTGAGCGCGCAGGTCCCGGACGTCGCGGAGCGTCTCGCGCGTGGCCCGCCACCGGGCCGCGAGTTCCGCCGATCCGTCGTCGACGTCGCGCACCAGGCGCAGGACGGACGCGCCGTGCTCGAACGTACCCGTGTCCGTCACGCCGAACAGGTCCACCGCGAAGTCGCCGCCCGCGTCGCCAAGCACCTCGTGCAGCTCGGTCGGGGCCCAAACGTAGGTCGCGCCCTCTACTCCGCCGGTGTCCGCGTCTAGCGAAGCGGCGAAGCCGCCGGCGGCGGTGCCGAGGCGCGTGATGATGAAGCCGGCCGTCTCGGCGGCCACCCGCGCCGCTAATGCGTCGCCGGTCAGGCGCCACAGCTCGGTGTAGACGCGCAGCAGCAATGCGTTGTCGTAGAGCATCTTCTCGAAGTGCGGCACGGTCCACGTCTCGTCCACCGCGTAGCGCGCGAATCCACCGGCCAACTGGTCGTAGATGCCGCCGCGCGCCATCTGTTCCGCGGTCGCGCGGACCATCTCGAGCGATCGCACGTCGCCGGTGCGTTGGAAGTGGCGCAGCAGGAACAGCATGACGAGATGCGGCGGGAACTTCGGTGCGCCGCCAAAGCCGCCGTACACCTCGTCGAACTCCGCTTCGAGCGACGCGGCACCGGCCGCGAGCGCCTCCGCCCCGACGAGGCCGCCCTCGGCACCGAGATGCTGTGCGGCGGTGATCGCGGTGACCACCTGCGTGCTCTGCTTGACCACCTCGTCCCGCTGGTCCCGCCACGCGGTGTCGATCGCGTCGAGGAGCCGAGTGAACACCGGCGGCGGATAGTAGGTGCCGGCAAAGAACGGTTCGCCGGTCGGCGTCGCGAACACCGTCATCGGCCATCCACCTTGGCCGGTCAACGCCTGCGTGGCGGTCATGTAGACGGCGTCGACGTCCGGACGTTCCTCGCGATCGACCTTGATCGCCACGAACTTGCGGTTGATCTCGTCGGCGATGGCCGGGTCCTCGAACGACTCGTGCGCCATGACGTGGCACCAGTGACAGGCGGCGTACCCGACCGAGATCATCACCGGTACGTCCCGCCGGCGTGCCTCCTCGAAGGCCTCGGCGGACCATGGCCACCACTCGACCGGATTGTCCGCGTGCTGCAAGAGGTACGGCGACGTGGCGTCGGCAAGGCGGTTCACTTGTCCACTGTCCCACAGATGCGGTTGCAAGATCCGCGCAACGGCACCGTAGTCGGCGCTTCGCCATGTGATTAGACCACCACTGCGGTGCCGGTAGGTGGATCTCCCCGGTCAAGGGTGGTCCGGGCCGGCGGTCGTTACCAGCGCGTGATTTCATCAGCGCATGAGCGATTCGTTGAGTGCCACCACTGTGCACATCGCCGGCGCCGGCGGCGACCAGATCGAAGCGTACGTAGCGCGACCGGACGATGACGGGCCGCGCGGCGGCGTCGTCGTGATCCACCACATGCCCGGATACGACCGGGCGACGAAGGAGATCGTGCGGCGCTTTGCCGAACTCGGCTACGACGCGATCTGCCCGAACCTGTATTACCGCGAGGCACCCGGCGCCGCTCCGGCGGATGCCGCCGCGACCGCTCGCGCACAGGGCGGCGTACCGGATGATCGCCTCGTTGGCGACGTCGGCGGCGCGGCTGCGTATCTGCGCGCACTGCCGTCGTCGAACGGCAAGGTGGGCGTCATTGGCTACTGCTCCGGAGGCCGACAGTCGGTGCTCGCCGCCTGCAATCTCGATCTGGACGCGGCGGTGGACTGCTACGGCGCGTTCGTCACGGGTACGCCACCCGAGGGCATGCCGATGCGGAACAACATCGTCGACCAGCTGCCGAACCTTCGTGCGCCATTGCTCGGGCTGTTCGGCGACGAGGATCAGTACCCGAGCCCCGAGCAGGTCGCCGAGCTCACGCAGATCCTGACCGATCACGGCAAGCCGCATGAGTTCCACTCGTACCCGGACACCGGTCACGCGTTCTTCGCGGTGGACCGTCCCGCCTACCGCGTCGCGGCCGCGAACGACGGCTGGGAGCGGATCGAAGAGTTCTACGGCACGCACCTGAAGGGCTGACCGGACCATGTGTACGTACGCAACCATGCACTGCGATGTCGACGGCAGCGGCAAGGGTCCGAACGGCGCCTGGCTGCACGTCACACACGCGACCGTCTACTTCGACCACCCGGTGCACGCGATGGCCGACCACACCCTCAACATCGATCTCACCGATCCGTCGAAGGGTCCGGCCGCACGCGTCGCACTGGAGTTGACCGCCGAGTCCGCGCGTCGACTCGTCGCGGCGATCGAGGAGGCAATGGCCTCAGTGCCCGCGGCTCTGACGGTCTAGTCGCCGTCACATGTCGTGACCGGCCACCAGTTGTCGTCAGGCGCTACCGGCCGAATCGCGCAGCCGGCGCATCAACGCGTACGCGTGATCGGCCGGTACCGGCGGCGTGATATGCCAGCCCTGCGCGGCCTCACAGCCGAGATCGGCGAGTGCGTTGCGTTGCGCGTGGGTCTCGACGCCTTCGGCGACGACCCGCAGGCCGAGTCGCTTGCCCAGGTCGACGGTGGTGCGCACGATGGCGGCCGCCTCTGCGGAGTCGGTCATGGCGTTGACGAACGTCGAGTCGACCTTGACCTCGTCCACTTGGACCCGTGCCAGGAACGTGAGCGATGAGTAGCCGCTGCCGAAGTCGTCGACGGCAAGCTGTACGCCGTGCGCGCGCAGCGCGGCCAGCACGTCGACGACGATCGGCTGGCCGGTCACCGCGGCGGACTCGGTGATCTCGAGCGTCAGCATGTTCGGCTCGATGTCGTGTGCCTTGAGCATCGCGAGTACGTCGCCGGGCAGGTTCGGGTCGGCAAGGCTGCGTGGCGATAGGTTGACCGACACGCGCATGGTCAGTCCTTGCTCCCGCCACTGCTCGGCGAGCCGCAGCGCCCGGCCGAGCACGTAGCGCGTGAACGGGACGACCAAATCGCTCTGGTCGACCAGGTCGATGAACTCGCGCGGCATCAGCGCGCCACGCCGCGGGTGATTCCATCGGATCAGCGCCTCCGCGGCGATCGGTTCCCCGCTCGCGAGATCGACCGTCGGCTGGATCGCCAACACGAGTTGATCGTCCTGATCCAGTGCCTCGCGCATGTCGACCAGGACGGAAAGTCGCTCGACGTTGCTCGGCGGCGCGTCGGCGTCGCCGTAGACCGCGACCGCGCCGGCGCTCGACTTCGCGCGCCGCATGGCGATG
>DATFRR010000312.1:0-2452 GCA_035263025.1 Micromonosporaceae bacterium
CACTGCCCGACGGCACGTTCGTCACGTGGTCGGATCTCGTCGACACGAGGCTGTTCCCGCACGTCCGCGCGGTGCCCGAGGAGTCCGGCGCGCACGTGGTCGCGCTCGGCGACGCGGACGTGTTGATCGCCGCGTCCGCGCCGCGAAGCGCTGCCATGATCGCGGATCTCGGGTACCGGACGATCGTGGTCGACATCGGTGAGTACGAGAAGCTCGAAGGCTGTGTCACGTGCCTGAACGTGCTGATTTCTCAGTAGCCCTTGGTTGCGTGGCCGCCACCGAACCGACTGCTCCCGTCAACCGAGAATCGCGTACACCGTCGTGGCCCGCGCGGCGAACCCACCGTCACTCGCACCCACGAGGTCGACGTCGGCGAACGCCAGCGTCCGGCCGAGTTTGGTGATGCGCGCGGTGACCAACACGTCCTGACCGACGATCGGCCGCTGGAATGTCGTGGACTGCCCGACCGTCGTCATTGGACCGTACGCGCCGCGGGCGGCGCTGATCGCGATCACCGTCGCGGTGTCCGCGGCGGCCATCATCGCCTGCCCGGACAGCGCCCCGCCCTCGCGAGCCAGTCGATCGGACCACGGCAGGCGCAGTGTTGCAAAGTCAGGTGCCACCTCGGTCACGACTAGGCCGAGGTCCATGACCCACGGCGCGAAGTTGTCGTGAAGGATGGCGTTGCCTTCGACGACTCCGAGCGGCATGCGCTGAATGTAGCCTCACGTGCCTGCACGTGCTGACCCGTTGGTCGCCGCTATTTGTACGGCTCGCCGGCGTACCACATCGCCGTTTGCCGAAGCAGTCGATGCCGAAGACCTCGTCGGACGTCGCGAATCGAACGTACGAATCGCGGGCGTCGCGTCGACGATGTTCGCCACCCGGCGTGCGAGGGTACGCATTCGAGGTCGCGCTCGACGATCTCGCGTATAACGGGGCCGGATCGACGAACGGCACGATCACGCCTCCCATCCGCCGAGTTCTCCCAAGTAGCGCACGTGTGAGCGGACCAGCGTTATGACCCCGCCGGGAGATAGGTCAGGAGGACCACCCCGGAGTCGAACCGCTTCACGTCGTGGAGCGTCATCCGAACGGTTCCCCTGTCGCCGAGCACGTGGACGTTTCCCTGGCCCCAGACGAGCGGGTTCAGGTAGACCTCGTACTCGTCGACTAGGCCCTTCTCGGCGAGGGCGTACGCGAATCCGCCGCTGCCGTGCACGAATAGGTCGCCATCGACCTCGCTCTTCAACGTGGAGATGGCATTCTCGAGGCCTCCTTCGAGTAGGGTCGCGTTCCACTCGAGATCTCCGGACAGGGTGGTGGACCCGACATATTTGGGGATCGCGTTGACCATGTCCGCCCACTTGCCGGTTTGGCTCGGCCAGTACCCGGCCAGTCCCTCGTAGGTCTTACGGCCCAATACCAGCCCGCCTGACCTGGCCTGCCGCTCGAACGAGTACTCGCCGTGGTCTCCGTCCGGCTGCACCCAATCACCGACCGGGTCTATAACCCCGTCGATGGTGGCCTGCGTGGTCGCGATCAGCTTTCCCATCTCGATTCTCCTTCGGTCCCAGGAGCTCGCTCTAGCGTGAGGCGATGGTGTTGGTCGCCGTAATCATGGCCGGTGCGGAGGGGCAGCCGGTCGATCATCCGGTCAACCGGAAGCCGCTTGATAACGCCGGCACCTCATGACGCTACCCGGTAGCGCATGTGCGTGACGCCGGGCGCATCTAGCACTCGGGTTAGTTCGAGCTCGATGTGGTCTGCGTCGAACAGCCGCCGCCCGTCGCCGAGCACGACCGGGATCAGGCTGATCTCCAGCTCGTCGAGCAGTCCCTCGCGCAGCAGCGACTGGGCAAGGCCGGCGCCGTGCACCATCACGTCCTGGTCGCCGGCGGCCGCCTTGGCCTCGCGCATCGCGGTCGTGGCGTCGGGCAGGTAGTGGACCCAGCCGCTCTGCGGCTCCGGCGGGGTGCCGCGTGTGGGCACGAAGATCGGCACGCCGTGGTGGTCGCCGCCCCAGCGACCGGCGTAGTCGAACGTCTTGCGGCCGACGACGACCGCACCCGTCGCCAGCAGCTCGGCGAACACCTGCCCGCTCAGCCCCGGCGGGTCGAAGTGCGGCCGCTCGGCGACGGGCTCGCCGAGCCACTCGTGCAGCCGGTGGCCGCCGTTGCCGAGCCCGTTGCCGGGGCCGTCGTCCGGGCCGGTGATGAACCCATCGAGCGACATCGACATGTACAGGACCGACTTCGCCATGCAGTCTCCTTACTCAGGGCCTACAGCGCCCGTTCCAGCCGGTCGAACGCGTGCGGCACACCGCGGCCGTGCTCGTCGCGCAGCTCGTCGGACGGGAAGCCCCACTGGACCATCGTCATCAGGGTCGCCCCGTCTCGGGGCGCGAACGTGAACTCGGTGCTGAAGGCGAACCTCGACCCGTCGAGGCGGG
>DATFRR010000313.1:0-10300 GCA_035263025.1 Micromonosporaceae bacterium
ACGCCGCGATGTCACCGGCCTTCGTCTCGATGATCGGCAGACCGGTCATCGAACCGCCGCCCAACTCGTCGGAGAGCTTCGCGCAGCGCTCGAGCAAGCGCGAGTGCAAGTAGAAGATGTCGCCCGGGTACGCCTCGCGGCCCGGCGGCCGGCGCAGCAGCAGCGACACGGCGCGGTACGCCTCGGCCTGCTTCGACAGGTCGTCGAACACGATCAGCACGTGCTTGCCGGCGTACATCCAGTGCTGGCCGATCGCGGAGCCCGCGTAAGGCGCCAGATACTTGAAGCCGGCCGGGTCTGACGCAGGCGACGACACGATCGTCGTATATTCCATCGCGCCGGCTTCGTCGAGCGTGCCGCGAATCGACGCGACGGTCGTCGCCTTCTGGCCGATCGCCACATAGATGCAGCGCACCTGCTTTTTCGGGTCGCCGGAGCGCCAGTTGTCGCGCTGGTTGAGGATCGTGTCGATGGCGACGGTGGTCTTGCCGGTCTTCCGGTCGCCGATGATCAGCTCACGCTGGCCGCGGCCGATCGGCGTCATCGAGTCGATTGCCTTGATGCCGGTCGCCATCGGCTCGTGCACGCTGCGGCGCACCATCACGTTCGGCGCCTGGATCTCCAGCTCGCGGTATCCCTCGTTGTCGATCGGGCCGCGGTCGTCGAGCGGGTTGCCCAGCGGGTCGACAACCCGGCCGAGGAACGCGTCGCCGATCGGCACCGAGAGCACGCGGCCGGTCCGCTTGACCTGCTGACCCTCCTCGATGCCCTCGAACGTGCCGAGGACCACCACGCCGATCTCGCGTACGTCGAGGTTCAGCGCCACGCCGAGCGTGCCGTCTTCGAACTCGAGCAGCTCGTTGGCCATCGTCGACGGCAGGCCTTCGACGTGTGCGATGCCGTCGCCGGCCTCGGTCACGACGCCGACCTCTTCACGGGTCGTCTGGGGGGTATATGACGACACATACTGTTCCAGCGCACCCCGGATGTCGTCCGAGGAGATGGTCAGCTCGGCCATCTTGTCCTTCCTTATGTGCTCGGGCTCCGGGTGGTCGACCCCTCGCCGGGTGTGCGTTTGCGGATTACTTGCCGATCAATGTGTTGCGGGCGTCGGCGAGGCGTCGCGAGATCGTGCCGTCGTAGAGGTCGCTGCCGATGAGCACCCGGGCACCACCGAGCACGTCCGGATCCACGGTGACCTTGACGGACATCTCCCGACCGTACATCTGGGCCAGCCGCGTACCGAGCTGGCGTTCCTCGGCGTCGGACAGCGGTGTGGCCACGGTCACGTACGCAACCTGCAGCTTCCGACGGTCGGCGGACAGTTCCACGAGACGGGTCAGCGCCCCGGTGAGGGTACGGCCACCGAACCCGGCGACCGCGAGATGCACCAGGCGTACGGTGACCGGTTTCGCCTTGCCCGTCAGCAGCCGGTCGACGAGCGTGTTGCGCTGGGCCGGATCAACGGTCAGCTCGCCCAGCACGGCGGCCAGTTCCGGAGACCCGTCGATGACCTGCCCGAAGCGGAACATCTCGTCTTCCACCTCGGCGAGGTCGCCAGCGAGGTCGGCACCGGCGAGCAGCGCGTCAACACCGAGCATTTCGATTCCGCCGAGCAGCTCGAGCGCGCCGGACCACCGGCCGGACACGGCGACCTCGAGCACCTCGCGGGTGTGCGCCGTCACCGACCTGCCGACCAGCGAGTCGAGCAATGCCGCGCGGTCCGCGCCGCTGCGCGACGGATCGGCAAGTGCTCGCCGCAGCCGCGGTTCACGGTCGAGCAGGTTCGCGACCGCGAGCAGCTCGTCACCGATCTTGGCCATCTCGGCCGCGTCGCCGTCGCGTCCGATGGCGTCCAGCCGGTCGGCCGCGGCCCGGTACGCTTCCCGGCTTGCCGCTCGCATCAGCTGGACACCTTGTCGCCGGTCGAGTCGATGTCGGCGAGGAAGCGCTCCACGGTCGCCCGCTGGCGGGCCTCGTCGGCGAGCGAGTCTCCGACAATCTTGCCGGCCAGGTCGACCGCCAGCTTCCCGACCTCGCCGCGAAGCTCGCGGACGATCGAGCGGCGCTGGTTGGCCAGCTGCTCCTCGCCGCGCGCGATGATCCGTTGGGACTCCTCAGCCGCCTGCGCCCGCAGTTCATCGCTAATGCGCTGCGCTTCGGCACGCGCGTTGTCGCGGATCACCGACGCCTGGGTGCGCGCCTCGTTCAGCGCGCGCTGATATTCGGCCTGCGCCTCGGCCAGCTTCGCCTTCGCTTCGTCGGCGTCGTCGAGCTGCTTGCGGATGACGTCCTGCCGTTCGCGCATCACCTTGGATACCGGAGGCACTACCCACTTCCACAGCACGAACAAGATGACCAGGAAGGCCAAAAGCTCGGCGAAGAACGTGGCGTTGGGCAGCAGGAAGTTGTTCTTGGCCGCGGCTTCGGACGCTGCCATCACGGCTGGCTCCCTTAGTTCGAGGAGAGGACGAAGACGAACAGAGCCATGAACGCGAGGTTGATGAAGTACATCGCCTCGACCAGGCCCACCGTCAGGAAGAAGATGCTGAACAGCCGGCTCTGGGCCTCCGGCTGACGAGCAACGCCCGCGATCGTCGCGCTGCCGGCGAGACCGTCGCCGACCGCCGCGCCGATGGCGCCGCCGCCGAGGGCAAGACCGCCACCGATGAACGCACCGGCGAGCTGCATGGCCTGCGTGGGTGTGTTAGCCATTTCTCCTCAATTCCTTCGATCTTTCATGGTCATTCGGTGTTGCTCGCCGATGGCACTGCTTGGTGACACGCTCAGTGCCCTCTGTCGGGGGCCACCGAGCCGAAGTAGAGCACGGTCAGCAGCGCGAAGATGAACGCCTGGATGGCGCCGATGAACAGGTCGAAGAGTTTCCAGACCGCGGTCGGAGCCCACAAGAAATACGCCGGGAACAGTCCGATCAGAGCGACCAGGATCACGCCCGAGAAGATGTTGCCGAAGAGTCGCAGGGACAACGTGATCGGTCGCGCGATCTCCTCAATCAGGTTGATGGGGAACATCGTCCAGTGCGGCTGAATGAGGTGCCGGTAGTAGCCGCGGAAGCCACGCCTGCGTACGCCGGTCACGTGCATCCAGACGATCACCAGCAGGGCCAGCGCGTAGGCGAGGTTGACGTCGGAGGCGGGCGGCGGCAGGTATTCGGGGTCGTGCCAGGAGGGCAGCACGGCGAGCCAGTTTGCGAACAGCAGGAACAAGAAGATCGCGATCGCGAGCGGTACGACGAACGGCGCCGTACGGATGCCCATCGTGCTCTCGACCTGCCGCTCGACGGTGTCCGTAACTGACTCGAACACCAGTTGCGGCCCGGTCGGTACGCGTGCCGTCAACCGTCGGCGTACCAACAAACCGAGGCCGATCACGATCAGACCGGCCACGACCGTCGCGATGATCGTGTCGTAGTTGAACGTGAGGCCACCGATCTTCACCGTGTTGTGGATGCCGATGTCGATATTGCCGACGGCGACCACGTGGCCGTTCACCACGTCAGCGACCGAGTGGCCGTTCATCGCTTCAACTGCCGGTAGGTGGTCACCGCGGACGCGCCGAGCATGAGCATCTGGAACACCGCGAGACCAGCGAACACGCCCAAGCCGTCCGGCCGAATGAGCAGCGCGCAACCGAGCGCGACCAACGTGATGATCGCGAGCCGGCCGAGCACGGAACGCGTGAAGCGGATCTTCTTGTTGACCGCCTCACTGTTTGCGTAGCTGACCACCGAGCGCTGGACGAGCCACGTGTTGCCGGCGCCAAGCGCGAGCCCGATGCAGACGAACACGCCCATCAGGACGTGTCCGAGGAGGCCCAGTACGACGATGCTCGCCACGCCGAGGAACGACCCCAGGTAGATCGAGCGGCGAAGATTCGCCACCGCGATCCGCGGGGTAGTAGCGATCGGTACTGCTTGCACGGCTGAAGTCTCCGCTCAATCCGGTGTATAGCTCACTTGTTGTAGAACTTGTGGAACTCGACGTAGACGTATCGCCCGGCGCCGACGACGCCGATGACGAGACCGATCAGAGTGAATATCGGAAGTGTGTGGAGAAACCTGTCGGCTATCCACCCGGCCCCGAGGCCCAAGACGAGCAACAGCGCCGTTGCGGCGCCCATCCCGAAAAGGCTGAGCCAGCTCGGGGTTTCGCGAGTCACCGTCGACCGTCCGCGGCTAGCTGAACCGTTGTGCTCGCACGCCGGTGTCGTACATAGCCGCTCCTACGATCTAGGCACCGTTGCCGTCAGTCCACGAAACCGCAGTGGGCGATATCAACGACGCACCCGCTACGGCTTCGGGGCGAAGGTATCACAGCGTCTAGACAGCGATTCTGGAGACCCCCTTCGATTGCGTTGCACCAGGGTGGCTGTCTCCATGGTCCGCTATCCCGACGGCAGATAGCCCGGTTTTGCGCCAGATCATCCCTTTAGCACTGGCAGTAGGCGGTCGACGAAGGGCCGCAGCGTCGCCTCGATCGTGTCCGCGGTGCGCGCAAATACTGCCTGCGGCTGACCCCACGGATCCTGGAGGTCGTCGTACGGACCGGGCATCGTCCCGTTGCGCGCCTTGTGCACCGCCGCGACGAGCGCGACGCCACGCTGGTAGACAGCGTCCGGACCGGTATCCGCCGTGACGGACCGCACGTCTGTGTCATCGATCACGGCGCCGTCGACCCCCGCAAGCAGGCGGCCGAACTCGCCGAGCACGAAGGAACGGTTGGCGGCGTCGGGTCGCAGGTACTGGACCGCGGCGAGGTGATCCGCGGTCGCGGTGAGGATCAGGTCGGCGGTGTCGATGTGAGCGCCGGTCAGCTGACGCGCTCGGAAGCCTGCCTCGACGGCGCCGCGCCGCTGCAATTCGGCGAGCGTCGGCCGGTACATCCGCTCGCCCACGTGCCAGCCGCTCGTACCGGCGGATTCGCTGAGCACGTAGGCATCGGGGTCGACGTCGTCGCCGACGCGGTCCGCGACCAGGCTGGCGAGCAGCCGCTCGGCCATCGGGGATCGGCAGATGTTGCCCAAACAGACATGCAGGACGACGAATGGAGGCCGGCTCACGATTCGTCGACGTCCAGCGTGCCCGGTGCGACGGTGCGGAGCTTGTCGATGCTGATCGCGCCCGCGCGGAGCAACCGGGGCACGTCACCGGTCACGTCCACGATCGTCGACGCGGTCGAGTCCGCGCACGGCCCGCCGTCGAGGTAGATCGAGACCGCGTACCCGAGTTGTTCCTGCGCGTCCTTCGCGTTCATGGCCGGCGGCAAGCCGTGCTTGTTCGCGCTGGTGACGGCCATCGGGCCGGTCTCGCGAAGCACTTCGAGCGCGATCGGATGCAGCGGCATGCGCAACCCGACCGTGCCGTTCGTGTCGCCGAGGTCCCACTGCAGGCTCGGCGCGTGCTCGACCACGATCGTCAGGCCGCCGGGCCAGAACGCGTCGACAAGATCGCGCGCCACCTGCGGCATGCTGAACACCAGCCCGTCGACGGTCGACCGCGACCCGACGAGCACCGGCGGCGGCACGTTGCGGCCCCGGCCCTTCGCGTTCTGCAGGGCGGTGACCGCCCACTCCTTGAACGCGTCCGCGCCGATCCCGTAGACCGTGTCGGTCGGCATCACGACCAGGTCGCCGCGCTTGACCGCGTCGATCGCGGCCTGCACGCCCCGGTCACGCTCGGCCGCGCGCCGGCAGTCAAACACCATCACGGTGGTCAAGTGTGCCATTGCGGCCGCGGTTCGCCGCGGCGCGGGGCAGCGCGACTCAGCGAGGCGCGCGCCGCGCCGTGGTGAACCGCGGCCGCCCGGTCAGATCCCCGTGCACCTCGATGTCACTGAACACGCCGGCGCCCGCGAATAGATCCGCGACCGCGTGCCGGTGCGTCACGTCGTGCTCGATGCCGACCCATCCGTGGGTACGCAGAACCGCACCGGCCCGCATCACGACCGGACGGATCACGTCCAGCCCGTCCGGACCACCGAACAATGCCGGCGCGGGATCGTAGGCGGCCACCTCCGGTTCCAACGGCGTCCCGTCCGGCAGGTACGGCGGGTTGCACAGCAATAGGTCGACGCGATCGTCGAGGTCCTGCGTGGTGGCCGGATCCGTCACGTCGCCGACGATGACCTCGATCTGGCGATCGCCAGCGCTCGCTCGCGCAGAAACGTTGCGTCGCAGCCAGTCCAGCGCGTTCGGGTCCTGTTCCACCGCGGATACGTGTGCGGCCGGCAGCGCGTGCGCGACGGCGAGCGCGATGGCACCCGTACCGCTGCAGAGGTCGACCGCGACCGGCGCGGGCGGCAGATCACGTTCCAGACCCCACGCCACGAGCAGTTCGGTCTCCGGCCGCGGTACGAATGCTCCCGGCCCGACCAGCACGTCGACGTCGCCGAACGCCACGGATCCGATCAGGTGCTGGAGCGGCACGCGCCGCGCCCGAGCCCCGATCAGGTCCTCGAAGGCGGCGCGCTGAGCCGGCGTGAACGCGTCGACGAGCAGCAGCCGGCCACGGGATACGCCCAGCACGAACGCGGCGAGCAGTTCGGCATCGGTACGGGGTGCGGTCACGCCGGACGACGTGAGCCGACGGGCGGCGTCAAGGAGAGTCGGTCGGAGCAACAAATCGTCGTCGGTCACAGCGCGAGGTCACAGATATCGGCCGCGGGCGAGACGTTCAGCGGCGGGCCGCGCGAGAATTACGAGCGCCGCTCGGCACCGCACCTTGGAGGACGTTCGCGAGTTCGGCACGCTGCGCGGCGCGCCGACGATCGGCGAGCACGGCCTGCCATGCGTTGTCCCGCGCGCTCGGTCCGCCGAGGACGCGGCGCACCAGGCCGGACGCGAAGGTGATCACCACTCTGGGGGCGGCGGTGATGTCGACCGTACGGCCGCTGCTGGTCTGTGACGCTGGCATAACGTGCTCCCGAGGAAGGACGAATCTCTGGCGATCGGACCCAGGGCCCGCGGCACACGTTTGGCTATCGTGACACACCCGTCGCGCTGTGTGAAATCGGCCCGACCGGCCCGCATCAGCGCCGGGAGAGCTGCTCCTCGCCCGCCAACCGAGCCGCCCGATCCGCTTCTACCAGTGCGTCTATCACGCCGTCGAGATCACCGCCGAGCGCCAGATCGAGGTTGTACGCGGTATAGCCGATTCGGTGATCTGAGACACGGTTCTGCGGGAAGTTGTACGTCCGGATCCGCTCCGAGCGGTCCACCGTACGCACCTGAGCCTTGCGGGCGTCGGAGGCGGCCACGGCGGCCTGCTCCTCGTAGAGGGCGGCGAGCTTGGCGCGCAGCATTCGCATGGCGCGGTCCTTGTTCTGCAGCTGCGAGCGCTCGTTCTGGCAGCTGACCACGATGCCGGTCGGCAGGTGCGTGATGCGCACCGCGGAGTCGGTGGTGTTGACGCTCTGCCCGCCCGGGCCGGACGACCGGAACACGTCGACGCGCAGGTCCTTATCGTCGATGTTCACCTCGGTGTCCTCGGACTCCGGGGTGACGAGCACACCGACCGCGGAGGTGTGGATGCGGCCCTGGGACTCCGTCGCGGGTACGCGTTGCACTCGGTGTACGCCGCCCTCCCACTTGAGGCGCGACCACACGCCGTACCCGCCCTCGGGGACGCCCTTCGTCTTGATTGCGACCGCGATGTCCTTGTACCCGCCGAGGTCCGATTCCTGCGAGTCGAGCACCTCGGTCGCCCAACCGCGCCGCTCCGCGTACCGCAGATACATGCGTACGAGATCGCCCGCGAACAGCGCCGACTCCTCGCCGCCCTCGCCGGCCTTGACCTCCAGGATCAGGTCCTTGGCGTCGTTCGGGTCGCGTGGCGCGAGCAACTCGGCGAGGCGTTCCTCGATCGGGCTGATCGTCTCGGCGAGCGCATCGGCCTCGGCACCGAACGACGGATCCTCGGCCGCCAGCTCCCGCGCCGCATCGAGGTCGGCGCGCGCCTGCGCGAGCTCGCCCGCTGTCTTGAAGATCGGCATCAGCTCGGCGAAGCGCCGACCGACCTTGCGTGCGGCCGCCTGGTCCGCGTGGATCGTCGGGTCGGCGAGGCGCGCCTCGAGTTCGGCGTACTCGGCGAGCAGGGCGGCGAGGCGACCGCCCTGCGCCTCGGTCGTGCTCATGATTGGCCTTCCCGGCGGGTAGCGGCTCGATGCTCAATGCTGGGGATGCGACGGAGCGCTCATGCGAAAGCGGCGCCCGACCGGCGGATACCGCCGGACGAACGCCGCTTCAGTCGCTACTTACCGGACTTGCGCTGAGCCTTCGCGTACTTCTGCTGGAACTTCGCGACACGGCCAGCGGTGTCGAGGACACGCTGCTTGCCGGTGTAGAACGGGTGGCACGCGCTGCAGGACTCGGCGTGGATCTGGCCGCTGCGCGCGGTGCTGCGGGTCTGGAACGTGTTGCCACAGGCGCACGTGACCGTGGTCGGCACGTACTCCGGGTGAATGCCCTGCTTCATCGTGGGTTCTCCTCGCTGTGGTCGCCGGGTCGTCGTCGGCTCGTGGAAACGCTCGACTTGATGACGTGAACCGGAACCTGATATCGGAACGTTGGCAGAACGCGAACCGATCCGCTCGCATTCCCGCCCTAGTGTGCCATGGCGGCGGCGGGCGCACCGAATCGCACGCCACGCTCCCCGGATTTGGACAGGCGGCGAGGCCGGACCCGAAACCGGACATGAGCGCGGGCCGCAGTGATCCGTACCGCACAATGGGCGCGGAGGCCGACTGATCATGCCCACGCTCACCGTCACCCGCGGGCTACCCGCCTCGGGCAAGACGACCTGGGCTCGCGAGCAGCAACGGACCGTCGCGCCGCGCGCGGCACGTGTCAACCGCGATGATCTACGGCGGGTCATGCACGGCGGCATGATCGGCGCGGAGTGGGCCGAACGCCAGGTCACGCTCGCCCAGCGCGCCGCAATCGAGTCTCTCCTTCGCCGTGGCGTCGACGTCATCTGCGACGACACGAATCTGCGCCCCGACGTGATGCGGGCACTCGCGGCGCTCGCTCGCCGCTGCGACGCCGACTTCGTGGTCCAGGACTTCACCGGCGTACCCGTGGACCTCTGCATCGAGCGCGACCTGGCGCGACGGACCGA
Organism: Micromonosporaceae bacterium; assembly: GCA_035263025.1. GTDB lineage: Bacteria > Actinomycetota > Actinomycetes > Mycobacteriales > Micromonosporaceae > DASQPR01. Next base: position 9,134 of record DATFRR010000313.1, read on the forward strand.
CGAACAAGTCGGGGCGGCGGTCATCCGCGACATGTACCGGCGCTACCTGGCTCCGTCGGTGCCTATCGCGGACGGCGATCAGTCCTGATCGTCATCGGCTATGGTCCGAACCACCTCGATGAGGCGACGGGCCCGCTCCAGGTCGCGGTAGTCACGGCGGCGAGTGAATGTGTACTGCCCGCGCCGCCGCGTCCACCAGTGGCGGAACACCTCGGGCACCGTTTCCGGGTCGAGATGGGCGGGCAGCCGCCGCCCGCCGTAGTCGCGCCGACTCGACTCCCATCGGGTAGTTGGTTTCAGGACGAACCCGGCGTGGTCGTCGCAGATCAGCAGGCGGAACCCGGCCGCGGATGCCAGGCGCGTCAGCGTCGACAGGCGCGGATCGCCGGTCGCGCCGGATTCGATGCGTGCGAGTGTCGGGATCGGCACGCCAGCGGCCGCGCTCAACTCTCGCTGGCTCATGTCCGCCTCTCGGCGCATCGCGGTCACGTAATCGGCGAGCCGCTCCGTAATGTCCGGCGGCCATGACTCTGCGGGTGGCCAGTCGGTTCCGGCGGGACTCGCTGGCTCCGTCGCAGTGTTGGGTCGCGCGATCGACATGAGGTTGAGTCAAGCCGTCACCTCGGACAGGTTCAGCCTGTATCGCGGACGCCCTGTGGATGACTCGGGCACTTGTGGATATCGCCGACTCGGTCCTAGCCCACCTATACCCGTCGCCGTTCCTATCGCTCTGCTCACACTGACGTAAGCAGAGACGTCACTGCTAGCGCGAACGCGAGCAGAGACGCCGCTGCCAGCGCGGATGCGAGCAGAGGCATCTCTGCTAGCGCGGATGCGAGCAGAGATGCCTCTGCGAACGCGAACGTGAGCAGAGCGATAGGACGTCGTGGAGGTAACTGTCCGGCCGGCCGCGGGTGCCGTGCGCAGCACATTCAGCCTGCGGGACCGTCGGGCTCCGCAACGCAAAGCGGCCGCCCCGCGACCCTGTTCGAGGGTGCGGGGCGGCCGGCTATCGGATGACCGACGCGGTCGGCGCTGGGCTACTCGCCCGGCGTGGACTGCGCGATCTGCATCAGGAACTCGATGTTCGTCCGGGTCTTCTTCAACCGGTCGAGCAGCAGGTCGATGGCCTGCTGCGAGTCGAGCGCGTGCAGCACCTTGCGCAGC
>DATFRR010000314.1:0-2292 GCA_035263025.1 Micromonosporaceae bacterium
AGAACGGGGACCGACGAGTTGGTTCCGTCGCGCTACGCGCTGCGGGTCGGCGAGATTGACGTGCTGGTGATCAGCGATGGGGTGCTACCGCTGCCAGCCGCGACGTTGGCCACCAACTCCAAGCCGGCCGAGCTGGCGGCCTGGCTGGACGACATGCGCCAGCCGCCGGACGTGTTCAAGTGGCCGCTCAACGTGCTCGTGGTGCGTAGCGGCGGCCGAACCGTTCTCATCGACACTGGGATAGGGGCGGAGATGCCGGCGAAATTCCCGCAAGCCGCGGGGCTACTGGCCCGGCGCCTCAAGGCCGCCGGCATCGACCCCACATCGGTGACCGACGTGGTGCTTACCCACATGCACGTGGACCACGTTGGCGGGCTGCTCGCCGACGGGCTGAGGAGCCAGCTGCGTCCTAACGTGCCGATCCATCTGGCGGCCGCCGAGGTCGAGTTCTGGGCGTCGCCCGATTTCTCCCGCAACACTTTTGCGGGGATGCCGGAGGTACTTCGGTCCGCCGCCGCGCGGTTCGCGGACAAGTACCACAGCCAGCTGCGGACGTTCGAGTCGGAGTACGAGGTGGCGCCGGGGGTAGTCGTCCGTCGCACCGGCGGCCACACTCCCGGGCACAGCGTGGTCCGCATGGCGTCCGGCGGCGAGCGGCTGACGTTCCTCGGCGATGCCGTGTTCCAGGACCATTTCGACCGCCCCGACTGGTACAACGCGTTCGACCACGACCCCGAGGAGGCGGTCCGCGTCCGGACCCGTCTGTTGCGGGAGCTGGCGGCGACCCGCGAGCCGCTGGTGGCCGCTCACGTGTCGTTCCCATACGCCCGGGTGGCGCTCGCCGGCGACGTCTTTCGTTGGGTACCGGCCTTCTGGGAGTACTGATCGCTTGTTGGGTTAGGGCCGGACCAAGCGCCGCACCAGACCGGGAAACGCCGGCTCCGGCAGATGAGCTGCGTCGTTCGGCCCGTGGCTGTATCGACGCGGGATATGGAACACAGGCCACTGTAGTTCTGTGGCCCGAGAAGCGAGACCGGAGCTTGCAAATGACAATAGAACTGCCAGATCTGCCCTACGCCTCCGATGCACTTGAGCCGGTGATCTCTGCGGCGACGCTGCGGACCCATCATGGGAAACACCATCGTGCTTACGTTGAGAAGGTGAACGCTCTTGTGAGAGACACGGATCTCGCGGGTGCCACGCTTGAAGCGATCGTGGCAGAGTCGTCGGTGCGCGGTGCGAAAAGCGACCCGGCAATGACGTCGTTGTTCAACAATGCTGCGCAGGCATGGAACCACGCCTTCTACTGGAGATCTCTCCGATCGAAGGGCGGAAGGGGCCCGCAAGGCGCGTTGGCCGAGCTCATCAAGTCCAGCTTCGCGGATGAAGGCCGTTTCTCTGAAGCTCTCAAGGCAGCCGCTACTGGTCACTTTGGCAGCGGCTGGGCCTGGCTCGTCCTTGATGAGGGGGCGCTGAAAATCGTTACGACGTCGAACGCGGACACACCCATTGTTCGTGGCCAGGTGCCACTGCTAGTGATCGACGTGTGGGAGCATGCGTACTACCTCGATCACCAAGAGCGCCGTGCGGTGTATGTCGCTGGTGTCGTTGACTACCTCATCGACTGGGAGTTCGCGAGCCGCAACTTGGAGCAGGCGACGCGCATCCATCTGCGGCCGAAGCCGTTGTCGTCGGATACCGGCACCCCTCCAAGGGTCGACGCATCCATGCCCCTCCAGTGAGCAACACGGGCTGATTCTCGGGGCGGTGCATGCGCCCGTAATCCGCGCGCTAAAACGAAAGCTTTCCGTTGGTCTCGGCTCAGCTCGCACATGTTACAGAGCGGACTCCTCAGCCGTCTTGGAGATAGGTGCTTGGATCGGATCTGCCGCCCGTCGAGCGGGCTGCGTTCGTTTCCCTATTGACTATTGGAGGTTGTATGCGTCTCCTTCTCATCGCCATTGCCTACTGTCTAGGTGTTGCTGTGAACGCGTCCGCGGCGGACATCAAGTCGATATCCCGCCTTGCCGCCGGACCCGAGAATGTCCTGTTCGTCGCGGACTGGAAAAGCGCGCGCGTTCACGCGATCACCCTTCCACCGGCGGCGCCAAAGCCGGCGGACACGGCCTTCAACATCCTCGACCTCGAAGACCTTCTCTCCAGGCAGGTCGGCGGCGCAAGGGTCACCGTCGAAGACATGGTCGTCCGCCCGGGAACGGCGGAGGTCTACATCGCAGTCAGCTACGGGGCCGCGAAGGCGCCGGCGCTCATCGTGGTGAGCGGCGATCAACG
>DATFRR010000315.1:0-4116 GCA_035263025.1 Micromonosporaceae bacterium
GCTGGCGCGCCGGAGGACACAGCCCACACGCAGTCCATCAGCTGCGGCATCTGGTCGCGCGCCACGTCGGCGATCGACCGGCGGCCGAGAAATGGTTCGACGAGTGGCGTGCGGCGCCGCGCGACGACCTCTCCGATTGCCCGGCGTGCGACGCCACCGGCAAGGCGACGTGGCTGTCGGACATCGGCGAGCACCACGAGGCGATCACGGTGGCCGATGCGGTGACCGGTCACGGCTTCGGCGATTCGATGGACTGCGCGGAGCAACCACGATCGTTGTTGACCGCCCTGATGATCCCGTACCTTCGCGCCGGACGACTTACCGACGCTCGCGACGCGCACCGGCGGGCGTACCGCGCGCACCGGCCGCACCTCGCGGACCTGGCGGAGATCGGTCAACACGTGGAGTTCTGCGCGCTCACCGGCAACGAAGTGCGCGGCGTAGACATTGTGGCGCGCCACATCGGTTGGCTCGACGCCGCGCCGACGCCGTACGACGCGATGACGTTCGCGGCACGGTCTGCGCTGGTGTTACGGCGCGCCGCGGCGGCCGGTCGGCGTACCACCGTGCATCGCCCCGCGTACGGCGATCGGCCGGCCGGAGACATGGACCTGGCGACGCTGGGCGCCGAATTGGCGGCGACCGCGACCGAGATCGCCCAACGGTTCGACCTCCGCAATGGCAACGCGTCGACGTCGACGGCGATCGCGGCGACGCTGGCCGCCGAGCCGATAGTCGAGCACCTCGCCATCACACCGACCGCGGTCGCGGCACCCGCGCGCAGCCAGACGGCAGAGTCCGCCGACCAACGCTGCGCCGACGTGCCGGCCGACCTCGACCCGGATGCACTGCTGGATCTGGCGGAGCGGCGCTATCGCGAAGAACAGATCGCCGAAGCGGAGGCGGCCTGCGAGGCGTTCGACACGCGCTACGGCGAGACCGAGCTCTCGCCACGGCAGCGCGGCCGGCGCGCGGAACTCTACGGCCTCGCGTCCGCCAATGCCGGCGAGCTCGCGGTCGCGGAACTGGCGTGGATGGCCGCGCTCGATCTGTTCGCGGCGGCCGGCGACGAGGTGAACCGGCAGATCACCCGATCGCGCATCGGTCAACTGATGTGCCGCACCGACCGGGCCGACATCGGCCTGCCAATCGCGTCGGACGCCACGGACTACGTGGTCGCGCACGGCCCGATCGGAAGACGTGCGAGCGCCTACCGTCGGCTCGCCTTCTGCTACATGCTCAGCGGCCGGACCGAGGAGGCACTCGCGACGCTCGACGCCGCCGAGCCCTATGCATCGGTCAGCGACGACTCGCGTACGCCGCTGTGGCTGCTCGTCGACCGGGCCGGCATTCTCGGCGAGACGGGTCAGATCGACGCCGCGCAGGCCGCCGCGGAACGTGCTCGCGACGTGTGCCGCGCAGCCGGATTCCACACCGGTCTCGCCGCGGCCAGTTGGATCAGCGGCCGGGCCGACGAGATCGGTGGCCGTCTGACGCAGGCGCTCGCCGCCTACGACGAGGCCCTCGCGGTCTGCGAAGACGCCGAGATGTGCAACCAATTGCGCCGGCAGCGCGGCTCGATGCTGGCCAGCAGTGCTCGCGCCGCCGAGTCGATCGACGACCTGACGGTGTGCCTTGCGACGGCACAAGCGGCCGGGGACGGCTCGACCGCCGCCCACCTGCGCCAGCGGCTCGCCACCGCATATCTGAACTGCGACCGGCCGCTGGACGCGGCAGATGTCGCGGAGGACGCCATCGGCGCGTGCGTCGGACTCGATCCGGACGCCGAGGCGCCACGGCACCTGCTCGCGCGCGCCTATCGGGCACTGGACCAGCCGGATCAGGCCATCGCGCAACTCGAGTTGATCGCGACGAGTGGCGCACGACGTGACTGCCCGGAACTCGTCGGCGAGATCAACGAGGAGATCGGCGACATCCTCGACGGGCTCGATCGGGACAGCGCCGCTGCGCTGCGCTACGCGGTCGCCGCCGACGCGTACCGCACGGCCGGCCGTACCCTCGACCACGTCCGCGCGAGCCGCCGACACGCGACCTCGCTGATGTGGGCGAACCGACTTTATGCGGCGGTCGAGGCGCTGGCCGACGCTGACGCGGCCGCGCTGTCGTTGGACGTCGACCAGCCGGACAACGTGTGGGAGCGAGCGATTCTGGCCTGCGACGGCGGGCGCGTTATCGCCGCACACGGCGACTTGGACGGCGGGATCCTGCGGGTCGGCCCGGCGATCGACGCGCTCCGGTCGGTCGGAGATCGCGGCGCGGCGACGTTCGCGGCCGGAATCTTCGCCGACCTCCTCCTTCGGGCCGACCGGCCGGCCGAGGTCGAGCGCGTGATCAACACCGCGATGTGTGACGTCGTCGACGACGACACTCGCCGGCACCTCGCGTCGATGCTCGTTCGCGCGCTGGAAGCGCTGCACCGGGATGGCGAGGCCGCCGCCGTCCGCGATGCGTACGAACTGGGCACCTAACCCGTCCGGACCGGAGTTCGGCCCGGCTCGTACCGTGGGAGGATCGGCCGCCGCCCTAGGGCCGACACAGGTCACCCGGCTACTCTGGCGTCCGTGACGGTGGATCAGCGCAGCATGCCGGCCAAGCGGACCCGCCGCGACGAGATCTTGGAGCAGGCCGTCCGACTGTTCGCGTCGCGCGGCTATCACGGCGTGTCGATGGACGACATCGGCGCCGCCGCGGGAGTCACTGGCCCGGCGCTCTACCACCACTTCGCCGGCAAGGAAGCGATGCTCGTCGCCGCGCTAATCCCGGTCAGCGACGGGCTGCTGTCTGGCGGCATGCAGCGGGCCAGCGAGCACCCGAACGACCCGGCCGCCCTCCTCGACTCGTTGATCGACTTCCACGTCGCGTTCGCGTTGGAGAACCCCGCCGTCATCGCGCTGCACCTGCACGAACTCGACCGCCTGCCGGACGAGCCGCGCCGCGCCATTCGTCGCTTGCAGCGGCTTTACGTCGAGGTGTGGGTACGCACGCTGATCAAGCTGCGGCCGGAGTTGAACGACGAAGAGGCCCGCGTCCTCGCGCACGCAGCATTCGGTTTGATGAACTCGACGCCGTTCATCGGTGGCGACGTCGAGCAGGAACGGCGAGCGGAGTTGCTGCGGCGGGCGGCGTTGGCGTCTTTGACGGGGTAACGGTCTTGGGCCGGCCCCCGGCATGCCCACGACGCAGCGGTCAAGCTTGATCTACGTCGTGGGCATGCCGGGGGCCGGCCTGCCACCACGGCCACCGCACTCGGACTAAGGGCTATACGGGTATGCGTGATACCGAGAACGGTTACGTGGTGCCGGGGTGCTGAAGCGTTCAGTCCGGCGTGATGCGCGGGGATGGGTGATGCGCCAGACTCGCGGATAGCTAAGGGCGAGCGGTAGATTAACGATCGTTTAGGTCGGTGGGCGGACCTCGGGCTCGCTCGGAAGGGCGGACGGTTGATGATCGGGTCGTTGTTGGTGGCGAACCGTGGGGAGATCGCGCGCCGCATCATTCGGACCGCGTCTCGGCTCGGCGTTCGGACCGTCGCTGTCTACAGCGAGGCCGACGCCGGGCTGCCGTTCGTGACCGAGGCCGACGAGGCGGTGCTGATCGGGCCGGCGAACCCGGCGCTGTCCTACCGCAACGCGGAGGCGATCCTGGCCGCGGCGAAGGCAACTGGAGCCGAAGCGATCCATCCCGGCTATGGCTTCTTGTCCGAGAACGCGGACTTCGCGCGCGCCGTCGTCGAGCACGGTCTGGTGTGGGTCGGACCGAGCGCAGACGCGATCACTGCGATGGGTGACAAGATCAACGCACGGAACCTGATGGCAGCCGCCGGCGTGCCGGTCGCGCCCGGCACCACCGATCCGGCCGCAACCGTCGAGCTGGCGATCGCCGAGGCCGAGCGCATCGGTTATCCGGTCATGGTCAAGGCGGCCGCTGGTGGTGGCGGCATGGGCATGGGCGCGGCCGGCGACGAAGCGGCGCTACGCACCGAATACGAGAAGGTGCGCGCATTCGCAGAGCGGATGTTCGGCGACGGTTCGGTGCTGATCGAGCGCTACTTCCCGCGGGTACGCCATATTGAGGTGCAGATCCTCGGCCTGGCCG
>DATFRR010000316.1:0-4744 GCA_035263025.1 Micromonosporaceae bacterium
GACGGAAACCACTTCGTGGTGTTGCCGAGCGGGGCAATGTCTACCGGACGCCGGCCCATCCGCTCGGCGACCAGTGCCGTCGAGGTTCCGAAGTCGACACCGACCGCACGACCGTGGGCTCCCACTGCATCCTCCTACGTCGCGACGAGCGCCTTATTGATGGCATCGTTTCGTCCGTACGCCAGCCATCGGTATCCCGGTCGAATGACCGCGACGACCGCACCGACTTCGGGCCGACCGAAGGCCGCGATGTGCAGCGTCGGATCAAAGGGCACTCCGGCGCCGGCCGAACCGATCGGTTCGAGTCCTTCGCCCGCGACGAGTCCGCGCACTCGATCCACCAGCACGCGCGGTTCAACTCCGCTCGCGCACAACTCCTCGACCTCGGCGGCGAGCTCGGCGAGAGCCCGGACGATGTCCACTTGAAGCTGTCGATTCTGCGCCGCCCGAAGCTCGACGGATCTGCGGTAGTCGGTCGTCAACTGCGCCTCCAACCGCTCACAACGGTCGGTCAGTTCGCGGACGCGCTCTTCGGCCGCCATTGCTCTGTCGAGCGCGGCTCTGTCCGTGACGCCGCCATCGATGCGATCGATCGTCGGCTCGCCTCGCGGCAAGCGCTGCAACCACGCGGCCGCGGTGCGGTCGGCTGCCGCAATTCGTTCGAAGACCTGCGCGAACGCATCGTCCGACACGTTGGCAGCGATCCCTGCGGGTAGACCGATCAAGAACGCGAGATCGGTTCGATCGTTCGCCTCGGCAATCAGTGTGGCAATCATCGGCCGTACCACGGTCTCCGCAACCGCGGGCACGGACAGGACATCGGCGAGCACGTCATCGGCGGACCTCGCGATCTCGGCCAGCGTGACGTTGTGCCACCATGGCGCCGACGCGATCTGCTCGGGCCAGGTGCGACCTGCCGCGGCGAGGACGAGCGCACGCGATCCATCGCGGCGGAGGCGTAGGCCGGCGAACGTGGCTGCGACCTTGTTCGGGTCGAGCGCCGCGCGCTCGTCGGCGGAAAGACGTGGCAGGAGACCGGCCACAGCGCGTCCGGCGGACTCCAATGTGACAGTCGCGCCGGCGCTGTCCCTGGCACTGCGCGAGTGCGCAAGCTCAACGATCGGACCCGTGAACGCGGCGGGGAGGGATTGGATGCCCGCAAGGCGCCATACGAGCGCTGCCGCGGCTTCGTGCGAGGCAACGTCATCCTGATCTACCTCGGCGATCTCGCGGGCGGCGTTGCTTGCTACGACGGCGAGCGCCTCAAGACCTGCCTGGTCCGGCGCCGAGAGATCGAGTTCCGGCACGTCTCGCGGTGTCGCCAACATCAGCGCACACATGAGCGACTGATCGGTTTCGGACACCGATGTCAACAGCCTGGTCAGTGCCGCGTCGGGCTGCTGGCTGAGCCGGACGCCGGACTGCAGCGGCCGCTCTGCGAGATCCGCGACCGTCGCGCGCGGATGACCAGCGATCTTGTTGAGGAGGGTCGCGACCGAACGAGGCGTGGTGCCACCGCCGGTTGCCGGCTTCCTGGTGCTGGCGCGCGGCGCGCCACCGGGCGTTTCGTCGACAACGCCATCGACTCGGTCATCGCCGATCCACTTGTACGAGCGCGACCCAGCGTCCGCGATGTCGGAGCGATCCTTCAGGCGAGGTTGCGCTCGCTTCCATGCTCGCTCCGCGTCGGCGCTATCGACCCCGAGTACGCCAAGCCGCGCCCTGATCGCGCTGGCGTTCATCGGCCGGGCCTCGTCCCGAAGGATCTGCGCCACCACCCGCGGCGCGTCAGCGGCGATGGCGGATACGAGTTCGTCGGCGTTCCACCGCGCGATCACAAGTCCACCGCCGTCGCGAACGGCGACCGCGCGGACTGATCGGTTTCCACGCGTGTCGAGGGCTGGCACAAAGTCACGTCAGATCGACCCACGGCAAGACTCTAAGCCGCGCCCAGGTCGAAACGACACCGACCATTTGCGCGACGCGGTGCCGTCGCCCGCGGCAAGATCACAAACCTCGTCGGTACCGCCGGCAGGCCAGCGCCGCTCAGCGCACAAGACCCATCAGTCGCCCATGGCAAAATCGGCGAAGTGCAGATCGGGATGCTCGGACCGTTCGAGGTTCGTACGGACGACGGCGCCCTCGCCGACGTACCGGGCGCTCGGTTGCGCGCGTTGTTGATCGCGCTCGCACTCGAGCCGGGTCACGCGGTCCCGAAAGCGACGCTCGTCGACTGGATATGGGGCGAGCAACCACCCGCCGACGCAGCGAATGCGCTGCAACGTCTGGTTTCTCGGCTTCGGAAGGCACTGCCGGACGGATCGGTCGAGGGTCAGCCGGACGGCTACCGGCTCACCGTGGATCCCGACGCCGTTGACGCCGTACGGTTCGAACGCCTCGTCGGCCAGGCCCGCGATGACGAAGGCACCCAGCGCGTCGAGCGACTCCGCGAGGCGCTCGCGTTGTGGCGGGGTGCCGCGATGCAGGACGTCGGTCTACCGGACAGCGCTGCGTTCGACGCCGCTGTCACGCGGCTCGACGGGATACGCCTTGCTGCCATGGAGGATCGGTTCGACGCGGAGCTTGGTCTCGGCCACGCAGCCGAACTGGTGACGGAACTGACCGACGTGGTGGCCGCGCATCCGACACGAGAACGCCTTGTCGCCGCGTTGATGCGTGCGCTCGTCGCGACCGGTCGCGACTCCGAGGCGCTGCTTGCGTACCAGCGCACCAGGGAGATCTTGGCCGACGAGCTGGGCGTCGATCCCGCACCGGAGCTGTCCGAGTTGCACGTCGCGCTGCTGCGGGGCGAGGTGGGTCGACGGGAGGCGAACCGGACGACCAACCTGCGCGCCGAGCTCACCAGCTTTGTCGGCAAGGCGGCCGATGTGGTCGGGCTCCGCGAGCTCGTCGCCGGTCACCGGCTCACCACCGTGATCGGTCCGGGTGGCGTGGGGAAGACCAGATTGGCCACCGAGACCGCGCGTACCCTGCTCGACGACCTGCCGGATGGCGCCTGGCTGGTCGAACTCGCGGCGATCGGTCCCGACCCAGCGTCCGCGGCCGGACCCGCAGGCGCTGACGTGGCGCAAGCGACGCTCGCGGCGCTCCGACTGCGGGATGCGCTGCTCGGCGACGCAACCGACGCGGAGCCGACGGACCGTGTCATCGCCGCGCTTCGGGAGCGGCAGGCGTTGCTGATCCTGGACAACTGCGAGCACGTGATCGAGTCCGCGGCGACGTTCGCGTTTCGGGTGCTCGGGGAGTGCCGGCGACTGCGGATCCTCGCGACCAGCCGGGAACCGTTGCGCATCACCGGTGAGGCACTGTGGCCGGTCGCGCCGTTGGTCGTACCAGCCGAGAACGCCGGACCCGGCGAAATCGAATCGGCGCCGGCCGTCCAACTTCTGCAGGAGCGGGCCGGTGCGGTACGCAAGGACCTCACGTCCGACGCTCACACGATGGCGACCATGGCGCGCATCTGCCGGGCCTTGGACGGTGTGCCACTGGCCATCGAACTCGCCGCGGCCAGATTGCGCACCATGTCCCTCGACCAGCTCGCCAACCGCCTCGACGACCGGTTCCGGCTGCTGACTGGCGGCAGTCGGACAGCGCTGCCACGGCACCGAACACTGCGTGCGGTGATCGATTGGAGCTGGGAGCCGCTCACCGATGCCGAACGGACCGTCCTCCGCAGGCTCTCGGTGTTCGCCGGCGGGGCGAGCTTGGAGGCGGCCGAGCGGGTCTGCGCGGGCGATGGAGTCGAGCCCGGCCAGGTGCTCGAGTTGCTCACCGCGCTGACCGAGAAGTCGCTGGTGGTCATCGTCGACGACGGCGCGCCGCGATATCGGATGCTCGGCACCATCAAGGAATACTCCGGCCAGCGTCTCGCCGAGGCGGGCGAAACGGATCTGACGCGGCGGGCACATCTGGCGTACTTCACCGAACTCGCCGAGATCGCGGACGCGCACCTTCGCCGTACCGAGCAATTGGAATGGCTTGCAAGGCTTGAAGCCGAGCACGACAACATCGGTGCGGCGATGCGCGGCGCCCTCGCGGCAGGCGACGCCGCCGGAGCGATGGAGCTGGCAGCGACCGCCGCCTGGTACTGGTGGCTCGGTGGGCACAAGGCCGAGGGCAACGAGCTGATCATCGCGGCCACCGCGGTGCCCGGCGAGGTCGCGGACGACATCCGGGCCGTGGTCTACGCCTTCGTCACGATGTTCGTGACGGCCGGGCGAAGCGATCAGTATCAGGCTGCCGACTGGATCCACCAGGCCTACGAAATCGGCCAGCGTGTTGCGGTCCGTCATCCGGCCCTGAAGTTCGTCACGTTGTGGGAGCGCTTGTTCCAGGCTCCGGAGGCGTTCACGTCGGCGTTCCAACCGCTCCTCGACGACGAGGATCCATGGGTACGCGCCCTGGCCCGGTTGCAGCTTGCCAAGATGCGCATCGCGTTCGGCGACGGCGGGCGAGATGTCGACACAGATCTTGCGACGGCTCTCACCGAGTTTGGCGCGATCGGCGAGCGGTGGGGAATTTCGTTCGCCCTGACCGAGTTGGCGAACCGCATCGCCATGCGCGGCGAGTTCGCCGGTGCGTGCGACCACTACGAACAGGCGATCGCGGTCGTCACCGAGGTCGGCGCCATCGACGATGTGGTGCCGATGCGTTCGCGGCAGGCCCAGCTCTACTGGCTGCTGGGCGATGCGGAGGCGAGCGCGGCGGCGATGGCCGAGGCGCA
>DATFRR010000317.1:0-14447 GCA_035263025.1 Micromonosporaceae bacterium
ACGGTCGTTAATCTCCGCTACGCCCGGAATACCAGGACTGTTCTGAGTCCAGACCGTGCTGCCGGTAGCCGTGAGCCCAGACGTGGAGCCCTTGATGAGGGTCACCGTCCCCTCGAACCCGACTTGGGTAGCGGAGTCCTGCGGCGCACCCACGACCAGTTCAGCCCTTCCGTCGCCGGTGACGTCCCCGGCGGCCAGCGAATCCCCGAAGTGGGAGTATCCGACGTAGTTATTCGGCGGATAGGCGCGGGGGATACCGGCGGTGTGCAGTGAGAAGAACTGGCTGCCGGCGGCGGTCAACCCCGCCGCCTGGCAGAATCGCGGCCAGGACTGGCAGACAGTCGCGAAGGAAGCTACGGCCGCAGCACAAACTTCGTTCCCGCGGCACGACCATCGACGATGCGGGCGTACACGTCGGGACCCTGCTCGAGCGACGTCACCGTCGGCTCAAGCCTGATGCGGCCGTCGGCCAGCGACTGTGCGAGGTCGGCGAGCTGTTTCGCGTCGGGGCGGACGTAGAGTGTGGTCGCGCTGATGCCGCGCTGTTCCACCAACGGATCCGACACCAATGCGACGAGCCGCCCACCGTCGCGTACGCAGCGCATCGCGTCGGCAGCCGTACCCGGAGCAGACACCACCGCGGCATCGAACGCGCCCTCGACGACGGCCGGCCATTCGGCATCGTGATAGTCGATCACGTCCGTCGCTCCGGCAGATCGCAGCCACTCGGCTGACGACGGCGACGCGGTCGTGATCACGGCCAGCCCGGCGAGCGCGGCCACCTGAACGACGATCGAGCCGGTCGTGCCGCCGCCGCCCGTGACGAGTATGCGTTGACCTGACTCGAGGCCCAGCGCGTCAATGGTCTGGCGGGCGGTCAGACCGCTGACCGGCAATGCTCCCGCCGAGGCGACGTCCAGATTGGACGGACACGGCGTGGCATGAGTTGCGTCAAGCAGCACACGCTCGGCCCAGAATCCGCTGCCGCCGGGCAGCGGCGCCTCGTGCGCGAGCACGGCGTCGCCGACGGCAAAATCGGTCACGCCGGCGCCGACGTCGACCACAACGCCGGCGCCCTCAACACCCATCGCGGCCGGCGGACGTAGCCCTACGTCCCAGTCAGCGCCGGGCAGCAGCGGGTCCCACGCGCCGACGCCGGCGGACTCAACCGCGACGACGATCTGACCAGGCCCAGCGACTGGACCAGTGAGGTCGAGCAACTTGACTGGACCACCGAGTTGCTCGACACCGCATCCACGCAACTTGATCTCCTCCCATCGACCAAAACCTCAGCGTATCGCCGCTGCACCCGGCCCAATGGCAGCGTCGGCGACATGGCTCTGGCTCCGTTGCGGCTGCCGACGGGGTCTTTACATCGCCATCGCAGTTCGGCATACTCCGCCGTGTACGCGCTTACTGTATGCGCGTACACACCGAGGTCGGGAGCCACCGCTGTGCGTACGGTGCCCACTGTGTACGAGGTCGCCCGGCACGCCCGTGTCTCTACCGCGACCGTGTCCCGGGTGCTGTCGGGCAACGATCGAGTCCGGCCGGAGTATCGAGAGCGGGTCTTCGCGGCGGTCGCCGAACTTGGCTACGTGCCCAGCGGCGCCGCCCGCGATCTCGCCGCCAGGCGCGCCGGCGTGCTCGGGCTGTGCTTCCCGGACCTGGTCGGGGACCAGGACATCGAGTCGGACGCGATGTTCTGGTACGACGAAATCATTCGCGGAATGGAACGGGCGGCGCGACGCCGGGGATACGCGCTACTCATTGCGGCGTGTCACGACACCGACGACGTCGATCTCGTGACCACCGTCGCTGGTCGATGCGACGGCTTGGTCGTGCTGGCCCGTACGGTGCCGGCGCCGGTGTTGGAGCGGATCGCCGGCCGGATCCCGGTGGTGATGCTGGCCGGTCCGCGTACGCCGGACGAGGTCGCGCGGGTGGTTGACCACCTCGTGGTCGCCAACCGGGCGGGTGCCTTCGAGGTGACCGGGCATCTTCTGGACGTACACGGCTACACCGATGTGTGGTTTATTGCCGGGCCGGACTCCCCGGACTCCGCGGCCCGATTCGAGGGGTACCAGGCGGCCCTGACCGAACGAGGACTACCGGTCGCGCCACGTCCCCACGCGATCAGCGACTTCACCACCGCGGGCGGGCGGCGGGCGGTCGCTCAACTCCTGTCTGACGGGCACCGTCCGAGGGCGTTGGTATGCGCCAACGACCAGACCGCGCTCGGCGCGTTGACCGCATTGGCCGGAGCCGGCCTGCGTGTCCCGCAGGACGTGGCGGTGACCGGCTTTGACGGAATCCAACTAGGTCAGCACGTACGGCCCGCCCTCACCACGGTCGCCCAGCCGATGCGTCAACTGGGCGAGAAAGCCGTGAGCATGCTCGAGGAACGCCTGGCCGATTCGGCACTCGCGTCCCGCCTGATCGAGATGCCGGTGCGGGTCGATATCCGCGACAGCTGTGGCTGTTCCGCCGTCCCATAACACGGCCAGGGTCTCGTTCCAACGCCCCTGTCACCCGCCGATGCCCATTCGCCGCCGGCCGGATCCGCAAGGAGTCACAAGTTGCATTCCATTCACGTCACCGCGATCCGCCGGTATCCACGCGACGTCGAGGAATCATCGTTACGTGGCGGGGGTTCGCGATGACGGCATCCGACGCACGCGCCGACTTCGAGACCCGCATTTACCGGCGTTTGACCAATACTGCCGGCGTCGACGAAGGCACCCGACTGCCCGCGCCGACCAACCTTCGGGCGGACGCCGGGACCGGGCACATCAGGCTCTCCTGGGCACCCGTCGCTGGTGCCGCCGGCTATGTGATCGAACGTAGCGAGGTTGGCCGGGAGCCGGTCATCGTCGACCACGGTGGCTCCGACGTGCCAGCCGTGCCGCAGTGCGCGTTCGCCGACACCGGGCTGACCGACGGCAACACGTACACATATCGGGTCGGCGCGGTGGCGGGCGCCGACTACCCGGTGTGGGCGTGGTCGGAACCGGCATCCGCGCAAGCCTCGAACGACGGCGGCGAGCCGCCCGTCGTCACGGTAAGTGTGACGGCGACCAATGTCATCGGCGAGCTGAGACACGTTTGGGAGCTGATCGGCGCGGAGCGACTGTCACAGCTCCTGCTCGACGGCGACGAAAAGTGGATCGCCGAGGAGTTCGCTGCCGCCCTGCGCCGTGTCCGCGATGACCTCGGCGTCGAACGCGTCCGGGCGCACGCCATCCTGCACGACGACAACGACGTGGTGCGGGTCGCGGACGACGGCACGATGACGTACAACTTCGATCGCGTCAACGCGATCTACGATCACCTTCTCGAGATCGGGATCCGGCCGGTCATCGAGCTGTCGTTCATGCCGGCCGCTCTGGCGCGCGACCCACAACAGACCGTCTTCACGTACCGAGGCATCATCTCGCCGCCGCGCGACTGGGCGGCGTGGGCTGCGCTGATCGGCGCGCTCGCTCGGCACCTCGTCGACCGGTACGGCATCGACGAAGTCGCACACTGGCCGTTCGAGGTGTGGAACGAGCCGAACCTCGTGGTGTTCTGGGCCGGCACGGTCGACGAATATCTGCGGCTCTACCACGAATCCGCGCGGGCACTCAAGGCAGTCGATGCCCGGCTCCAGGTTGGTGGCCCCGCGACGGCCGCCGCGGAGTGGGTGGAACGGCTCGCGGCGTACGCGGAGCAGACCGGCGCGCCGCTCGACTTCGTCACGAGCCACACGTACGGCAACCTCCCGCTGGACGTACGGCCGGCACTCGCGCGCCACGGCTTCGAGGGCACGCCGGTGTGGTGGACCGAATGGGGAGTTGGCTCGACGCATTTCGGCCCGATTCACGACACCGCGTTCGGGGCGCCCTTCGTGCTCAGCGGATACGCCAATGCACAGGACCACCCCGACGCGCTCGCGTACTGGGTCGCGAGTGACCACTTCGAGGAGCTCGGACGGCCGGACCGCCTGTTCCACAACGGATTCGGGCTCCTCACCGTCGGCAATCTGGCGAAGCCACGCTACTGGGCCGCCCACCTTGCCGCGCACCAAGGCGACGAGCTGCTCGACAGCACCGTCGCCGGGGACGGCGCAGATGTTCTGGTGCAGACCTCGGCGACTCGCCACCGGGACGGCACGATCGACGTTTTGGTCTGGAACGGCACCATCAACGCCGCGCTCGTGTCCGGCGATGCGCGTCTCGACCGCCGGATTCAGCTGACCATCACCGGCGTTGACCCGGATGCCGACTATGAGACGACCATCGCTCGGATCGACGCCGAGCATTCCAACATCGGGGCGCTTTGCCCGCCGGGCGTCGGCTGGCCGGACGACCAACTGTGGTCATACCTGCGCGCCAACGACATCCTGGCCACCGCGCCCGTGGACCGGAGCGAATCCGAGTCCAGCGTCGCATTCGACTTCCGCGTGCCCATGCCGGGCGTGGCGCGCATTAGATTGCGCCCCTCCGGGTCAACCCACCAGGACGCCGCAACCCCAATCGCGGCGGACGGACCGACCGATCCAAGGAGACAAGCATGAAACCTCGCTCACCAATGCTGCTGTGCGCCGCGGTCACCGCGGTCGCACTGTTCGGGACGGCGGCCTGTGGCGGCTCGGACGTCAAGACAAGCTCGTCATCGGGCAAGGGCGGCGGCACGCTCACCATTCAGGGCGACGCCGGCAACCCGACGCTCATCGAGAACTTCAACCCATTTGCTAGTACGGCGCTGCAC
Source organism: Micromonosporaceae bacterium (assembly GCA_035263025.1). Taxonomy (GTDB): domain Bacteria; phylum Actinomycetota; class Actinomycetes; order Mycobacteriales; family Micromonosporaceae; genus DASQPR01. The sequence continues at coordinate 4,750 of DATFRR010000317.1, forward strand.
GGCCAATTGCTCATGTATGAGCCGCTGGAGATCCCGAGCCCGATCGACGGGACGTACACGCCGTTCCTCGCGACCGGCTACAAGTTCACCAGTCCCACGACGCTCGTCTACACATTGCGTCAGAACGTGAAGTGGAGCGACGGACAGGCGTTCTCGGTCGATGACGTGACGTTCACCTTCAACCTGCTCAAGAAGTTCCCGGCGCTCGACACGCGGGGCATCTGGGCACAACTCGAGAGTGTCAGCGGGTCGGGCGACACGTTCACCGTTACGTTCAAGCAGCCGAACGTTCCGTTTGCGGCTCAGGTGGCGCAGGTGCCGATCGTGCCGGAGCACGTTTGGTCGTCGGTCGCCGATCCGGTCAAGTACACCGACACGAACCCGGTGGTGACCGGTCCGTTCACGCTCGACACTTTCGCGCCGACCCAGTACAAGCTCAAGAAGAATCCAAATTACTGGCAGGCGGGCAAGATCTCGCCGTCCGAGGTTGTGTTCCCCGCGCAGGCTAGCAACCAGACCACGAACCAGCTCGACGTGACCAGCGGCAAGTTCGACTGGGCCTACACGTTCATCCCCGACGTGAAGAACACGTACGTCAACCACGACTCGGCGCACAACGTCTACTGGTTCCCGCCGGGCGGAACGATTGGGCTGTTCCTCAATCTCACGAAGGCGCCGTACAACAATGCGGACTTCCGCAAGGGCGTATCCGAGTCATTGAACCGGACGACGATCGCGCAGAAGGCCGTTAACGGCTATCTCGATCAGGCGAGCCTGTCCGGCCTGATCCTGCCGAACCTGCAGAAGTGGCTCGACCCGAGCATTCCGAACGGCGGAAACATCACACAGAGCAATTCACAAGCACAGCAAGACTTCACGGCTGCCGGATACCACCTCAGCGGCGGCAAGCTGGTCGGCTCGAACGGCAAGCAGGCGACCATGACGATCGTGCTGCCAGGCAACTTCAGCGACTGGGTCGCGGCGGCGAAAGAGGTCGCCACTGAACTCGGTCAGGCGGGGATCAAGGTCAACCTGGACCTGCCCCAGTACGCGCAGTACGCGACCGCAACCCAGGGCGGCACGTTCGACGCGGCGTTCGGCGGCTTCGGTGGCACCGGCGACCCGTACACCGACTTCAACAACGCGTTGAACAGCTCGTTCGCCACGGCGGTGAACACGCCGACGGTGAACAACTTCGAGCGCTTCAAGGACCCGACTGTCGATCAGGCGCTGCAGACACTCGCGGCGGCGACCGACCCGACGGCACAGAAGAACGCGACGTTCACGCTCGAACAGACGATGTACAACCAGGTGCCGATCGTCCTGCTGTACTACGGCGGCAGCTGGGGTCTGTTCCGGACCGCGCACTTCACCGGCTGGCCGTCGGCACAGGACCCGTACACGCTGCCGACCAACTACACCAACGCGATGCTCGTGGTGGTAACGCACCTGAAGCCGGTCTCGTAGGCTTCGATGCGCTACATCATCCGGAAGGTGACGCTATTCATCGTCACGCTGTGGGCGGCGATTACGCTGAACTTCGCACTCCCACGGTTAATGCCGGGCTCCCCGGTCGACGCGGCGCTGGCCAAGTTCGCGTCGACCGGGCAGCAGATCACCGATGCACAGCGACAAGCGATCGAGGTGCAACTCGGCGTCCCACACTCCAATGTGTTCAGTCAGTACGCGCAGTATTGGAAGAGCATCTTCACACTGAACTTCGGTAGCTCATATTCGTTTCCGACCGAGACGGTCGCCCACACGATCGGCAAGGCGCTGCCCTGGACGATCCTGTTGGTCGGCAGTACGACGGTCATCGCGTTCACCATCGGAACACTGCTAGGTGTCTACGCGGGCTGGCGGCGGGGTACGAAGGCCGACTCGTCGGTGACCATCGGCGCCACGTTCTTCGCCGCGTTCCCGCCGTTCTGGCTCGGCCTGTTGTTCCTCTACGTGCTGGCATTCAAGTTCGACATCTTTCCGCTCAAGGGCGGCTACAACGAGGGCGCGACGCCGTCGTTCACCTGGCCGTTCATCCGGGACGCGATCGTGCACAGCATCCTGCCCGCCGCGACGCTTGCCGTCACGTCGTTGTCGGGCTGGGTGTTCGGCATGCGTAACAACATGATCAACACGTTGGGCGAGGACTACGTGACGTTCGCCGAGGCGAACGGACTGCGTTCGCGTACTGTCGCGTTGCTCTACGCCGCCCGCAATGCGTTGCTGCCCAACGTGACCGCGTTCGGGCTGTCGCTTGGCGCGGTGGTCGGTGGTTCGGTCCTCGTCGAGGGCGTCTACAGCTATCCCGGCCTCGGCAACCTGCTCTACATCGCGGTGTCCAACCACGACTTCCCGTTGATGCAGGCCCTTTTCCTGGTGATCACGGTGAGCATGCTCGTCGCGATCTTCCTCGTCGACCTGATCTACGTACGACTCGATCCGAGGGTGCGTACCTCATGAGCATTCTGGCCACCACTTCGACTCCACCCCCCGAAGTGCCCGGGGCCGCCGTGGCGCTCACGGTCGGCGGTGAGAGTCGTCTGCCCGGCCCGCTGCGGTTCGTCGGCCGAGCACTGCGCACGCTGTGGAGCAACGGTAAGGCTCGCATCGGGCTCACCATCATCGCGTTGATGATCCTGATCGCGATCTTTGCTCCACTGATCGCCAATCACTCGCCGACGGCAACGACATTCCGGCCGTACCAGAACCCGAGCGGCTCGAATTGGTTCGGCACGACCGGCAACGGCCAGGACGTGTTCTCCCAGATGGTGTACGGCGCCCGAGTCTCGTTGCTCGTCGGCTTGCTATCCGGGGTCGGCGCCACGGTCGTGGCCGTCACGCTTGGGCTCATCTCCGGTTATCGGCCGGGACCGGTCGACGAGGTGATCAGCTTCGTCACCAGTCTCGCGTTGGTGATCCCCGGCCTGCCCCTCATGATCATCCTGGCCGCGTACCTGAACAGCCGATCGAAGTGGACGATCATCCTCGTCGTCGCGTTCACCAGTTGGGCGACCGGCGCGCGGGTGATCCGCAGCCAGGCATCGACGCTTCGGACGCGCGACTTCGTCGCGTCCGCGCAGTTCTCTGGTGAGCACCTCTACCGTGTGGTCTTCCGGGAAATCCTGCCGAACATGACCTCACTTGTCGCCGCCAGCTTCTTCGCGGCGGCCAACGCGGCCGTGATGGCGGAGGCGAGTCTCGAGTTCATCGGCCTCGGCGATCCGAGCACGGTCAGCTGGGGAACGATCCTCTACTACGCCCAGCAGCAAAACTCCTTGCTGACCGGCCAGTGGTTGCTGGTCTTCGCGCCGGGTCTCGCGATTGCGCTGCTCGCCACCGCCTTCACGCTCATCAACTTCGGCGTCGACGCGCTGTCGAATCCGCGGCTGAGGGAGAAGTGATGGCCATGACCACGGTGCCGACGTTGCTGGAGGCGAAGGGCATCAACGTCGTTTACGAACCGGCGCGTGGCGTGCACATCTGGTCCGTGCGCGACGTCGACCTGACGCTCCGGCCGGGCGAATTCGTCGGCCTGGTCGGCGAGTCCGGATGCGGCAAGTCGACGCTCGGCTTTGCGCTCACGCGTTTGCTTGCGCCGCCGGCAAAACTTCAATCCGGCCAGATTCTGTTCGACGGCACCGATATCTCGTTGCTGAGCGGCGAGGACCTACGTCGGCAGCGGCGAGGCGGCTTCGCGATCGTGCTGCAGAGCGGCATGAACGCCCTCAATCCAGTTCGTACGATCGCGCATCACTTCGGCGACATCCTCAGGGCGCATGAGCGCGGTCGTGAAGAGTCCAGCAAGCACGAAGTCCGGCGTCGCGGCATCGAGCTGCTCGACAAGGTGCATCTCGACGAGTCGGTCCTGAACCGATATCCACATGAACTGTCGGGTGGCATGCGGCAGCGGGTGTCCATCGCCCTTGCCCTCGCACTCGAACCGCGCATGATCGTGTTTGACGAACCAACCACTGCGCTGGACGTGATCGCGCAGAAGGCGGTCATGCGCACCATCAAGGACTTGCAGCGGGAAAACGGATTCACCGCCATTCTGATCAGCCACGACCTCGGCGTCGTGCTGGAGGCGACCGATCGAGTGATCGTGATGTACGCCGGCGAAGTCGTCGAGGACCAGCCATCGCGGGCGCTCGGCGGCGGATTGCACCACCCGTACACGGAGGCGCTCTTGCGCTGTTATGCCGATCCGCGCGCGGACGAGATTCACCTCGGCGGCATTCCCGGCACGCCGCCCGACTTGTCGCTGTCGCTTGCAGGCTGTCCGTTCGCGCCGCGGTGTCCGCTCGCGGAGGACATCTGCCGACACGAAGATCCGCCGTTAACGCCACTGGGCGATGGGCTCGCAGCCTGCCATGTCCGCGCGCGCGAGGCTAGTTCCAGCCCGGAAGGCGTAGCCGCCGTACGGCAGCGTCAGACGCCGTTCACACCGGACTCGGCCGACTCGACGGAGGTCTCGCATGGCCAGTGATCCGACCGACAAGCAGCCCTCCGAGGTGGTCACGCAGAGAACGGACGTTCCGAGGACGCGCCGTTCGGCCGTTCCCGCGCTCGCTGTCGCGCATGCGACGAAGATTTACAAGGCGCGGGGCCAGGGTCGCGGTGCGACGGTCACGGCCGTCGACGATGTGTCGTTCACGATCGAGCCGGGCGCGGCGATCGGCTTGGTCGGCGCGAGCGGCAGTGGCAAGAGCACGCTGGCCAAGCTCATCACCGCGTCGGAGCGGCCGACGAGCGGGACGATCCGGTTCGGCGACATCGAGGTCGACCGGTTGCGCTCGGGCGGACGACGCGCCTATCACCGCCGGGTGCAGATGGTGTTCCAGGATCCGTACGGTGCGCTCAATCCGTTGCACACGGTGGAGTACACGGTGATGCGGCCGTGTCAGAACATCCTCGGTATGTCTGCGCGCGAGGCGTCGCGACGCGTACACGATTTGCTGGAAACGGTCGGGCTCAACCCGGCCGCGCAGTACGCATCGAAGCTGCCGCACCAGCTCTCTGGCGGGCAGCGCCAGCGGGTGGTCGTTGCCCGGGCGCTGGCGTGCGATCCGGACGTGATCGTTGCCGACGAACCGGTGTCGATGCTCGACGTGTCGTTGCGCGCGGGCGTCCTGTCGCTGTTGGGACAGCTCCGCGACGAACGCGGACTGAGCTTGCTCTACATCACGCACGACTTGCTCAGCGCCCGCGTCGTGACCGACCAGATCTTGGTTCTCAACGGCGGTCGCGTGGTGGAAAGCGGCGTGACGAAACAGGTTCTGCAGCATCCGCAGGACGAATACACGAAGCGGCTGCTCGACGCCGTCGCGACGCCGTTCTCAATGATTCGCCCGTCGATCGCTGGTTGATCGTCGCCGTTCGGTGGTCACGCGTGCGTCGTCGTCGAAGACACAAGAAAGGGTTTGGGGAGATGACAACAAGGCAATCCACGATCGCGCAACGGTGTTGTGCGTTCGCTGGGGTGCTCGTGCTCGCGGTGTTCGGGGTGGCGCAGTCCGCCACGGCCGATGCGAGCTCGAACCATCCGCCATCCGGAAAGTCGGTAAAGAACTACGGCGGGCTGACATCCGCCCAGCGGGCAGAGCTGATGGGTATCGCGCGGGACACCTGGAAGTTCTTCGCCGCCGATGTCGACCCCACGACGCACCTACCGATGGACAACATCACGTACGCCGGTGGTTCGGCGACGCCCACGTCCACCGGACAGTACACGGGCGCTTCGAACATCGGCGTTTACCTATGGTCGGTCGTCTCGGCCGAAGACCTCGGTCTAGTGTCGCGGTCGACAGCGGTAGCGATGATCTCCGCAACGCTCACCGAGATCAGTCAGCTGGACCGGTCGAACGGCTTCCTCTACCAGTGGTATGACACGACAAACGGCAAGGTGCTGTTAAATCCCGGACAGGGCGACTGCCCGAGCGTCGGCAACACGTTCGACAACTGCTCGTTCCTGTCCAACGTCGACAACGGTTGGTACGCATCGGGTCTGATCGTCGTACGTCAGGCCTTGCCGGAGTTGGCACCGATGGCCGATGCGTTGCTGAACCAGATGAACTTCGGCATCTTCTACGACGATCGGGCCGAGACGCACTGCAACGTCAATCCGGCGATTGCCGGCAATCAGCCGACCGGCCAGATGTACGGCGGGTACTACGTGGGCTCGCCGCCGGATGTGGGCGACAACTGGACGCACTATTACCACAACGGTGCGCTCTACAGCGATCCACGGATCTCGGCCTACATCGGCATGGGCCTGCACCAGATGCCGGGCAACGTGTGGTGGCGGAGCTGGCGTGAGTTGCCGCCGCCGGCACCGTTCGCCGACTGTGCGACGACCGACCCAGACTTCTCGTGGCAGGGACAGTGGCCGATGGCCGGGCAGTGGAAGACCATCACCGACCCGGTATCGCATCAAAAGTTCCCGGTCTGGGAAGGGCATTACACGTACCCGAACTCGAATCTCTCGTTCATGCCGACGTGGGCGGGCGGAATGTTCGAGGGCCTCATGCCCAACGAGGTCGTACCCGAGACGAGCTGGGGTCCGTCCAGCTTCGGTCTGGCCGACGCCCGGACGGCTCAAGTGCAGATCAAGTACGCCACACAATCGCTCGGCTACTCGGTCTGGGGGATGTCGCCGTCGTCCACTGCCGATGACACCGGAAACTATGGGGGCTTCGGCGTCGAAGGGCTGACGTTCCCGTACCACGGCGGTGGCGCGACTGCGACCGACCCGAACCTCGCGCTGTCACAGTGCTACGCCTGTGCGTCCGAGGACACCGTGACACCACACGCGTCGTTCCTCGCGCTCGATGTCGCACCACAGCAGGCGTACGCGAACATCCAGAAGCTGCGTACGCTCTACCCCGGTGTGTACGGCGCGAATGGGTTCTTCGACGCGGTGAACCCGACGACCGGATCTGTCGGGCACCGAATCCTGGTACTCGATCAGTCCATGATCATGGCCTCGCTGGACAATGCCTTGCACAACCGTGCATTGCAACGCGACTTCGCGAGCGATCCGGTCTCATGGGCGGCGCAGGCGTACCTGGCGGCCGAGCACATGACGCTCGGCAACTGACGCAAGTCGATAGTGGTATCCGGCCTGCGGTGCACTGGCACCGCGGGCCGGACCCTTCCACCACCGCGCGCGTGACGAGCCGATGCGGTCGCCTCCCGGAATGCTCGACACGGTTGTGCCGGCGAGACAGGATCGAGGCATGGGCTCCAACAACCTCGCTCACAACGAGGTTCTGCGGACCGCGCGGCTGTCGCTGCGACGACCGACCAGCGCTGACATCGACGCGATTTACCGCATCCACAGCGATCCGAGAGCATGCGCTCACAACCCTGGTGACGCGCTTTCCACCCGCGAGGAAGCGGAGAGTCTTTACCGCCGCTGGAACGAGCACTGGCAACAGCACGGCTTCGGCTACTGGACCATCCATGGTCGCGCCAGCCTGCCAACCGACCAGCGGCTCGGCTTCTGCGGCGTAAAGCTGATGCAACTGCACGGCCGTACGACTCTCAACCTCTTCTACCGACTCGACCCGCTGGTCTGGGGCAAGGGAATAGCCACCGAAGCAGCCACCGCGGTCGTCGAGTGGGCGTCTGCAAACCAGCCCAACCAGCCGCTCGTCGCCCGAGTTCGTCCCGGCAACGCAGCGTCGCTGAAGGTCGCTGCGCGCACCGGCCTGCGTCGCACTCCCCAGCTGGACACCGACGGCTACGACGGCTTTGACTGGATCTTCACGTCGAACTGGCCGGACGACACCGAGTCAGCCGACGACACGGAGCCAGCGCAGAACCCGCGCCCATGACTTCACATGGGGCTTGGGAATCCCTTACCGCAGACCGCGACGTGGACATGACAGAACTACACGTTGTTGGCGAGCGCCGTCAACGTCGCTGCCTGGCTGCTGGTCAGCCATTGTCCGGCCACGAGCGCTTGGACTGTCTGCCCGTACACCCGAAGTAGCGCGGCCCTCGCGGCCGGCGTCGCCGCGTGCGCTGCCTCGAGGATCGCGGTGGTCGCGACGGCAACAACCGCCGAAACGACCAAGCGCGCGACGGGGCCGGCGGTGCGGTATCGGTCGGAGCCTTGCACAAACTGGGTGGTTAGCGCGCCGAGGTCCGCCGCCCTTACTGCCACCGTGAACGTCGTCGATCCGGAGCCGACGTTGCCGGCCTTGTCGGTGGCTTGCGCCGACAGCGTGTGCTCGCCGGCGCCGAAGGACCAAGCGGGATCGTTTGCCCCGGCACAGGTCGAGCTGTCGATCCCGGACAGAGCGTCGCTGGCCGTGCACGAGATGGCGACGTTGTTCAGAACGCCGTACGTGCCGGCGTTGCCTGTGTACGTGACCGTCGGCGCAGCGGTGTCGATGAGCGCCGGGTAGCTCGCGCTGGCGGTGTTACCAGCCTTGTCGACACAGGTGCCGGTCGCGGTACCGCTCACGGTCAGTACGTCGTCGGCTAGGTCGCTCGCCGAAGCATCGACACCGGATCCGGCGTCGGTGCACGTGTATGAGACAGTCACCGACGTGTTATTCCAGCCGTTCGCGTTCGCGGCCGGGCTAGCGTTCGCGACGATCGTCGGCGGCGTACGGTCCACACCGTCGGGCGAACCGATGCCGGCGCCGTCAGCGGCCAGGAATGCACCGTTGACACCGACCACGCTCAGCGTCGACACGACCGGCAACGGCAATGTGGTAGAGCCGAGACCGACGGTGTTGTCGAAAGTCGCGAACGGCGCTGATGTCGGCGACGCAGCGAATGCGATGCCGGTCACCCGGTTGCCCATCGCGTCGAACAGGTTTATCGCGTCGCCGCCGGTCGACAGGCCGACGCCGGAGCCGCCGTAGTGGCCGATCAGGAATCCGGACGGCAGGCTGGCAGAACCGAACCACGCCTGCGAGAACGCCGCGGTGACCGCTTTGTCGTCTAGGCCGCCGGTGTCCTCGAAGAACACCGCCGACTCGCCGGCCGGCAGCGACGACACGCCAAGCAGCGCTACGGCGTTGGCGAACTGGTTCGAGTTGTCGTCCATCTTCCAGCCGGCCAGATCCACCGTGGTTGAACCGGTGTTGGTGACCTCGAACCAGTCCACGGCGTAGGTAGAGTTCCCGCTGCCCCACGGTGCGGCCTCGGAAACGATGACCGCTGGGGGTGGGGGAGCCGTGACGGTGGCGGTCCCCGGGGAGCCGATCTCGTTACCGTCGGCGGCGAGGAACGCGCCGTTGGAGCCGACCGCACTTAGCGCGGACACGACCGGTAGCGGCTGCGTGGTGGAGCCGAGTCCTGCCGTGTTGTCGAATGTCGCAAACGGCGCCGACGAAGGCGAGGCGCCGAACGCGATGCCGGTGATCGGGTCGCCCGATGCATCGAACAGCGTCACCGCGTCGCCGCCGGTCGAGAGGCCGACGCCCGAGCCGCCGTAGTGGCCAATCAGGAATCCGGCCGGCAGGGTCGATATACCGAACCAGGCCTGCGCGAAGGCAGCGGTAACGGTGGCGTCGTCCAGGCCGCCGGTATCCTCGAAGAACACCGCCGACTCGCCGGCCGGCAGCGACGACACGCCAAGCAGCGGTACGGCGTTGGCGAACTGGTTCGAGTTGTCGTCCATCTTCCAGCCGGCCAGATCCACCGTGGTTGAACCGGTGTTGGTGACCTCGAACCAGTCCACG
>DATFRR010000318.1:0-6046 GCA_035263025.1 Micromonosporaceae bacterium
GGAGCTCAACAAGATCGTGGACCGATACGGCGGCTCGTCGACGCCACCCGGCACGCCGGTGCCGCTCTACGTGTGACGAGTGCTCTGCCGGCCCGGCGGTCGGCGGATCGTCCGCGGAGATCGAGCAGGTTTCGAGAAGCGCCGCCGACCCAGGCGGACCTAGCGTGATTGACATGACATCCATCGACTCGGTCACCCTCGAAGTTCCCGATGCCACGGCCGCCAATCGCTTCTACAGCACAGCCTTCGGCCTCGAAGATCAGGTGCACGTACGGACCTCGGCGGCACCGACCGCGGGCTTCCGTGGCTTCACGCTGTCACTGACCGCGTCGCAGCCGTCCACCGTCAAGAATCTGATCGACGCGGCCCTGGCCGCCGGTGCCACCACGCTGAAGCCGGCGTCGAAGTCGTTCTGGGGCTACGGCGGCGTCGTACAGGCTCCGGACGGGACGATCTGGAAGGTCGCGACGTCGGCAAAGAAGGACACCGGGCTCGCTACCCGCCAGTTCGACGAGATCGTCCTGTTGCTCGGCGTCGACGACGTGGCCGCGAGCAAGAAGTTCTACGTCGACCACGGTCTCGCGGTCGCGAAGAGCTTCGGTCGCAAGTACGTCGAGTTTGCCGGCGGCTCGGGTTCGATCAAGTTCGCGTTGTACGGACGTCGGGCCCTCGCGAAGGACGCCGGAGTCCCGCCGGACGGCAGCGGTTCCCACCGGATCGCGATCGCCAGCGACGCCCAGCCGTTCACCGACCCGGACGGGTTCGCCTGGGAGACCGCGTCCCGCTGAGCCGTGGACTTGGCCGGTGCTGCCGCGAGGCACCCAGCAAGCCTGGCAATCGGCCGTGTGTCGGCGATCATGACCGGCCCTACGTGGCAGTCGGCGCTACGCTGAGCGATATCGCCCCGGTACACCCGAGGAGCTTGGCGTGAAGAGTTCTAACCCGGTGCTGACGAAGCTTGGCCCGAACGACGGGCGCCGATCCGGCAACTGGCCAGGTACGAACCAGGACGCGGGCATCGCGTCCGGCTATGGATCCGGGTACGGCCCGTACGGCCAGCAGTCGATGATCAGTGCCCGGGATCCCGAGCGCTCCATGACGCTCGATGACGTCGTCACCCGAACGCTCGGCCTGGTCGCGCTCGTGGTGATCGCGGCCGGCCTGTCGTGGGTGTTTGTCCGCAGCGGCCCGATCGTCACGCTGGCATGGATCGGCTCGACGATTGCCGGTCTCGTGCTGGTCTTCGTGATCTCGTTCCGGCGCATCACGAACCCGCCGCTGATCATGCTGTACGCCGCACTCCAAGGCATCCTGCTCGGACTGGTGAGCCGAGCGTTCGAAGAGGTCTACCCGGGCATCGTCATCCAGGCCGTGGTCGGCACGCTCGCCGTCTTCCTAGGGATGGCAGCGGCTTACAAGTTCCGTGTGCTGCGCGCAACTCCCCGCTTCCGGCGCTGGGTGATCGGTGTCCTGATGGGTGTCGTGGGGCTCAGCTTGGTGAACTTGCTGCTGTCCGCCTTCGGTCACAATCTCGGGTTCGTCTACTACGGCCCGAACGAGCATGGCGGCGCGCTCGCGATCGTGTTCTCGCTGGTGGCGATCGGCGTCGGTGCGCTGACCTTCATCCTCGACTTCGATCAGGTCGAGCAGGGCGTGCGCTATGGCCTGCCGGAACGTTTTGCCTGGTACTGCGCCTTCGGCCTGATCGTCGGGCTGATCTTCCTCTACTGGCAGATCCTGCGGCTCCTCGGGTACCTGCGCAATTGACCGGCCAACGGTGACCAGGTCCGCCGCGGCGAACGGGCCTGGCATCCCGGCTGGCCGCGACCATCCAGGAGCGGCCGGCGCGCAAGCGGCGTTGGCTGACCAATTGCGACGCGCGATCGACCGGCTCATTGGCCGCGTCCGGCACTGGACCCCGAATCGCTGGGCACGAATGGTGCCGGACGGCACAATGACGCGCGCGGCGCGGGTACACCTTCTCGCCCAACGACTGGCCGACGCGGCTGCTGCCGCCGAGGGTGCGCCGGCGCGCCGGGTGCCGCGCCTCGAGAACGACCTCGCATTGCCTGACCAGGTTCGCGTGCTCGCCGGCGACCTGCTGGCCGTCGGCGACCTGCGGCCCGCCGTGCTTGCGTCAATGCTTTCGGAGGTACGGGCAACCGCCGCCGCTCTCGGCTGAACTGTCAACATCCATGCATGCGTGGCGGGGGCCGTGCCTCCGTTGATCTTGGAGCTGCGCCTACGGTTTGGCACCGGTTGGTGTGGCCGGCAGGCCGACGGACATTTTCCAGGTGTCCGACCGGCCTGCCGGTCCAAAGAGCCAGGTAGCGGACTTGTGATCTGCTGCCTGGCGGCGACCGGCAGGCTGGGTGCACGCAGCCTGCCGGCCCCGTCTATGTAGCCACCGCAAGTGGCTTTGTGGCCGCGGTATCCGTGTCGTCGGTGACGAACAGTGCTGGGCGCAACAACGCCACGACCGCCACCACGACACCGGCACGCAGGCCGGCGGCGAACAGCCACGGCGCGCGGAGACCGAACGCCGTCGCGATCACGCCGCCGATCGCGGCCCCGATCGGCAGAGAACCCCATCCTGCCAACCGGTACACACTATTGACGCGCCCCCGGATGCGATCCGGAATGATTCGTTGCCGCATTGATACGGTCGCGACGTTCCAGACCGTGGCCGAGAAGGCGCTGGCCGCCATACAGGCGACCATGACGTACGCGTCCCGGGCCAGCAGCCCCACCACGGCGGCACTGGCGGCGCCCACGGCGGCACCGAGAATGATCGAGCGGCGCGTGCCGAGCAGCGCCACGATCCGTCGGCTCCCGAGCCCGCCGGCCACCCCGCCGATGGCACTGGCCGCGAGGAGTACCCCGAACCCGCGCGTACCCACGTGCAGCTGCTGGGTCGCAAACAGGACAAACGTCGAGTACGCCAGCTGGCCGGCCATGTTCGTCACGGCTAGCAAGATCGCAAGGGTACGCAGCAACCGGTGCGCGAGCAGCCAGTGCAGCCCTTCGACGATGTCGTGTCGCATGGGCCGGCGCGGCGCCGGCCGGGCAGCGGACGGCGGCCCGGCGCTGGCTAACGGGCCGGCCGATCCGGCCGATCCGGCCGCGCTGGCCGATCCGACCGCGCTGGCCGCGGTGGCCAACCCGGCCGCCGTGGCGGGCGCGAGACGGATCCTGGCGATCAACAACGCCGAGACCGCGAACGACAACGCGTCGAGCCAGAACGGTAGTGAACGCGTGGCCGGCAGTGCGGCCGCGAACAGCAGGCTGCCGAGCGGCGGGCCGATGAACTGCTGGGTGACGGTCTCGGTGGCGTACTGCCGGCCGTTCGCCGCCTCGAGATGCTCGGAGGCGACCACGGTCGGCAGCATCGACTGCGCGGCGTTGGAGAACACCGTTTCGGCCGCCCCGAGCGCAAACGAGGTCGCGTAGAGCATCCAGATGCGACCGCCCGGAATGATCGCCACCACGGCCGCAAGCGAGACCGCGGTCGCCTGCACCGCTTGCGCGATCGACATGAGCCGGCGTCGGTCGTACCGGTCGGCCAGCACGCCGGCGTGAAGGCTGCAGAGCAACCATGGCAGGCTCGCGGCGGTGGCTACCCCGGCGACCTGCGCGGGGCTGCGAGTGAAATAGATCGCCAGGAGTGGAATGGCGGCGGCATATGCGCCGTCACCGAGCGATGAAATCGCATCGGCCGCCCACAGCCGCCGCCAATTCCCCCCGAGACCCACGAACCTTGAGCCTGCGTCCACGCTTGAGATTTGCCTACCATTTAGCGCACGCTAAACGTATGACGATCCGGATCCAGCTCAGCGGCACCGATATGGCGCGGGTCCGCTTCGGGTTCTCGGCCGTCTCGGAGACCGTCCGGGCGTTGCGCGTGGTTGCCGATCCCGGCATGGAGCCGATCCACCTGCCATGGGTACGGTGGGCCACACCGCGGGTACCCGATCATCCCGATGTCGCGCTGCTGCGTCGATTGCTGAGTGGACGCGCTGTGCCCCTCGCACTCCTGCCGACACCGGATACGCGGTTGCCGGATCTGCGGCACGAGTTGCGCCGCGTACGGCAGGCCAGCCCCGCCCGGGCCATCCAGAGCCTCGACTCGATCTTCGGTCGACGTAAGTGGCTCGACGAGTTCTACGACGACCCGCCGGCCGTGCTCGCCCGGCTGGCTGGCGCCATCGAGCACTGCTTCGAGGCGATCATCGCGCCGCACTGGCCCCGGATGCGGGCGGTGCTCGAGGCCGACATCGACTTTCGGGCACGCCGATTGGCCGCGGCCGGTGTCGAGCGTGTGATTCGGGAGCTTCATCCCGACGTGCGCTGGACGGACGGCGAGGTGCACCTGTGGCCGCGACGTCCGGACAAGCATCTGGACGGCGTGGTCGAGACCACCGGCGCCGGACTCGTACTTTGCCCGATGGTGTTTGGCTGGCCGGCGCCGAACGCGTCGCTGCGACCGACCGGCCCGGCGTGCATCCGCTACCCGGCGCGCGGCATCGGCACGCTCTGGGAGCTGCCGGTGGAGCGGCCCGGTGCGGCACTGTGCGACCTGCTGGGCACGACGCGGGCCGGCATTCTCGTCGCGCTCGCCGATCCGGCGGACACGCCGACGCTTGCGCGGCGCCTCGAGGTCACGCCAAGCGCGATCTCGCAACATCTGCGCGTGCTCCGAGATGCCGGTCTAGTGCGTACGGCACGGGACGGGCGTAGCGCACTGCACCTCCGTACCGCCCGGGCGGACATGCTGCTGAACACCGGCGCGACCCGTGTCAACTAGAGCGACCCTGTGCCACCGGATCCAACGGCGATTCGCCTGCCGCTCGGCTGTCTAGGGCTGCGGTCGCCAACCTGTTTCGGAACGGCGATCCTATGTGGACAGCGCGAGGATTGCTGTTTTGCAAGGGTTGTGAGGCGAGTAATTAGTACACTAGTATCAATGTGTGAGTATCGACGGTGGCGGATCTGATACGCAGACCGTCAATGCGCAGGTCGTGGATGTGCCGACCGTGGATGCGTTGACGGATGTGCTTGCGGTTCGTGCCCGGTCGGCGGCGGTGGCGGATGCGGCGTTGTTGGATGCGGTGGTGGCGGTCGCGGACCGGGATCGGCTGGGGTTTGACGCCGATCAGGTGGCGGTGACGTTGGCGTGGACGCGCACAACGGCGCGCTATCAGGTGGAGTTTGGCCGGTATCTGCAGCGGGTGGTCAAGCCGGTGTGGGCGGCGATGTGTGCCGGTGACGTCGATGTGGCGCGGGCGCGGGTGTTTCACGATGTGTTGTGCGCGGTCGATGACGGTGTGGCGTTCACGATCGCGTTGGATCATGTCGACCGGGCGCCGGGGTGGACGACTGGTCAGTTGCGTGATCGGCTGCGGCGGGCGGTGTTGCGTGCCGACCCGCAGGGTGCGGCGGCGCGTACCGCCCGCACGGTCGGGCAGCGGCGGGTGGAACTGCTGGCCGATCGGGAGTCGACTGCCGGGTTGTTGGCGTGGTGTCTGCCGGCGGGGCGGGCGGTTGCCGCGTTCGAGCGGGTCGACGCGATCGCCCGGGCCCGACACAGCAGCCAGGACCCACGCACGTTGGATCAGTTGCGGGCCGACACGTTGCTGGATCTGTTGGAGGGCGTCGGGGTCGGCGGGTCGCCGGTGCATCGTCGTGGCGTGGTCGAGTTGACCATTCCCTGGTCCACACTCGCTTGTGGCCGGGCACCGGCAGCACCCGTAGCGCCCGCACCGCAGCCGGGCCCGGACGGCGGCGTGGGTTGGACCATGCCCGGTGACGCCACCGCAGGTGACTGCGCGGCACCGGGCAGCTCAGCCGCCGCCGGCTCGGCTACCGGTGGCGGTGCGCCGGGTAGCTCGGCTGCGGCCGGCCCGGCATGTGGCGGTGATGAGCCTGCGACGTTGGCCGGGTTCGGACCCATCGAGGCACCCACCGCCCGGGATCTGGCGATCAGCATGCTCGGCCGCCGCGACATCGCCTGGCGCTACCGGGTCACCGACCACGACGGAGCGCTACG
>DATFRR010000319.1:0-15704 GCA_035263025.1 Micromonosporaceae bacterium
ACTGCCGAACGGCGTCCGGAGCGGTTCGCGCATATTCGCGGAGCGCCCAGCCGATCGCCTTGCGTACGAAGAAGTCGCGATGCCCCGCCTGCGCGGCACAGTATCGGAACAAGCGCTGACGATCCGTGGTGTCCCGATATCGGATCTGGTGCAGGATCGCGGTGCGGATCAGCCACCTGTCGACGTCGGCGCACCACACGTCCATCGTGTGCGCCAGCGTTGGATAGCGCGCGACCAGCGGCCCGACCACATGCGCGGCGAGTTCATCGACGGTGTCCCACCACGGCTTCGTGGTGACGAGCACGCGTACCGTTTCGAGGAAAGCCGCACCGCATGCTCGTACGTTGGCGCGCAGCAGGCGTACTGCGAAGTATTGGTACTCGCGCGCGTCCAGTGCCCAACAACTGAGCGTGATGTCGTGCAGATCGCCTTCGGTCGGGCGCGGCAGGCCGCCGAGCACAGCGCGGTTCAGGACGCGTTGCTCCGGCGCGGCGATGCCGAGGAACGGGAACTGGTCGCGCATGTACGCGGCCATCCGTACGGCCCGAACCGGGTCGCGTGCACCCTCGTACGTGTCGGTCAACCGTTCGAGCATGGTGGCCGCGAGCGGGGTACGCGCCATGGCACAGGGTATCCCTGACAGACTCGCGGACGTGGCGAGCGACGAGTCCGCGACCGGCGGCCGGCCCGCGGCGCGCGGCGGCAAGCCCGCGGCTGGCGGCGGGCGATGGGTGAACGTCGCGCCGGAGCGGCTCGACCGATGGATCGCCGGATTCGGTGACCGGCACGGCGCGACAAGTCACACCGTCGACGGCGGCGTGCTCCGGCTGCGCGCCGTCGATCTGGCCGAGGCGGAGTGCCTACTACCGCCCGGTGCGGTCGAAGTGCATGACATGGCGGGGTTCGTGGCGGCCGCGTCGCAACCGCGCCGGTTGGGGCTCGTGCTCGCGCGCAAGTCCGCGTACGCGGTCGGGATCGCCGACGGCGCGGATCTCGTCGCGTCCAAGGTGGACAGTCACTACGTGCAGAGTCGTACCGCCGCCGGGGGCTGGTCCCAGCAACGATTTGCGCGGCGGCGCAACAACCAGGCGAAGGCGGCGGCCGGCAGCGCTGCGGAGACGGTCGTGCGGCTGCTCGTTCCGGAGGTCGCCTCGCTGCACGCCGTGGTGACCGGGGGAGATCGGCGTACCGTCGACGCGATCCTCGCCGACCGGCGGCTCGCGCCGGTCGCGGCCCTCGTGCACGAACGCTTCCTCGACGTACCCGAGCCGAAGCTCTCCGTCCTCCGTGATGCCATCGCCGGCGCCCGCGCCATCCGCATCCGCGTCATCGACCCGCCCTGACCACCACCCGCCACGCCACACGTCACGTGACCTTCCGTATCACGGCCACCTGCAAGGCCCGCGTCCCACCCACCTGGCGCGAAAGCCCACCGACCAGGTCAGCATCGCGTCATACCTGATCATGGTCGGTTGCTGGCGGCAGCGTGCCCACGTCGGGATCAAGCCTGACCGCCCAGAGTGGGGACGCTGCCGCCAGCAACCCAAGCGCAACCACGTGACGACAGCCACGAAGGACGACAGCGAAAACCACTCGCGCCGCCGGGTAAACTCGTGCCGTGCTTCTCTGCGAAGACTGACCGCTCCGCACCGACCGGGTTGCCGACGACCGGCCGGCGCTGACGTGTGTCCGCAGAAGTCTTCTTGCCGAGAGAGAGCAATCCCGATCATGATTAACACCACCGCACTGGAACTCCGCGCTGGCGCTCGGATCCTGCTGTCCGACGCTGCCCTTCGCGTGCAGCCCGGCGACCGCATCGGGCTGGTCGGCCGCAACGGCGCCGGTAAGACGACGGCGCTCCGGGTGCTCGCCGGTGAGGGTCAGCCATACACCGGCTCGGTCGAGCGTCGCGGGCCGGTCGGATATTTGCCGCAGGATCCCCGTACCGGCGATTTGGACGTTACCGCCGCGAACCGCGTGCTCTCCGCGCGCGGCCTGGACAGCCTCCTGGCCGAGATGAAGCGGCTCGAGGCCGATCTCGCGAGCGACGGCGACGAGCGCACGCTGCGTCGCTACGGCGCGCTCGAGGACCAGTTCGCCGGACTTGGTGGGTACGCCGCCGAGGCGGAAGCGGCGCGCATCTGCGCCAACCTCGGCCTGCCGGACCGGGTGCTCGGGCAGCGGCTCGGGACGCTCTCCGGCGGCCAGCGCCGGCGCATCGAACTCGCCCGGATCCTGTTCCGCGACGCGGCCGCGACCGGCGGCGGCACGCTGCTGTTGGACGAGCCGACCAACCACCTCGACGCGGACTCGATCGTGTGGCTCCGCGGCTTCCTCGCTGCGCACAAGGGCGGCCTGGTGGTCATCTCACACGACGCGAGCCTGCTCGAGGCCGTCGTGAACAAGGTTTGGTATCTGGACGCGAACCGGTCGACGATCGATATGTATAACGTCGGCTGGAAGCTCTACCTCCAGCAGCGCGAGACCGACGAGCGGCGGCGCCGACGCGAGCGCGCCAACGCCGAGAAGAAGGCCGGCGCGCTGATGGCGCAGGCCGACAAGATGCGCGCGAAGGCAACCAAGACGATCGCGGCACAGAACATGGCTCGGCGCGCCGAGCGTTTGCTTGGTGGCCTCGAGGAGGTACGGGTCGCGGACAAGGTGGCCAAGGTCCGGTTCCCGACCCCGGTGTCGTGCGGCAGGACGCCGCTGACCGCACACGACCTGTCGAAGAGCTACGGCTCGCTCGAGGTCTTCTGTGACGTGGACGTGGCCGTCGACCGCGGGTCCCGGGTCGCGATCCTCGGACTGAACGGTGCCGGCAAGACCACGCTGCTCCGCATGCTCGGTGGACTCCTGGAGCCGGACACCGGCGAGGTCGTGCCGGGCCACGGGCTGCGCATCGGCTACTACGCCCAGGAGCACGAGACGCTGGACGTGGAACGTACCCTCCTGGAGCACATGCGCTCGGCGGCGCCCGAGCAGACCGACACCGACCTGCGCCGGATCCTGGGTGCGTTCCTGTTCACCGGCGACGACGTGGACAAACTTGCCGGCGTGCTCTCCGGCGGCGAGAAGACCCGGCTCGCGCTGGCCACGCTGGTGTGTTCGGGCGCCAACGTGCTGCTGCTCGACGAGCCAACAAACAACCTCGACCCGGTCAGCCGGGAGCAGGTCCTCGACGCGATCGCGCGCTATCCCGGGGCCATCGTGCTGGTCACGCACGATCCCGGTGCGGTGACGGCGCTGAAGCCGGATCGCGCGATCCTGCTGCCGGACGGCGTCGAGGATGCGTGGAGCGACGACCTGCTCGAACTGGTAGAGCTCGCGTAGGTATCTACCAGGGGGTGGACAGCACGGCCTGGATGATGACGGCCGTGCACGCACCACCGGCGACCAGCGGCCACGGTACGGGCGGCGCCGCACCGCCCTGCCGGGCCGGCGCGACGGCGGCAACCGTGAGCCACGGGAAGAACGGCAACCATGCCGCCTCCGCGCCACCGCGCGCCTGTGCGGTCACGAGCGAGAACACCACCGCGAGCGCCGCGCCGACCAGGAACGGCCACGCCGGCGTGTTGCGGATCTTGCGCGCGCTCGCGTAAATGGCCGGTCCACACGCGAGGACCAGGGCGACCAGGCTGATGCCGCTCCACCACACCGCCGAGCGATGTGGCTCGATCCGAATTTCGAAGTCGTACCCGGCCGCCGCCACGCCGGCGAGCCAGTTGAAGCCGAACTGGTTGGCGACCACCACGGGTACGAGTGCGCCAAGGCCGGTGCCGATGTTCAGCAGCGCGCGTCGGCGGGCGAAGTAGAGCAGCACGACGGACAGGCCGAGCCAGACAACCGAATACGCGAACATGCCGGCGACGCCGACGAGCACTCCGCACAGCACGGACCAGAGCGCCGCCGTACGCCCACGGCGCCGCGCGCCGCTCGCGTAGACGCCGGCTGCGATGGCGGCCGCTCCCAACGCCGCGACGACCCCGTCCATGCTGACCGCGACCCAGATCGCATACGGCGCGAGGATCAGAATCGGGGCGTAGCGGCGGGCCGTCGTCTCGCCACACACGTCGCGGACTACGTAGAGCACGAGCGGCACGGTGACCACGCCTAGCGCGGTAATGAGCATGCCGAGCGTCAGTTGGTTGGTGACGCCGATCCGCTGCAGCGCCCAAAGCAACACGACCGAGCCCGGCGGGTGGCCGCGCGCCGCGAACGTATGCGTGTCCAGATCCGCCGTGTAGTGCGCGATGTACGCCAGCGGATCCCTACCGATCGCGGCGATGTCCGGGCCGTAGTTAATCGAAGCGCGCAGCGAGCGGGTCAACCCGCTGAGCCCGTCGGCCAGTGCCAGTGCGAGCGCCCAGGCGAGCCCGGCGAGGTAACTCAGCGTCACGACGACACGCCAGCGGAATCGGTCGAAAACGCCGGTCGCGCCGGCTGCCACGACGGCCACCGCGGCGACCGGGGCGAGTAACGAGAGCGGATCCAGCTTGAACCGGTACGCGCCAAGGAAGGGTGCGCTGGCTGTGCCTAGGCCGGCTCCACCTTGCACCGCGGCGGCCGTGAATGCGAGTCCCACCGCGGCGACGCCGGACCACCAGGCAAGGTCCCGCCATGCCCGTTGCCGTGCCTGGGCCGGCGTCTCGGCCACCGGCGTGTCGAGCGGCGGCCGGTCGGCGTAGGGCAACGCCTGCTCGCCCGGGTCCACCGCGTCACTGGTCACGGGGCACAACGGTATCGGGTACCCGACATACCCGCGCGTGTCGGTTGGTTTCCGATCTCCTCTAGCGCATGATCGTCAGAAGAGGTCTAATTGTTGTGACCGTCAATACCACTCAATGTGACGTGAGGACTCCACTATGGCAGCCACCGGGACTACCGCCGCCACAACCGAGAAGGGTCGTCGCATCGTCGGGTCGGAACGCCAGAACCTCGCGAAGGACCTGGTTAAGCGCTACTCGTCCGGCGAAAGCATTCGCGCGCTCGCCTCGGACACCGGTCGCTCGTATGGATTCGTGCACCGCGTGCTGACTGAGTCCGGCGTCCAGCTGCGCCAGCGGGGTGGCGCCCGCCGCCGCAAGAAGGCATGACGGCCGCAACACCATCTGAAATCGACGATTCCGGGGTCACGGTCGAGCGCGACGGACCGGTCGCGACGATTACGCTGTGCCGGCCCGACGTACTCAATGCACAGACTCCCGAGATGTGGAGCGCCCTGGCGGACATTGGCCGTGACCTATCCGGCGATGTACGGGTCGTGGTCGTACGAGGGGCGGGTCGAGCCTTCTCGGCCGGCCTGGATCTGAAGCGGGCAAATGATCCGGCGCGCGGCGCGATCGGGTCGATCGCTACGTTGCCGCCGGATGACGCGGCTAGCCACATTGCGCGCTTTCAAGAGGCGTTCACCTGGTTCGGCCGGCCGGACATCCTGAGCATCGCGGCCGTGCAAGGCCACGCGATCGGTGCCGGTTTCCAACTCGCGCTCGCGTGCGACATGCGGATCCTCGCCGCCGACGCCCAACTCACCATGGCCGAGATCGGCATGGGCCTGGTGCCCGATCTGGGCGGCACCGGCCCGCTGGTCCGACTTGTGGGTTATGCGCGGGCGCTCGAGATCTGTGTCACCGGTCGTCGGGTCGGCGCCGAGGAAGCGCTTGCGATGGGGCTGGCCAATCTCGTCGTACCCCCGGAAGAACTTGACGGAGCGGTGCGCGACCTGACCGCGGCGGTGTTGGCGGGCGCACGTGATGCCGTGGTGGAAATCAAGGCGTTGCTTGCCGGCGCGACCGACCGGACACCGGCCGAGCAGCTTGCCGCCGAACGCGAAGCGCAGGTCCGGCGGCTGCGCGACCTCGCCGGCGTCGGGGACTGACGGTCGCCATTACGCGCACGGCGCAACCGTTGCCGCGCGGGTTGTCCTACCGGCGCGATATGACTTGACCCATGGTGGGGCTGGGTTCCGGCGGGCACAGCGGCTGGGGGATGCTGCAGTCGATCCGACGCAAGGAGCAACTGCGCAACCGGACGTTGACGCGCGGGACGGCGCGGCGCGTGCTCGCGTTCGCCCGACCCTTCCGCCGTGACATCGCCGTGTTCCTGGTCGCGATCGTGCTCGACGCGGCAATTGGCGTGGCGACTCCGGTGCTCGCCGGTCGGGTCATCAACGCCATCACTCGTGGCGGCCCCGACGCGGCCGGTGCGGTCATCCGGATCGCGTTGCTCATCGGCGCGCTAGCCATCGTGGATGCCTTGCTGTCGCTCGCGCAGCGGTGGTATTCGGCGCGGATCGGGGAAGGCAGCATCTACCGGCTGCGCACCCAGGTGTACGACCACGTGCAGCGCATGCCGTTGCAGTTCTTCACGCGGACGCAGACCGGTGCGCTCGTGAGCCGACTCAACAACGACGTGGTCGGGGCGCAGCAGGCGCTCACGTCGACGTTGTCCGGCATCGTGTCGAATGTCATTCAACTCGTGCTGACCGCCGCGGTGATGTTCTCGCTGTCGTGGCAGATCACGTTGCTGTCGCTCGCGATGCTGCCGCTGTTCGTGCTGCCGGCGCGCCGGGTTGGTCGGCGGCTCGCCACGATCACGCGGGAGTCATATCAGCTCGACGCGTCGATGAACGCGACGGTGACCGAGCGCTTCGGAGTCGCCGGAGCGTTGCTGGTCAAGCTGTTCGGGCGGCCCGACGACGAGGCGGCCCGTTTCGCGCAGCGCGCCGACCGGGTTCGGGATATCGGCATCCAGCAGGCGATGTTCAGCCGGACGTTCTTCGTGTCGATGCTGCTCGTCGCGTCGCTCGCGCAGGCCCTGACGTACGGCCTCGGCGGCTGGCTCGCGGTCACCGGCCGCGGCGGGGTGAGCGCCGGCACCGTGGTCACGCTGGCGCTGCTGCTGACCCGGCTCTACGGCCCGCTGACGCAGCTGTCGAACGTCCGCGTCGACGTGATGAGCGCGCTCGTGTCCTTCGAGCGCGTCTTCGAGATCCTCGACCTCGCGCCGGCGATCGCGGAGAAGCCGGACGCGGTGGCGGTGGCGCGCGGCGCGGGACGGATCGAGTTCCGCGACGTGTCATTCCGCTACCCGTCCGCGGCGGAGGTGTCGCTCGCCTCGCTGGAGGATGTGGCGACGCTCGACCGTACGGTGACCGAACCGGTGCTGCGTGGCGTGACGTTCGCGGTCGAGCCGGGCCAGATGATCGCGCTCGTCGGGCCGTCCGGCGCCGGCAAGTCCACCACGTCCATGCTGATTTCACGGGTCTACGACGTGACCGGCGGCGCGGTGCTCGTCGGCGACGTCGACGTACGCGATGCGACGCTCGACTCGTTGCGGAGCACCATCGGTGTCGTGACGCAGGACGCGCATCTGTTCCACGAGACGATCGCCGAAAACCTGCGCTACGCAAAGCCGGACGCGACCGACGACGAGCTGTGGGCCGCGCTGGCCGGTGCGCAGATCGTTGACCTGATTCGCGGTCTGCCCGACGGGCTCGACACGGTCGTGGGGGAGCGCGGCTATCGCTTCAGCGGCGGCGAGAAGCAGCGCATCGCGATCGCCCGGTTGCTGCTGAAGGCGCCGAGCATCGTGATCCTCGACGAGGCGACCGCGCATCTCGACTCGGAGTCCGAGGCGGCCGTGCAGCGCGCGCTGTCGGTCGCACTCGCCGGCCGGACCGCGTTCGTGATCGCGCACCGGCTGTCGACCGTACGGGATGCCGACGAGCTCCTGGTGCTGGACGGCGGCCGCATCGTCGAGCGCGGCACGCATGACGAACTCGTGGTGGCCGGCGGGCTCTACGCCGAGCTCTACCGCACCCAGTTCACCACACAGTCGCCACCGGTGTTGGTGGACGATCCGGAGCCGGTCATCGTGATCGCACGCGAGGCTACGGAGGCGGTGTAGGCGCACGGCCGGCCGTGCGGTTTGCGTCAGATCACCCCGTCCAGCTCGGTACGCAACTCGGCCGTGCGTGCCAGCAGGTCGCGGACCGCGAGCACGCTGCCGCCGATGAGCACCCACAGAAGGGCCTGTGGCCACAGAGTCGTGTGTACCCAGTCGCCGCCGACCCACCGCGGCGCCAACGCGGCGACGAGCACGGCGAGCGGTCCGCCGAGCAACGCGACGATCCCGGAAGCGCCGAGAAGTCGTCCGACCGTCGGCGTGTAGCGGTGCTGGTGTCTTGATGCAGCGAGTGCCATCGCCATGAGGACCAGCGTCGCGATCGCGACGGCAAGAGTCGGACCGGATCGCCACCACTGCGCGGCGGATAGCGCGCCGCCGCCGACCGAGCGCGCGGTCAGGACCGTGAATCCGGATCGTCCGGCGTACCACGGCGGCGGGCCCAGGTTCGGAAACATGCCGTACGTGCCCGCCGGTGCGGTCGGTGCGCTGGTCCAGACGGCGTACGTCTGCGTGGTACTCGCGTGTACGTGCGCGATCAGTTCGTCCAGGCTAGCGGCGATCAGTGCGCCAAGCGCGATCACACCGAGCGAGAACGGCAGCAACAGTCTCCGCATCGCAACCTCCGGATGGAATGGCGGTGGACGTGTCGTCCGACGATCGGCGCGGATCGCCGCCCGAGACGCTTACGCGGCAGTGGTGACGTGGTCGGTTCGGTTTTGCCGATGGTTCGTCGCGGGCTGATCGTCGACCGAGGCCGCATCGTCGGCTGCCGGATCGTCCGTGCCCACCTCGAGGAGGTCTCCCGGCTGGCATTCGAGAACGTCGCAGAGTGCCGTCAGCGTCGTGAAGCGGATCGCTCGCGCGTGCCCGTTCTTGAGCACCGAGAGGTTCGCCAACGTGACGCCGACCTTGTCGGCGAGCTGTGTCAACGTGAGTCCGCGCTCGGCGAGGAGCGCATCGATGCGCACCTCGACCCGGTGGTGTTCGACCGGCATCAGATCACTCCGTCCAGCTCGGTCCGCAACTCGGTGGTGCGGGCCAGGAGTTGGCGTACGGCGAGCAGCGCACTTCCGATCAGCGCCCACACGAGCGCTTGGGGCCACATCGGCGTGCGCACCCAGTCACCGCCTACCCACATTGGCGCGAGCATGGCGACGAGCGCGGCCAGTGGACCGCCGATCAATGCGACCAGGGCCGCCGCGCCGACCAGACCTCCGACAGGTCGCACAAAGCCACGACGACGTCTCGCCGCGATCGCTGCGGCGATCAGGAGCACGATCGTCGCGAACGCCACCGCCAGTGCCGGCGTCGAACGCCACCATTGCGCGGCTGAGGGGAGAGCCCCATCCGGCGCGTACCCGGCCTGCTGAGCCGGCACTACGGTGATCCACGCCGGCGACGGGGTGAAGTAGAGCCGGCTCGTGTTGGCGCCGGGCACTCCGCTGGATTCCACCGCAATCACGTGGGTCGGGGCGGCGGACGCCGTCGCGCGGTGTGCGTGGCCGAGCAGGTCGGTCAGGTTGGACCCTACGAGGGCGCCCACGGCCACGATCCCCACCACCAACGGCACGAGCAGTCGTCGCATCGTCGCCCCCAGTTATCGATTATCGGTATATCGATAATCGATAAGGACCGCACCGATGTCAACCCCTTCGTTGCAACGCCTTTGTCGGCAACCCTTGAGGTCAATCGTTGGTTGAGGTCAATCGTGGGCCGGGCGCCGTACTGCCGCTTCGACGAGATCGAGCACGGGCTCGAGATCACCGGCCGGCCGCCCCATCGCGAGGTGCAGTACGAGCCCGTCGTACGCCAACTCAAGGAACTTGGCGAGCGTGTCGATGGGTACGTCGGACCGGAGTACGCCCGCGTCGCGCTGCCGGCTCAGCCTCTCCCGGGTGGCGGCCACCACCGCATCCGTCGGCGCCGACCAACGGGAGGCGAAGTCCGGATCGGTACGCAACCGTCGCGACACCTCGAGCTGACTGCCGAGCCAGCCGGCCGTGTCCGCGTCGTCGCGGTGCAGCAGATCGCGCATTACCTGCACGAGGCCGAATTGCTCGACGGTCGCCACCATCGTCGCGGCGTCGTCCTGCGCTACGGCGATGAACAGCGACTCCTTGTCCCGGAAATGGTGGAAGATCGCGCCGCGCGAGAGCCCGGTCTCCTTCTCCAGCAGCCGTACGGTCGCGCCCTCGTACCCGTAGCGCGCGAAGCACGCCCGCGCGCCGGCGAGGATCTCGCGCCGCCGCGCGGCCAGCTGGTCCGGGCGTACCCTGGGCATCCATTGATCGTGACAGGTGCGCGGAGCGCTTGCAAACCGTATGTACGGCTTGAGATGCGGTCGCCCGATGCAGCGTGCGACGATGCCGCCATGGACGATCCCGCCATGACGGACGATCCCGCCATGACGGCAGCGGGACCCGAGCCCGTTCGGGTGGCGGCGATCCAGGCCGAGGCGGTGCCCGGCGATGTCGCGGCCAACGTCGCGACCGCGGCCCGGCTCGTGGCCCGCGCCGCATCGGAAGGCGCCAGAATCGTGGTGCTGCCCGAGCTGTTCCTGTCGGCGTATGACCTCACGTTGCTCGGCCGTTCGACAATTGTCGACGTCTTGGCAGACGCCGACCGGGCCGTTGGCGACGCACGACTGGACCCGCTGCGGGTCGCGGCCCGCGAGCACGGCACGGTTGTGATCGTCGGTGCACCGGTACGGCATGCCGACGGCCGCCGTACGTGCTCGGCTCTGCTCGTCGACGGCGCCGGTAACGCCACCGTGGCGTACGACAAGCAGCAACTCTGCGGACCGGACGAGAAGGCGCTGTTCGTCCGGGGCGACGTTGGCGTGACCGTTGTCGTGGACGGCTGGCGCTTCGGCCTCGGCATCTGTCACGACGGCTGCTTTCCCGAGCACGGTCGCGCGGCCGCGTTAGCCGGGGCTGACGCGTATCTGGTGCCGAGCGCGTACCTGCTCGGTTCGGAACACCGTCGCGACATTTACTACGCGGCACGGGCACTGGACAACTCGATGTACGTGGTGTTCGCGAACGCCGTCGGTGGCACGCAACCGTGGCGTTTCAACGGTGGATCCGCGATCTACGATCCCGAAGGCCGAGCTATGCGCAAGGCGCCGGACGACGGCGAGCGCAT
Source organism: Micromonosporaceae bacterium (assembly GCA_035263025.1). Taxonomy (GTDB): domain Bacteria; phylum Actinomycetota; class Actinomycetes; order Mycobacteriales; family Micromonosporaceae; genus DASQPR01. The sequence goes on from DATFRR010000319.1 coordinate 11,053, forward strand.
CGTCATCGGTGACCTCGATCCGGCCGAAGTCCTACGCATGCGCGCCGAACACGAGATGCTCGCCGACTGCCACAACGACCTCGGCAAGCGAGTGTCGATCACGATCGCGTGACCGCAAATTGTGCCAATTCTTGTGACACGCCGCCCAATTCGCGCGGGTTGTCGCGGATGTTCGGCGACAATGCGCGTCTGCGTGATCAACGGGTCACCCTGGGACTGGTGTGCAACGCCGCGAGTCGCGTAATGTGCGCGCGTGCCGTTGTTGCTCCTTGACCTCGACAACACCCTGATCGACCGCGCCGCATCGTTCCGCGCCGTCGCTCGCGAGGTGCTGTACCGGATCGGGGCGCCCGCGGACGATCTTGAGTGGCTGTTGAAGGTCGACGACGACGGGCACGCGTCGCGCTGGGAGGTCGCCGAGGCGATCCGCGACCGGTACGGCCTGTCGATCTCCACCCTCGACCTGATCGACGCGTTGCACGACGGCGTGGTCGCCTACAGCCGACTGGATCCGATGGTTGCCTGCGCGGTGAAGATCGCCGGGCAAGCCGGATGGGTACCGGTCGTGGTGTGCAACGGTGGCATGCGACAGCAAGAGGCGAAGATCCGCATGACCGGGCTGGACCGCTATCTGGCCGACTGGGTCATCTCCGAGGAGGTCGGCATTCGCAAGCCGGACCCCCGGATCTTCGAGGTCGCGGCCGATCGCGCACGCATGCCGGTCCGCGGCGCGTGGATGATCGGCGACAGCCCGGACTCCGACATCGCCGGCGCGAAGGCGCTCGGCATCCGCAGCGTCTGGTTGCACCGTGGGCGGAAGTGGACGGAGCGCCACTACGCGCCCACGGTCACCGCCGACAACCCGATCGCCGCGCTCGCCGCGGTCATGTACCACACGGGTGCGCGCGACCCGCGGCGACCGCTGGTGCGCGAGCGCTACATGCCGCGCGAGACGTTCACCGGCGCCTACGCGAGAATTGGTTGACCGCGAAAATCGGTTGACGGCGAAAATCGGTTGACACGGCGGGACGCTCGTTGGCTACGCTGCCCGGGCGTGCCGAGTGTTCGGTGAGATCATCAGTGAGCCAACCGTTCGCCGCACGTTGTCTGGTCCGCACCGGTGTTCCGGTCGAGTGGAGGGAGGGGTGAATCGTGGCCGCCTTTGTCGTGCCCTGCATCCGCCATTCCATCCGTTCGATCGAAGGACTTTCACCTTGCGTGACTATGACTCCGGAGGGCATGACTCCGGACGCTTTGAATCGGGGGATTCGCGCGTAACCAAGCGCCGTCGTTTCGATGACGACGACCCCACATTCCACAAACGCACCACCCGCGAAGTCGACGACACTCCCGAGTACGAAGCCTGGGAAGTCGCCGAGATGGACGGTGCCGATCGCTGGTCGACCTGGGACACGCCGACCGCTGGACAGCGCGGTCCGAAGCCGTACCCGGATTGGCTCGTAACCGAACTGGCCGCGGCCGACAAAGAGCTCGGCATCCTCAAGACGGGCAAGGAAGCCGACGTGTTCCTCGTCGAGCGCGGCGTCCCGCGTACCAATCGATTCTGCGTGCTCGCGGCGAAGCGTTACCGCGCGTCGCAACATCGGCTGTTCCACCGCGACGCGGGTTATCTCGAAGGTCGCCGGGTGCGTGAGTCTCGCGACAACCGCGCGATGGCAAAACGCACCACGACCGGTATGCAGATGATTGCCACGCAGTGGGCGAACGCCGAATTCGGTGCTCTCTACCGCATGTACGAACTCGGCGTCCCGGTGCCATATCCGGTGCAGATTCTCGGCACCGAACTCATGCTCGAGTTCATCGGAGATGCCAACGAGAGACAGGCGGCGCCCCGGCTCGCACAGTTGCGGCCGGAGCGCGATGAGCTGTCGAACCTGTGGGATCAGCTCGTCGCGGCCGTCGGACTCATGGCTCGCGCCGGCTTCGCACACGGCGACTTGTCGGCGTACAACATCCTCGTGCACAACGGCCGGCTGGTGCTCATCGACCTGCCGCAGATCGTCGACGTCGTATCAAATCCGCAGGGGCCCGACTTCCTGCGGCGTGATGCGAGCAACGTGGCGAGATGGTTCACGTCGCGCGGCATGGATGTGTCGGGCGAGGATCTCGCGACCGAGCTGATCGCGGAGGCGAACATCCGGTAACGAGGCCGGCGCGGCGTGGTCGGTGGTCGCGGCTACCGGACCGTTGCGGTCGTCGCGACGGGCGCGGTGTTGATGGGTACGGCCGGCGCATGGCGGTACCCGTCGACCGCTGCCGTGATCGCGTCGACCCACGCAGCGCGCGCCGTGTCCGGCTCGTTGAAGAAGCAGCCGAGTTCCAGGGAAGCCATGCCGTGTACGAGTGCGAAGAGCTGCATCGCGGTGGCCTCCGGATCGCGGCCCGGGAACCGTCCACTTGCGACACAGCGTGCGATGGTGTCCACGACGCGCTCGAACGAGCGCATCGACGTCTCGACCTCGGCGCGGTCCGCGTCCGCATTGGTAAACAGCCGACCGAACCAGAGGCCGTAGAGGTGCGGCTGCTCCAGCGCGGCGGCTCGGTAGGCTAGCGCGAGTGGCGGGAACTCTCGTGTCGGATCGTCCGGATCGACTGGCACCGCGTCGTGATGGCGCCGCATCGTCTCCGCCGCGAGGCTGAACAGCGCACGCAACAACCCGTCCTTGTCACCGAAGAGGCTGTATACCGCGCGCGTCGTGGTGCCGGCCGCGTCGGCGACCCGCCGGACCGTGACGCCCTGCTCGCCCTCGGCGCCCACGATGTCGGCGGCGGCGTCGAGCAACGCCTGCCGCGTCTGTGCGCCGTGCTCCTTGGGGCGACCCATCTTTACAGAATAGCGGAACGGCGTTACGTTACATCGTAACGTTACCCCGAACGGGTCAGGGAGGTCCGGGTCATGGAATACGACGTGGTGGTTGTCGGAGCGCGTCCGGCAGGCGCGGCGACCGCGATGCTGCTGGCACGGGCCGGCCTGAAAGTGCTCGCGGTGGATCGCGCCCGGTTTCCGAGCGACACGCTGTCCACGCACCAGATCCAGGTGCCCGGGAGCGCTTGCTTGGCACGGTGGGGTGTGCTCGACAAGGTGGTCGCGAGCAACTGCCCGCCGGCGATGGGGGCGAGGTTCGACTCGGGCAAGGCCGTACTGACCGGTGACTACCCGGCAAGCGACGGCGTACGCGGCATCTACAGCCCCCGGCGCACCGTGCTCGACACGATCCTCGTAGACGCGGCACGGGACGCCGGTGCGGACGTACTCGAGGGCTTCGACGTCGACGACGTGGTCGCGTCCGACGGTCGTGTGACGGGCATTCGCGGCACGGAGAAGGGCGCGAGTGGGCAGAACCGCACGTTCACCGCCCACCTGGTGATCGGCGCGGACGGCAAGCACTCCCGGATCGCACGGGCCGTCGGTGCCGAGACGTATCGCGAGCGCCCGACGCAGTCGGCCAACTCGTACGCGTACTGGTCCGGGCTGCCGATCACCGGCGGCGAGATCTATCTCCGCGACCGGCGTCTCATCGGGGCATGGCCGACGAACGACGGGCTGACACTCACGTTCATCGAGATGCCGATCGCTGACTTCAAGGCGTTCCACGCGGATTCGGTCGCTAGCACGCACGCCGCGCTGGACATGGCCGCGAACCTCGGCGAGCGGGCACATGCCGCGACGCTCGTCGAGCACATCCGCGCCACACCGGACCTGCCGAACGTGTTCCGCAAGCCATACGGACCGGGCTGGGCGCTGGTCGGCGACGCCGGACTCGTGATGGACCCGATCACCGGCCAGGGCATCGGCCACGCGCTGCGCGATGCGCAGTGGCTGACCGATGCGGTGATCGCGGGGCTGCGCGGCGACCGGCCACTCGACGAAGGGCTAGCGGAGTTCCAGCGGCGCCGCGACGACGCGAGCGGACCGATGTTCGACTTCACCACTGATCTCGCGTCGTTCCGGCCGGACCCGACCGCCGACATCCTGTTCGGTGCGCTGGAGCGTAAGCCGGAACACGTGAGCGACTTTCTCGGCATGCTGACCGGCACGTATCCGGTCAAGGACTACTTCGCCGGCCGGCACATGGGCCGCGTGGTCGGCATTCGCGGCACCATCCGCGTGATGGCGAGCCAGCTTCGCGGACGCCGGATGGCCGCTTCCGAAGCAGTCGGCGCAACGTCGAGCTGAGGGCACGCCGTACCGGCAAAATGAACGTGCGCCCGGACCGCGAGATGACCGCGGACCGGGCGCACGATGGCGCGGGGCTTGACGCTCAGCCTTGGAGCATCTTGCGCAGCACGAACTGCAGGATGCCGCCGTGGCGGTAGTAGTCGGCCTCGCCGGGCGTGTCGATGCGGACGATCGCGTCGAACTCAACGTCACTGGCCGACACGTGTACGGTGCGCGGGGTCGTGCCGTCATTGAGTTCCGTGATGCCGGTAATCGTGAACGTCTCGTCGCCACGTAGCCCGAGCGATGCGGCGGTGTGCCCAGCAGGGAACTCAAGTGGCAGCACGCCCATGCCGATCAGGTTTGAGCGGTGGATGCGTTCGTAGCTCTCCGCGATGACGGCCCGGACGCCGAGGAGCGCGGTGCCCTTCGCGGCCCAGTCGCGTGACGAGCCGGAGCCGTATTCCTTGCC
>DATFRR010000320.1:0-11149 GCA_035263025.1 Micromonosporaceae bacterium
GATGGCCTCCTAGGCAGGATACCCCCTGAGGGTATCCCGATCGGTGCTATAGCGCCAGACGCGCTCAAATCCCCCACCCGAGGCCGGATCGGCCCCGGCCCTGGAACCGCTTGTCGGCGGGAGTGTTGCTCGGCGGGAATGTTGCTCGGCGGCGGCGCTCGCTGGACACAGCTGTCGACGGCCGATTGGTTGTGCTTTTGCTGGTTTGCCGGGGTGCCAAGGGTTTCCGCTGCGTGCCGAACGAATGTGCCACAGTGGACGGTTGCCGGATCGGTGGCCGACAATTGTCGTACACGTGTACGAGAATCGATGCATGAACGACGAGCTGGCACGGGCGGTCGACGGCATCGACGCCTTTGCGGCTCGGCCCGGCTTTGCGTTCTCCGACGAGGAGCTCGTGGCCGCGACGGTCGACCTTGCCGGGTTGGTCTCCCGCGCAACCGGCGTGCTCGCCACTCTGGTTCACGAGGCGCGCGGTCGCGATTTGCCGCGTAGTCAAGCGGCGACGTCGACCGTGGCATGGCTGCGCGACGTGCTGCGCATCGCGGCGCGCGACGCGCGCCAGCTCGTCACGCTCGGCGAGGTGCTCGACGCGCGGCCGGTGCTCGCTGACGCGGTGGCGTCCGGGACAGTCAATGCGGGACAGGCCGCGGCCGCCGGACGGGTGCTCTCTGCGATCCCGGCCGACGACCCGGCGTTGGTGGACAAGGTCGAGGCGCAGCTCGTTGAGTGTGCCGCTCAGTTCGAACCAACGTTGTTGCAGCGGCTCGGTGAGCGAATCATCGCGCACATCGATCCCGATCTCGCCGACCGCCGATTGCGCGAACGCCTCGAGCGCGAGGAGCGCCACGCGTGGGAGCGACGCGGCTTCACGCTGTCGGCCGACGGACTGGGCGGGATGCGGCTGTCGGGCGTCCTCGATGCCGAGTGCGCGGCGATCGTGACCGCGGCCATCGATCCGCTCGCGAAGCCGCTGCGGGGCGAGGACGGGCCGGATTTGCGTTTGCCGGCGGCGCGTCGCGCCGACGCACTCGTCGAGGTGTGCCGAATGACGCTCGCGAGCGGTGGCCTACCGGAGAACGGCGGCACACCACCTCAGATCACCGTCACCGTGGACTGGGAGGCGCTGCGTCGTGATGTCGCCGTCGGACAGCTGGATACCGGTGCGATGTTGTCGCCCGATGCCGTACGCCGACTCGCCTGCGACGCGCAGATCCTCCCGGCCGTGCTGGGTGGAGCCGGCGTGCCGATCAATCTCGGCCGGACCCGCCGATTGTTTACCGGAGCCGCCCGGCAGGCGGTGCTGCTGCGCGATCACGGCTGCGCGTTCCCCGGCTGCGATCGGCCAGAGCGCTGGACGACGATCCATCACATCCAGCACTGGGTCCACGGCGGCAGCACCGCTCGCGACAACGGCGTGGCGCTCTGCAACTACCACCACCGCATCGTCCATCACGGCGGCTGGGCAGTGCGGCTGGCGCCGGACAAACACCCCGAATTCGTACCGCCTCCGCACGTCGATCCGGCACAGCGACCGCGACGGAATCCGTACCATCCCCGCAGATAGGCGGTCCCGGCTGGCCGTCTCGGTGAACGATTGTCGAGCGTCCGGCGACTCTTACCGGGCGTCCAGTGACTTTTCAGCCACCACCGCTAGGGTAGGCACGACACGTTGGGTAGGTGAGCGGTGACTGTGGTGCCCCAGACGACAGTGCCCCGAAATGCAACGCCCCAAAATGCGACGCCCCAAAATGCGACGATCGGCGCGGACCATTTGCCGCTGCGCGACAAGGTCGTGGCGGAGCTGCGTCGCCGGATCATCGAGTGCGAATACCCGCCCGGGCACCGGCTGACCGAGGACCGACTCGCGCTGGACTTCGGTGTGTCCCGAAACCCGGTGCGCGAGGCGATTCGCGTACTCGAACGCGAAGGCTTCCTGATCGCCCAGGCACGACGCGGTGCCGTGGTGGCAAGCCTCTCCACGCAGGACGTCGAGAACCTGTTCGAGGTGCGACTCGCGCTCGAGGTGTTGAGCGCGCAACTCGCCGCGCAGCGCATCGACGCCGCCGGCGCCGCGCGGCTGCAGAGCATCGTCGCCGAGACCGCCGCGACCGAGACCGGCAGTCTCGCAGCCCTTGAGCATGGTTTGTCGGATGCCTCGGCGCCCACTGCGTCACGGAGAGCGCATTCGGCCGACGCGGTGACCGCATCACACCATGCAGAGTCGTCAGGTCTTGCGCTGTCAGGTCTAACAGCGTCGGTGACCGAGCTCGCGAGGTTGAACACCGCGTTCCACGCCGAAGTCTGCCGCATGTCCGGCAACGCGCTGCTGGTCAGCATGATGGATTCGCTGCATGACCGCTTGGAGTGGGTCTATCGGCAAACCGCGCTGCGCCGCGCACCGCACTCCTGGCGGGAGCACGAGGCGCTGGCGATCGCGATCAGCGCCGGCGATGCCGAAGCGGCCGGCCATGCCGCGCATACGCACGTGTGGGCGGCCCGACAGATCGCGCTGAGCTATGCAGCCGACCACCCGAATGCCGCCGCCGACGGCCGGTCCTTCGACCGATCCGCAGCCGATCGGGACGCCGTCGATCCGGACGTGGGAGATGACCACCGCCTGCGCAGCTCGGTCAGTTCCGGCGCGCGGTCCAACGGCGCACGGCACCTCGTGACTCGGAAGGTGTAGGACACTCCCGCCTTCCGATCCGAAGGCTCAGCGCTCAGCAGGTGCGGCACTTAGCAGGCTCGGGGCACAGCGCTAGCGTCCGACGGCGTACGCCTGCCGACCCCGCGGATCCGCGGCCGCTTGCATCAGACCGGTGTCCGGGTCTCTGCTGACCGCGGCCAGGCGCCCGAGGGACCACGGCTCCGCGACGACCACCCGGTGTCCACGGCGCCGCAGCGCGTCCACGGCGGAACCGCCCCACCGACCCTCCATGACGAGTTCGCCGGGCCGCGAGTCGCGTGGGAAGAACGAGCTCGCCACCGCGTTGCTGTGCCAACTCGGTGCCTCGATGGCCGCCTGGAGCGGCAGTCTGCGAACCAGATGCGACAACAGGAACACGAGCTGCCACTGGTCTTGTTGGTCGCCGCCGGGCGTACCGCAGGCGATCGCCGGCCGCCCGTCACGGTAGATCATCGTCGGGCTGAGCGTGGTGCGCGGCCGCCGGCCAGGCGTAAGGCTCGCCGGCAGTCCCTCCTCGAGCCAACACATCTGCAGACGCGTACCCAGCGGGAAGCCCAACGGCGGAATCACCGGCGAGCTCTGCAACCAACCGCCGCTCGGTGTCGCGGACACGATGTTGCCCCAGCGGTCGACGACGTCTACGTGGCACGTGTCGCCGCGCGCAACACCGTCGCGCTCCACTGTCGGCTCGCCGAGCGTCCCCTGCGTCGGGACGGCGGATTCGTTCGTTGGGCGCTCCGCAGGCGCTGTGGCTGGCACGCTGGCTGACTCGGTGGCTGGCACGCTGGCTGACTCGGTGGCTGGCACACTGGCTGGTTCGGTGGCTGGTTCGGTGGCTGCCGCCTCCGACGGGTTCGGAGCATTGAGCATGTGTGCGAGCAGAGCTGGCATGCGCGGCCGTTGTCCGTCGGGTGCGCCGGGACGGAGTACGAGGCTCGCGTCGTCGCCGACGAGAGCACGGCGCGACTCCGTATATCCCTTGTCCAGCAAGGCGTGCAGCGGCGGCGGTACCGCGTCGCCGTACCACGCGTCACGGTCGGCGAAAGCGAGCTTGGTTACCTCGACCGCGACGTGTACGCCGTCCGGCGTACTCGGATCTATCGCCGCGTCGTCGTACCCGTCCAGCATTGCGAGTTGTTGCAACAGAACCGGGCCTTGTCCCCAACCGGACGTCTTGTGTACGACCACATCCCGGAACGGGTGCGACGTCGTCGCTTCATATTCGGCGGTGAACGCGGCCAGATCGGCGCCACTGATCACGGCGGTGTGGTGCCCGCCGTGCGGGTGCCGGAACGGCCGCTGGGCGAACGCGTCGACCGCCTCCGCGACGAAACCCTCACGCCATGCCCGCCGGGCCGCGTCGATGCCCGCCTCGCGTCCGCCGCTCGCCGCTGTCTCGGCTGCCACCAGACGCCGGTACGTCTCGGCTAGCGCAGGATTGCGGAACAGCGTGCCAGGGCCGGGTGCCGAATCACCGGTCAGGAACACTTCGGCCGACGTCGTCCAGTCGTTGGCGAACAACTTCGCCACCTGACTGATCGCGCCGGCGGCACGCGGCAGCAGTGGATGGCCGCGGTCCGCGTACGAAATCGCATACGCGAGTACGTCGGCGAGCCGCCGCGTACCGTGATCGCGCAATATCGTGAGCCACGCCTCGACCGCGCCGGGAACCGCGGCCGCAAGCGGGCCGGCGCCGGGGATCAGCTCAAGGCCCAGGTCGCGGTAGTGCGCGATGGTCGCGCCGCTCGGCGCCGGACCCTGCCCACATAGCACGGTCGGCGCATCATCGTCCGACCGCGCGAAGATGATCGGCGCTTCTCCGCCCGGACCGTTCAGATGCGGCTCGACGACCTGAAGGGTGAACCCGGCTGCGACGACCGCGTCGAACGCGTTGCCGCCCTGCTCCAGTTCCGCCATGCCGGCCGCGGACGCCAACCAGTGCGACGATGCGACCATTCCGAACGTCCCCGCGAGCTGCGGCCTGGTCGGGTTCATCGGTTCGCTCTCCTCATATCCCCACAGCTCAAATTCCCACAGCTCAAATTCCCACGGCTCATATACCCACGGCTCATATACCCACACCACCCGTCGGCCCAGGCGGTCCGGCGTGGCACGCGACGCTGCCCGCTAGCCGACCAAGCACGACCCCACGATCAAGCCCAACCCCACGATCCAGCCAACACCATCGATCGCCCACGGTCGATCACGCCGCGGTCGTCTAGGTTAGCCGTGGGCCGGTCCCGTCGTCGTTCACGAGGTGGCAAGCGACGAGTTCACCAGACGGTCCGACCGGGCGCAAGGCCGGAACAACGGTTGCACACTCCGGCACGGCGACGGGACACCGCGGGTGGAAGCGACAGCCGGACGGCGGGTCGATCGGGCTGGGTACCTCGCCGGACAGCACAATCCGCTGACGGCCGCGCTGAACCACCGGGTCGGGAATCGGCGCCGCCGACAACAACGCCTGAGTGTACGGATGCCGCGGCGCCGCGAACAGCGCGTCACGGTCGGCGACCTCGACGAGTACGCCGAGATACATCACGGCTACGCGCTGTGCGAGAAACTCGACGGCGGCAAGGTCGTGCGTCACGAACAGGCACGCGAAGCCGAGCTCGGCTTGCAGTCGACCGATCAGGTTCAGCACCGCGGCTTGCACCGAGACGTCCAGCGCCGATGTCGGCTCGTCGGCCACCAGCAGCGATGGCCCGGCGGAGAGTGCCCGAGCGAGGCTCACCCGCTGACGTTGCCCGCCGGACAGCTCGTGGGGATACCGACGCGACACTTCTGCCTGCAGGCCGACCTGGTCGAGCAGCTCCGTGACGCGCTGCTCCTGAGTCACGCGCGTGCCGACCCTGTGCAGCCGCAACGGCTCCGAGATGATGTCGCCGACCGTCATCCGCGGATTCAACGACGACGCCGGATCCTGGAACACGATGTTGAAGTCACGGCGCAACGGCCGCAGGCGGTGACGGCTGAGGCGGGAGATGTCCGTACCGTTGATGTGCACTTCTCCAGCGGTGACCGGGACGAGCCGCGTCACGCAGCGCCCAAGCGTGCTCTTGCCGCTGCCCGACTCCCCCACCAGGCCGACCACCTCGCCCTCCGCGACGGTCAGGCTGACGCCGTCCACGGCACGCACTGGACCGAAGTGTTTGACGAGGTCGACGACCTCGAGCACGGTCTTCATCGCAGGGCCGCTCATTTCACGACCTCAATGGTCGCCGGCAACGGATGGAAGCAGCGCACCGGATGGCCGGCCGGTCCGGGCAGCAACGCCGGTCGTTCGCGACTGCATAGCTCGTCGGCGAACTCGCAGCGCGCCGCGAATGTGCACGCGGCCGGCGAGTTGCGCATGGTCGGCACGCGACCCGGGATCTCCCGCAGGCCACCGTCCGCGCGTCGCTGTGGGTTCGGCACGGCCTCCAACAACCCACGGGTGTACGGATGGCTGTGGCGCGCGAACAACACGTCGGTGCCGGCCTCCTCGATGGTCCGGCCGGCGTACATGACCACGACGCGATCCGCGAGGTCGGCAACGACTCCCAGGTCATGCGTGATGAGCAGCACCGCCGTGCCGATCTCGGCGCGCAGATCACGCAGGACGTCGAGGATGCCCGCCTGTACGGTCACGTCGAGTGCCGTGGTCGGCTCGTCGGCGACGAGCAGCTTCGGTCGGCAGGCGACCGCCATCGCGATCATCACGCGCTGCCGCATGCCGCCGGACAGCTGGTGTGGATATTCCCGTACGCGACGGTCCGGCAGCGGAATCCCGACGAGGTCGAGCAGCTCGGTGGCCCGACGAATCACCGCCGCTCCGCGCATCTGCTGGTGTCGACGGAGCACCTCGCCGATCTGACGCCCGACGGTGAGCACCGGGTTCAGTGACGTCATCGGCTCCTGGAACACGTACGCGATGTCTTTACCGCGTACGTCCCGAAGGTCCGGCTCGGACAGATCGAGCAACGATCGGCTGCCGAGCTTCACCGCACCGGAGATGTTGGCGTTGCTCGGCAGCAGACGGGTGAGCGCCATCGCCGTCACGCTCTTGCCGCAGCCCGACTCGCCGACCAACGCAAGCACCTCTCGCTGGCCGACGTCGAAGGACACAGCGTCGACGGCGAGCACTGGACCGTCTTCGGTCCGGAACCGCACCGACAGGTCCCGTACCGAGAGCAACGTCTCGCGCCCGGACAGGCTCGACGCCGCGCGCTCGACGGACGGCACGCTTTCCACGGACGGCACGCTCTCCACCGTCCAGTCTCGGGCCGACTGCTCGGGCACTCCGTTGCCGGCGGTCATCGCGGCGACTCCCGCGGATCGAGGGCGTCGCGCAGCCCATCGCCCAACAAATTCAGGCCGAGCGTGACGATCACGATGCAGATGCCGGGCAGCACGGCGAGCCAAGGGCCGTCACGGAAGAGCGGTTGCGCGCTGGCGAGCATCACACCCAGCGACGGATTCGGCGGGCGGATGCCGAGGCCGAGGAACGACAGCACGGCCTCGCCGATGATCGCCGCCGGTGCCGCCACGGTTGCCTGCACGATCAGTGTGTTCACTGCGTTGGGCAGGATGTGGCGTCGCAGCACGACAAAGTCGCTCGCGCCGTCCGCGACCGCGGCCGCCACGAAGTCCAGGCCTCTCAGGCGTAACGCTTCGCTGCGCGTGATGCGGATGATCGCGGGTACGTTGCCGACGCCGATCGCGATGGTTGCCGTACCGAGCGACGGGCCAAGAATCGCGGCGAGCCCGACCGCGAGGATGAGGAACGGGAATGCGAGCAGCGTGTCCGCGACCCGCGACACGAGCGGGTCGAGGAATCCGTAGAACCCCGCGGCCAGCCCGAGTGGTACGCCGACGACCAGCGACAGCGCCACCGACAGCGCCGCGACCGACAGCGAGACGCGCAGGCCGAACAGCACCCGGGACAGCTGGTCGCGACCGAGCTCGTCGGTGCCGAACCAGTGCTTCGCAGACGGCGGCGTCAGCGCGGCCGAGAAGTTCGTGTGATCCGGCGCGAACGGTGCGATCTGATTCGCGAAGATCGCCAGGATGACCGCGACCACGACGACGATAAGGCCGGCCAGCGCGAGTGGGTTGCGCCTCAGACGGCGCAGCACCCGCCGACCACCGAGGGCCTGCGGACGGGCCGCGGTCTCGTCGAGCGTCACAAGTTCGAAGGTCGTCACAGCGCAGCACCGCCCACCCGGACACGCGGGTCGATCACGCTATACAGCAGATCGACGAGCAGGTTGATGCCGATGTAGGCGGTCGCGGTCACGAGTACGACGCCCTGGATCATCGGGTAGTCACGCGTGAACACGGCGTCGATGGTGAGCTTGCCGAAACCGGGTAGGACGAAGATCTGCTCGGTGACCACGGCACCGGAGATCAGCGCGCCAAGCTGCAGACCGACGATCGTCGTGACCACGATCAGGCTGTTGCGCAACGCGTGCCCGAAGATGACCTGCCGGCCGCCGAGACCCTTGGCCCGGGCGGTCCGGATGTAATCCGTACTCATCGCCTCGATCATCGCCGACCTGGTCTGCCGCATGATGACGGCGGCGAGGGCGGAACCGAGCACCACGGCCGGCATCAGCAGGTGGCGGAAGCTCTGCCACGGATCGGAGAACACCGACACGAAGCCGGATGCCGGCAGGATCGGGTACGCGATCGCGAACACCAGCACCGCCATCAGCCCGAACCAAAAGCTCGGTACGGACAGGCCAAGCAACGCCACACTGTTCGCCGCCCACTCGGCCGCGCTGCGCCGACGTACCGCGGCGACCACACCGGCGATGAGCCCGATCAGCGCCGCGATGACAACCGCGAAGATAGCCAGTTGCAACGTGACCGGCAGCGCCTGGCGAATCGTGGTAGCAACTGGCAGCCCAGTGCGCGACGACCGGCCGAGGTCGCCATGCAGCGCGTTGCCGACATAGTGGACGTACTGCAGCGGGATCGGCTCGTCGAGCCCGAAGGACTTGCGGATCTGTGCCAGCGACGCCGGATCACTCTCCTCGCCGGCAAGCGCTCGCGCCGGGTCGCCGGGCAGTGCGCGGACACCGACGAACACCACGATCGTCACGAGAACGAACGTGACCGCCGACTCGAGGAGGCGACGTAGCACGTACCGGCCCATCGGCCTCCTCTCCGACCGCCACCTCGTTCACGAGCCGTGCTATCTGCGAGCCGTACTGTCAGCGAACCGGTGGTGGTCGCGAGCGCCCGCTCGCGACCACCACCGTGCAATGCGATCAGGCCGCGAAGCCCGCGGTCTTGAATCGGAGCAGGCCGTCACCGAACACCTGAACCCCCACGACTGTGCGGGAGACGCCGGTGAAGTTCTTCTGCCGGTACAGGTAGATGATCGGTACGTCCTGGTGCAGCTGAGTGATCACCTGGCCGTAGATCTTCGCGCGCGCGGCCACATCGGCTTGCGACCGCGCCTGCTCGAGCAGCGTGTCAACGGACGGGTTGGTGTAGCCGTCGTTGTTCTGCGAGCCGAGCGTGCTGACGAAGTTCGCAATGTTGCCGTCCGGGTCGACGCGGCCCGACCAACCGATCTGGAACAGCTGGTACTGACCGGCGTCGGTCTGGTCCAACGATGCCGCGAACTCGACCGGCACCAGCTGAAGGTCGAAGCCGCCGTCCTTCACCTGTGCCTGAATCGCTTGGCCCAATCGCTCCGCGTCCGGCGTGTTGCCAATGATCATGCTGACCTTCACCGGCGTCGAAACGCCAGCCGAGGCCAACAGCGCCTTCGCCGCGGTCGGGTCGTGCTTCGGGCACACCTGAGCTTCCGGAGTTGAGAACGGGCTCGCCGGGCTGATCGGTCCACAGGCCGGGCTGAACTCACCGCGGAACACGACCTTGTTGATCGCGTCGCGGTCGAGGCTCAGCTCGAACGCTTGGCGCACCTGAGCGTTCGTCGACATCGGGCTGGCCAACTTCGCCGGCAGCGCCCGACCGGGCTTGCCGACGCCGTCGACATTTCCGATGTTGATCGTGATGCCCTGATAGCCGAGCGAGTCGGAACTCAGCAACTGGAGCTTCGAGTCCGCCTTCAACGCGTCGACATCGGTGGCCGCCACGGTGTCGAGCACCTGGACGTCACCGGACTGCAAGTTGTTGAACCGGGTCTCCGGGTCGGCAATGATCTTGTAAACGATCTTGTCCAGCAGGACCTTGCTGGCGTCGTAGTAGTTCGGGTCCTTGACGACCTCAATGCGGTCCTGCGCGACGCGAGTGGAGAACTTGAACGGGCCGACGCAGACCGGGTGCTCGCCGAAGTTCGCGCCCTCGGACTGCAGCGCGGTCGGCGACATCACCATGCCGGCGCGGTCGGCGAGGATCGCGGTCAACGGCGTGAACGGCTCCTTGAGCTTGATGGTCACGGTGGTCGGGTCGGCCACCGACACGTTGTCGATGCTGGTGAGTTCGCTCTGGCGCGCGGAGCCGGGCAATGTCATGTCACGGTCGAGGCTCGCCTTGACCGCGGTGGCGTCCATCGGCGTGCCGTCGGCGAACTTGACGCCGGAGCGCAGCTTGATCGTGACGGTCAGTCCGTCCGACGAGAACTGTGGCAACGACGCCGCGAGCTGCGGCACGACCGCGAGCTTGCTGTCGACGTCGTAGAGCTTCTCGCAAATAGACGCAAAGACGCTGCGGCCGACAAGCGTACGGCCGGTGGTCGGGTCGAGCGCGTCCGGCTCGCCCGCAAGCGCGACGGTGAGCGTACCGCCCGCCTTGGCTGCCTTGTTGTTGTTGGACGAGGAGTTACCTGACCCCGAGGAAATCGAGCTGCATCCGGCCATCGCGAGGGTAAGGGTCGCGAGAACGACAATGCCTCTGGTCGCCCGGCTTCTGAAGGTCCAGGCTCGGGTCATCCGGGTGCCCTGACCCGGCTCAAGCAAATGGAGTTGGGGGTTATCGAGTCGAGGGGTTGGGAATTTACGCGGCATCGGGTCCTCCCGGTCCGTTCCGGAACCCGAACGTATCCTGTATACAAGGTACCGATCAACAAGGCCGCCATTACGGCTCGGTAACGACGATTGCAGCCCGTCTACTTGGGACTACGCGGCGTATCGAGACCTCGCGAGCACTCGGCCCCGACTACGGGTCAGTCGCTGTATTGGGGTGGTGTCGAGCGTCGTCTCGGCCCTTTGACACTGGCGTGTCGCGATGCAGTCGAAGCCTTTCGACGCTGCCGTGTCGCGATGCTGTCGCGCGCGATGTCGCCGCGTCGACAGTGTCGTATCCAGCGCCGTCGTTGCGGTGCCGAGGCGCGGACACAAGTCCGGCGACCAGCTCCGCAGTCAGACGACCAACCCCGCAGTCAGACGACCAGCCCCACAGTCAGACGACCAACCCCACAGTCAGACGACCAGCCCCACAGTTAGGCAGCCGGCTCTGCGGTGCGTTGCGCCACCCACGCGTCGACGAGCTCGGCGAGCACGCTCA